>JBDTMC010000109.1:0-18722 GCA_039934475.1 Bryobacteraceae bacterium | reverse complement strand
GTGTCGCCCTGGCGCAGCAACGTCCCGGCGTAAACACCGGGAAGAAATCCAGCTGACCAGGTCTTCGATCCGCCGAGGGGCAGACCCTGGTCCACTGCGACCACAAAAGTGGGCAGGTTGCGGTTGCCGCTGCCCAAACCGTATGTAACCCAGGCTCCCAGTGACGGCCGCCCAGCGAGGATGGATCCTGTATTCATCTGGCACACGGAGCCGACATGATTCAGACCATCGGCCCAGCACGAACGGATGACGGCGATGTCGTCAACTTGGCCGGCGATATTGGGATACCAGTCGGAGACCCAAGTACCGCTCTGTCCATACTGCTTCCACTCGCGCTTCGATCCCATCAGCGAGTTATTCCCGGTACCCATGGCGGTGATGAGTTTGCCGAAGGACGCAGGAAGAGGCTGGCCGTGCAACTCAGAGAGTTTGGGCTTCGGGTCAAAAAGGTCGATATGGCTCGGACCACCCTCCATGAAGAGGAAGATGACGGATTTTGCGGTGGGTTTATGGTGTGGGGTGCGCGGCTCCATCGGGTCGCGTACCGGCTCCTTGCCTTCGGCCAACATCGCATTCAGCGCCATCCCCGCAAGGCCGCTGCCGGCGTGAGAGAAGAACTCGCGGCGGGTGCGAACGGGCCAGTGATGTTGCAGAGGCTTCATAGAGCTAGTCCAGATAGAGAAATTGATTCGAGTTCAAAAGCATGTGGCAAAGATCGACCAGCGCGGTGTCCGCCGAAGCGATGGAGGTCTGCCGCTCCAGAAACCTGGTCGCGGCGGCCATCTCCCGATCTGAGGGCGGGCGTCAATAGGCGAGCCGAAAACTGCGTTCGATCTGAGCGGTGGCCGGCATTCCGGCATCGTTGCGGACGCGCTGTGCAAAGGCTTTGGCCCAGTCCAACACCATCTGATCGTTGAGCAGGTTCAACGTCTGCGTCACTGAGACGGTTTGCTGACGCCGCGAACAACTCTCGTGCGTATCGGGCATGTCGAAGGCTTCAAATAGCGGGTAACGTGCGTTGCGCCGCACAAAGACGTACACGCTGCGTCGATTCGCCTCGGCCGGATCCTCGTTCGCCTTCCAGGTGCGGTAACTCGATTTGTCCATCGGGCGAGGCGGAAACACACCGGGGCCGCCTTCCTTAAAGTTCAACAAGCCGGACACCGCCAGCGCCGAATCTCGAATCACCTCGCCCTCCAGACGGCGGCGCGGGAAACGCGACAGCAGTTTGTCATCTGGGTCGGCCTCGAGTGCACTCTCGCTGGCGTTTGAGGCTTGGCGGTATGTCTTTGACAACACGATCATGCGGTGGAGTTTCTTCTGGCTCCAGCCCTGTTCCACAAACGTAGCGGCCAGCCAGTTCAGCAGCTCGGGATGCGTTGGGCGATCGCCTGTTGCGCCGAAGTCTCCGGGCGTTCCTACGATTCCGTGACCGAAGTGATAGTGCCAAATCCGGTTCACGGCGACCCGCGCCGTAAGGGGATTTGACGGACTGGCGATCCATTGCGCCAGCGCGCTCCGACGTCCCGTGGAGTTGTTTGCCGCCGGCTTGGCAACGGGAGCAGGCTTCGCGTCGAGAATGGAAAAGAAACCTGGCTCCACCGCATCGAGCGGAGCGTCCCACGCACCGCCGCGCAACACGTAAGTGGGCGGCGATTGGGCCGAGTCATCCACCATCACTTGAGCCATCGCCAGCGGAGCAGGCTTACTGGCGTCGAACGCCGCCAACTGCTGCTTCAATTCCTGATAACGAGCATCCTCCTGATCGTGTAACTTGCCGGCGATCTCTTCCTCCGTAAAGGTCACCTGGGGAATGGCCTTGCGGTACATCTGCCACTGATACGGAGTGCGTTCCGCGGCCGTCATTTTGATCGTCGCCTGAATCTCCTCCGGAAACCGTGCCAGACGTTCCGCATAGAACGCATCGTAGGCGTGCTTAATCAGCGCATTGATGCTCGCGCGGATCGAAGCGGTTTGTGCTTCCCACTCCGCGTTCTGCCGCTTCCATTTTTCCTGCTCGCCGGGCGGGTCCACAATCAGGTCATCCTCAATCCGGGTATTGGCGAAGAAAGCCTGCAGGCGGTAGTAATCCTTCTGCAAAATCGGATCAAACTTGTGATCGTGGCAACGAGCACAGCCAACCGTCACACCCAGAAACGCCACGCCCACCGTATCGGTGATGTCGTTTAGCAATTCCTGGCGGCGGTTCATGATGTTAGCCGCATTGCTTTCATCGGGGAAGTGCCGATTGAAACCAGTAGCAATAATGGCGTCGCGATCACCGGGATATAGCTCATCGCCGGCGAGTTGCTCTTTCACAAAACGGTCGTAGGGCTTGTCTTCATTCAACGCGCGAATGACATAGTCGCGATAGCGCCAGATGTTGGGGCGAGTCTCATCCGCCTTGAAGCCTTCACTGTCGGCATAGCGGGCCACATCCAGCCAGTGCCTCGCCCACCGCTCGCCGTAGCGAGGTGACGCCAGCAATCGGTCCACCACCTTCTCGTACGCCTGCGGCGAGTTGTCTGCAAGAAAGTCCTGCGCCTCTTCCGGGGTCGGCGGCAGTCCGATCAGATCTACACTGACGCGGCGCAACAGCACTCGCTTGTTTGCTTCCGGCGAGAGGGAGAGACCTTTCTCTTGTAGCTTCGCCAACACAAAAGCATCAATGGGATTGCGAACCGCAGCCGCATCCTTAACAGCAGGAACCGCTGGCTTCACAACCGCCTGGATTGCCCACCAGCGCAGCTGGTATGGCTTGAACGGCGAAGTAGACTCCGCTGCCAGCACCAGCACCGGAATCGTGATGGCCAACAGTGCAACCCAGCGTTTTTGCAAGGAGCGCCCTCCAGAGCGAAGTTGCCCCATTTTACACGGTTTGGGAACCGAGAGAAACGTTATCGCCTCGTGTTTCACCAATGATGCGATGACTGAGGAATCTCCAACACGCGAATGGCAGGCCGCAAATGATAGTGCGATGGAGTCGCTATTCGCCGCAAGTTATTGCGATCTTCGCAAGCTCGCGCGTTCCCGGCTGCGCGCCTCTGGCCCCAACACTTTGCTCGATACCACCAGCCTTGTCCACGAATCCTATCTGCGCCTGGCTTCAACCGGAACGCTCCACCTCAAGGATCGCGTCCATCTCCTGAGTTATGCCGGGCGCGCCATGCGTTCCGTGGTTGTCGACGTCGTCCGGCGGCGGCGTGCGGCACGGAACGACGGAGGCGCACGAGTTACCTTGAGCAGCGAAGCAGGGGTAGGGGCAATCAGGGGCGACGAGGAGATCCTCCGCGTACACCAAGCCCTTGACGAGCTCGAACAATACGACCAACGGATGGTACAAGTGGTGGAAATGCGGTATTTCGCCGGCATGACCGAGGCCGAAATCGCCGAGGCGCTTGGCGTTACGGAACGAACCGTACGCCGGGACTGGGAAAAAGCGCGGCTGTGGCTGGCCCAGGCGTTGAGCTGAAGTTTTCTTGAAGACGATGTCCGGTTCTGACACTGGATTTCGTGATCTCCAGCAGAGGACGGAAGCGCAAAACGCTTACCGGTCCCAAACACAACGTAAGAGGAGCATCAAGACAATGAAAACCGCTCTCAGTTTACTCGGCGTTCTCGCATTCGCCAGCTTCGCCGCATTCGCTCAACAACCGTTCCAGATCGATCACTTCAAGTGCTACTACCCGTCGCAGGCGTCCGATGTGGCGCCGGCGCAGGTGTTGTTACAAGATCAGTTTGGTACAAACCCCGCCGTCATCGGAAAAATCGCCCGGCTCTGCAATCCCACGGTGAAACACCACAACGGCACGGTCACCGACATCGTAAAGCCCGACGATCACCTGGTATTGCACGCCACTAGCGTGCAGCCGCTGGTTACCCGGCAGGTCAAGATCCGCAACCAGTTTGGCGATCAGACTCTGACCACACAGGACGCTCGTTTTCTGGCCGTTCCAACCCAGAAGGATCCGCACGCCCCACCACAAGACATCAATCACTTCAGTTGCTACGCTGCCGGCGGCCCGGCGGTCAACGCGCAGGTAGGACTGAAAGATCAGTTTTTCGCCTCCAAGCACAAGGTGATGACTCCTTACCTGTTCTGTAACCCGGTACAGAAGACGCACAACGGTATCGTCACCCCGATCACCAATCCCGACGATCACCTTACTTGTTACACGATGAACCGGGTGGCCTTCGCCCGTGACGTCGGTCTCCACAATCAATTCGGCAACTTTCAAATCCACACTGCCTTCACGGACTCTCTCTGCGTGCCCACGAAGAAGTTAGGCTGGCAGGTAGTCGACTAGGAAACATCGTGAGCAGGTTCCAAGTGCCTCCGGAAAGCTGGTCCGAAGTCAATCGTCTACTCGACGAAGCGCTGGACCTGCCTCCGGAGGCACGCGGGCATTGGTTGTCTGAACTGTCCGCGGAACATGGCCCCCTCAAGCCGCTGCTTCGACGGCTGCTCGACCGCGCTGCCAAAGTGGCCGCCAACGGCTTTCTGGAGGACCTTCCGCTGTTGGAACAGGTCGCGGCCGGCGATACCGTCGGCCCGTGGCGGATGGTGCGGCCACTTGGTGAAGGGGGCATGGCGTCGGTTTGGTTGGCCGAGAGAGCGGACGGGCTCCTGGGACGTCCGGCGGCGCTGAAGCTTCCGCACGAAGCACCCCGCCGTTTTGGCCTCGCCGAACGAATCCACCGTGAGCGCAAGATTCTCGCCACGCTCAATCACCCCAACATCGCCAGTTTGTTGGATGCCGGTGTCACGCCCAGCGGGCAAACCTACCTCGCCCTGGAATATGTGGAGGGAGAACATATCGACGAGTACTGCCGTACGCGCCATCTGGATATCAGATCTCGCCTCGCCTTGTTTCTCCAGGTGACGGGCGCCGTGGCACACGCGCACGCGCGGCTGGTAGTCCACCGTGACCTGAAACCATCAAATATTCTGGTCACTGCCGAAGGTCAGGTTCGCTTGCTCGATTTCGGCATCGCCAAGATTCTGGACGACGGCGAAAGCCGAGAGACGGAGATCACCCGAAACGCAGGCCGGGCGCTAACGCTTGACTATGCCTCGCCGGAACAGATCACCGGTACGCCGGTCACGGTCGCCTCCGATGTCTACTCTCTCGGAGTAGTGCTCTATGAGTTGCTGGCCGGGGCGCGCCCGCACCGGCGCAGGCACGGAACCCGGGGCGGATTGGAAGAGGCCATTCTGACTGTCGACCCGGATCCTCCGAGCGCGCTGGCCGCAGGCAAGACGCTGGTTCGCGCTCTCCGCGGCGACCTCGATACCATCATCCTTAAGTCACTCAAGAAAAGGCCCGAGGACCGCTACCCATCGGTCGATGCCCTGGCGGAAGATATCCAGCGGTATCTGGACCATCACCCAGTCCGTGCGCAACGCGACAGCGCGTCGTACCGGCTATCGAAGTTCGTACGTCGAAACAGAGTTTCAATGACCGCGGCATCGGTCATCCTTTTCCTATTGGTAGCCGGCGCCGCGCTGGTAACCTGGCAGGCGCGGGAAGCCTTCGCCCAGCAGAAACGCGCCGAAACCGCGAAGCGATTCCTCATCTCCATCCTCATTGACTCGCACTCTTATTGGGCGGGCAAACCCCTCACTGCGCTCGACCTCCTCAAACGCTCCCAAACCCGCATTCAGGGCCTGCCCAATATGGACCCGGAAACTCGCGTGGAGATGATGAACCTGTTGGGAGCGAGCCTCCTCAGTCTGGAAGATACGCAGGGCGCGGAGGCAGCCCTCGCGAGAGTGGCGAGCGATATGAGGCAAATCAGAGCATCTCATCCGCAAGTGCTGCGGGCGCGCATGCTTCGCGCCTGGGTACATATCTTCCGCGGACGGACAGCGGAAGCACGTGCCGAATTGGGACCTCTTCTCCATGACATGAAAGAGGCTCCCCAAACGCTACCGGAAGACCTCGCGGCCGCCGTTCGTGCCACAAGCGAGGTTGCCCTCGACGCGGGTAACGCGGAAGAAGCCGAAGCCTCCGCCGGGGAAGCGCTGCGAATCGCTGTCACCCGGCTGGGCGCCAATCACAACCAGGCGGTGCTGGCGCAGGTTATGCTCAGCCGCGCTCAGGTCGCAGGCGGAAAAATAACTGTAGGACTCGAGACGGCAAGGCAGGCACGCCGCCGCGGGCTTGATGCTTACGGAGGCCAGCCTGACCACCCTAACGTGCTCAAGGCGCGTATTGCTTTGGGAGAAGCGATGGCGGCCGCAGGTGATCCGAAGGGCGGCATTACTGAGATCGAATCTGTGGTCAGGAGTGCGACGGAGCTATTTGGCCCCCAAAGCCGCACCGCCGGCCAGGCGCTGCGAAGCCTTTCGCGCCTCGAACTGGAGGCGGGCCACATCCAGTCGGCGCTCCAGGCGATCGTTCGTGCCGAATCGATTCTCCGCGACCATTTTGATCCGCAGTCATCGGGTGCCGCCGCGCTTGGCAGACTCCAAGGAAACATTTTGATGGAAGCGCACCGTTTGCCGCGCTGAATTCGGATATTATGAGCACCATGAGTGGTTCAGGCATTCGGGGCGCTCATAGCCGCGAGATAGATCTGTTCACGGTAAGCGCTCTGTTCCTCTTTCTCGAACTGGCGTTCATACGCTGGCTCCCGGCCGAAGTCCTGTTCCTTACCTTCTTCACAAACACGGTTCTACTTGCGTCTTTTCTCGGCCTCTCGCTGGGATGTTTGGTGGCTCGCCGCCGACTCAACTACTTGCCGCTGACATCCTTTCTTCTGGCTCTTGGTGTGGCGATGGGCTCGGCTATGGAATGGGTCAGGTTGGCGCTGCAGGATGTGATCGATGTGGGTGGCAACAAAGCGTCACCGCAAATGGTCTACTTCGGAACCGAAGCCCGAATCAGCGATGTGGCGTCGTTCGCGGTACCCATGGAAATCGTTGTGGGCGTGTTCTTTGTTCTCGTCGCGCTTACCATGGTGGGGATCGGCCAATTGTTGGGCCGTAGCTTTGCCTCGCTACCCAACTCCATCACCGCCTACATGATCAACATCGGCGGCAGCCTTGCCGGCGTTCTCTTCTTCCAACTCTGCTCCTGGTGGCTCTCCCCGGTCTGGTGGTTCTCGCTGGCGGCAGCGGGGATCTTGTACTTTCTCATGAGGCAGACTCCCCGCAGTTGGTGGGCCGCCGGGAGCCTTGCTCTTGTGCCGCTGCTGTTAATCGCTTCGGACTCGTTGCAACTCGGAGTGATCCGTGCGAAATTCCCATTGGAATTCTGGTCCCCTTATTACCGGATCAACTATTCCGACTCGTCGAAGGCGATCGTGGTCAATCTGCTGGGACATCAGAACATGGTCAGCCGGAGAGAGACCTTTCCCGCTTATGCAATTCCGTATCTGCTCAACCGGGACAGTGGGCATAACTCATTCCGCGACATCTTGATTATCGGGGCAGGCTCAGGCAACGATGTCAGCCGGGCGCTGCAATGGGCAGCGGCTGACGCTCATATCGACGCAGTGGAAATCGACCCGGTGATCCAGTCCCTTGGAATGCGGGACCACCCGGACCATCCCTATCAGGATGCCCGTGTCACTGTTCATCTCGGCGATGGCCGCAATTTTCTTCGGTCCACCCCCAGAAAGTACGATCTTATCGTCTTCGCACTCATCGATTCCCTGGTGCTGCACAGCAGCGTCAGTGACATTCGGCTGGAAAGCTACCTCTTTACTAACGACAGCTTCACTGACGTGCGAAACCATCTGAAGCCGGACGGCCTCTTTGTGATGTACAACTATTTTCGTCAGGGCTGGATCGTATCGCGCCTTGCCAAAACGCTCAGTCAGACGTTTACACAGGAACCCGTGGTTCTTACGCTGCCCTTCAAGACGGAAATTTTGGCGAACGAAAAGGCCGACGGATTCACGCTATTCCTTTGCGGATCGAGAAGCGAAGCTGTGAAGCGCCGTTTTCTGGAGAGCGGCTCCTACTTCATGCCAAAGGGAGTCGCCCCTGGACCGAACAGCGCCGATGGATTTGGCTCAAGTGAGAACACCGACGCTTGGCGTCTCGCGCCGGCAAAGGTTGAGCTGCCTGCGGATGTGCGGGTAGCAACCGATTCCTGGCCTTTCCTCTATCTGCGCAGGCCAATGATCCCGAATCTGTCCTGGCGGGGTATGGCAGTGATTGGTGCGATCGCGCTGCTTCTGCTCTGGCTGGTTGCCCGGCCGGCACACCTGGCGCCCGGCCCGTCCCAACTTTCAATGATGCTGCTGGGCGCAGGTTTCATGCTATTGGAGACGAAAGCCATAGTTGAGATGGCCCTCGTCTACGGCAGCACCTGGGTAGTGAACACGGCTGTGTTTTCTGCGATCCTGCTGCTGATCCTGGCAGCGAATCTTTGTGTTTTGAAACTCCAGCCAAGCAGTCTCACGCCTTATTATTCAGGCCTGCTGGCCGCGCTCCTATTTAACGTCGCAGTCCCACTCAGCAGTCTGCTCGGACTTCCGCTTGCAATTCAGGGAATCGCTGCGGGGCTGTTGGTCCTCTCGCCGGTTTTCTTTGCCGGAGTGATTTTTGCCATCCTGTTCCGCGGAGTTCCAAAGCCCGACGAAGCCATTGCCTACAATACGGCCGGAGCAATTCTCGGCGGGCTGATGGAGACATGCTCCCTGCTAATCGGCTTCCGTTACCTTACGCTGGTCGCGGCGGCGATTTACGTAGCGTCATGGGCCGCGGCCCGAGCCGCTACCAGCCCACAGGCGAGCCCTGATTCTGCTCATCCAACCATTTCTGCAACGGCGCGAAGTAGTCGACGATGGCCGTGGCATCCATCTGCCGCTGCCCGGTGAGAGCGTAGAGCGCGTCGGGCCACGGCTTGCTCACGCCCATGGCGAGCATCTCACTCAATCGTCTCCCCGCTTCCTTGTTCTCATAGATCGAGCAGCGGTGCAGCGGGTCCTTACAACCGGCGGTCTTGGCCAGCGCGCGGTGGAACTGGAACTGAAGGATGTCGGCCAGAAAATAGCGAGCGTAAGGAACGTTGGCCGGAACGTGATACTTCGCGCCAGCATCGAAGTCCGCTTCGGAGCGTGCCACAGGCGCCGCAATCCCCTGATACTTCTTCCTCAACTCCCACCACGCTTCGTTGTATTTCGAAGGCGGAATCTCGCCGGAGAAGACCTTCCAGCGCCACTCATCGATCAGCAGGCCAAACGGCAGAAAGGCCACTTTGTCCAGCGCGCGTTGCATCAGCAAACCGATGTCCTTCGATTGATCGGTCGGCTGATCGAGGAAGCCCAACTTAACCAGATATTCCGGCGTGATGGAGAGCGCGATCGTGTCACCCACGGCCTCATGGAAACCATCGTTGGCGCTGTCGCGAAACAACATCGGCTGAGTGTTGTAAGCGCGTTGATAGAAGTTGTGCCCCAGTTCGTGATGGATGGTCGTGAAGTCTTCTTCAGTGATATCGATACACATCTTCACGCGCAGATCATCCACCGCGTCCACGTCCCAAGCACTTGCATGACAGACCACTTCGCGGTCAGCCGGCTTGACGAAAAGAGACCTCTCCCAAAACGTCTTCGGCAGCGGAGCAAACCCGAGAGACGTAAAGAAAGACTCGCCATAGCGGACCATCCGCAACGGTTCGGTCTCGCGATCTTTGAGGATTTTCGTGAGGTCCACGCCGGGGTCGGCGTTTGGCGGAGCAACCAGCGGATAAATGTTATCCCACGTCTGAGCCCAAGGATTTCCCAGCAAGTGCGCCGGAATCGGCCCATCGGCAGGAACCACATCGGGCCCATACTTCTCGCGTAGCTTGCGCCGCACATACGCGTGGAGCGAAACGTACAGCGGCTTCACCTGATCCCACAGGCGATCCACCTCGCGCGAGAACTCGTCCGGAGCCATGTCGTAACGCGACCGCCACAGCGCGCCAGTATCTTTGAATCCCAGTTCGCGCGCACCCTGATTGGAAATCTCGACAAACCGCGTGTAGTCCTTGCGCATCGGCGGTGCGATGGTGCGCCAGCCCTTCCAGACGTCCAGCAGTTGCTGCGGATCGCGGCTGGTGGCCGTGATCTTCGTGATCTCTTCCAGATCGAGGCACTTCGATTTGTCGCCGTCAGGGCAGTACTTACCGCGGCCATAGGCGCTCTCAAGGCCCGTAACCAGGCTCGACAGCTCCTGGCTCAACTTCGGATCCTTCGGTGCAGGCAGGGTGATCCCCACGCGCAGCAGCATCATTTTACGCGCCAGGTCTGAGGGCAGCTTGACGCCATTGAAGCGCGCCGCTTGTTTGGCTAACTCCGCGTTGGCGGCGGCCAGCTTTTCATTGGCTTCCGCGGCCATTATTTCCGTGTCGGGGGTGATGTAGGTGGATTGAACCCATGACGCCCGGCTGCCCTTGATGGAAAGATCCAGCAGGCGCGCTTCGGCTTTCTGAAGAAAGGCGCGGGCTTCGGCGACGGTGGGTTGCTGGCCGAATAACGAGGGGGCCGCGGCGAGAAGCGCGGCCACAATAGCAGCAGACGTACGCATCACTACAGCGTAACGCCGGGCGGCGAAGCCGTCTATTCGAAGAGATGACTATATTCGTTGGGGTCGAGTCCCAGCGTTTCCATCTGGCGGGGAAGATCCGGCCGGATGGCTCCCGGCGTCGAACGAACCCAGGCGGCAATGAAAGTCTCGACGCCGACCCTGGCGAGTCCTTGTTCTTCGGCCATAAACTCAGCGGTTTCGCGCAGATTCTCTTCGGCGCGTTCTCGATCCGGCCGCGGGGTTCGGGCCAGAATCGCATTCAGGAGATCTTCGGCGGCGTCATTCCAATTCATCAGGCACTCATCATACCTCGGGACGTGATACCAGTAAGAGGATGCTTCGCGATCCCGCTCTGATCCCGCTTTCTCACCAGCACCACAATGCCCTGGCGCTGTGTGTGCTCATTGAGAGGTCCCTGAGGTCAGACCGCAGCGACCGTAACGTGGCGCTGCAGTCGCAGAAGACGATCGACCGCTATGAGATCGAGCTCACCAATCACTTCGCGCTGGAGGAAGAGTTGTTGTTTCCTGCCGCGCGCGGCTGTGGGCTCACGGCTCTTGCCGATGAACTGACGGCGGAGCACCGCGAATTCGAGCGTATGGTGCACGATCTTCGCACTACGCCAAGCGCTTCCCTTCTCCTCGACTCGGCGGCCCTCTTGCGCCGGCACGTCCGTCGTGAGGAGAATGATCTGTTCGAGCAAATACAGCGTCTTATTGACCGTGACCTCTTAAACCGCTTAGGCGGAGAATTGGAGGCCCGCGCCGTGCGGGTCTGCCTATGACATCTACTGTTCTTCTACAATCCGACATTCCTGAATATCAACTCGTGGGCCGCGGCAAAGTCCGCGACATCTACTCTATCGATGAAGAGCGGCTGCTGATCGTCGCCAGCGATCGCATCTCCGCATTTGACTACATCCTCGGCACCGGAATTCCCGACAAAGGCCGCGTGCTGACCCAGATCTCCCTTTTCTGGTTCGACTATCTGCGCGACATTGTGCCGAACCACATCATCTCGGCCAAGGTCGCCGACTATCCTTCGCCCCTGCAAAAGCACGAAGCGCAGTTGGAAGGCCGCTCGATGCTGGTCCATCGTGCCCGCATGATCGATGTGGAATGCGTCGCCCGCGGCTATCTCTCGGGCTCCGGGTGGAAGGACTATCGCGCCACAGGTGCGGTATGCGGTATCGCGCTGCCGGCCGGCATGGTGGAGAGCGACCGCCTGCCCGAACCGCTCTACACGCCGGCGAGCAAGGCGACCAGCGGACACGACGAAAACATCGCCTTCGACGAAGTGGCGAGCCGCGTCGGAGAGGACGTCGCTGCCCGCTTGCGGCAGCTCACCCTGGCCATCTACGCCAAGGCCGCCGCGTACGCCGATTCGCGCGGCATCATCCTCGCCGACACGAAGTTCGAATTCGGGTACGTAGGCGAGACGCTCACCCTCGCTGATGAAGCCCTCACGCCGGACTCCTCTCGTTTTTGGCCTAAAGACCAGTACAAGCCGGGAGGCGCGCAGCCGTCGTTCGACAAACAGTACGTACGTGACTACCTTGAAGAGATTCGTTGGAACAAACAGCCACCGGCTCCGTCTCTTCCCGATGAAGTGGCGCAGCGCACCGCGGAGAAATACAAGGAAGCGTACCGTCTGCTGACCGGAAGGAATCTGTGAACTGGCTCGACATCGTTTTGATTCTGATCATCGCGTCTTCGGTGTTTTCAGGGTTCGCTCGCGGCATGGCGCGATTGGTGGTGGGAATGGTGGCGACAATCCTCGCCCTGCTTCTCGCCATCTGGTTTTATGGCAGCGTGGGAGTGTTCTTCCAGGAGTACGTCAGTTCGCGCTCTGTATCGAATGTACTCGGGTTCATGATGATCTTTGGGGGCATTCTCATCATCGGCGCGCTGGTGTCCATGCTCCTTGCCAAATTGTTTAAATGGGTCGGCCTGGGGTGGCTGGACCGATTACTGGGGGGAGCGTTCGGGATGCTTCGAGGCGTGCTGGTCTCAATCGTCGTGATCCTGATTCTGATGGCTTTCTCAGCTCACCCGCCGCCACAATCCGTACTGAACTCCAGAATCGCGCCTTACATAGTGGATGCGGCGTCCGTATTGTCGACCATCGCGCCCCGCGAATTGCGGGAGGGATATCGCGACAGCTACGACCGCGTAAAGAAGGCTTGGACAGACACTTTCGGTGGCGCCCACCAGAAGCCACCAACAAGCCAGTTCTAACCTGTTGCATGCTGGAAGGAATGGATCTCGTCATTTTCGACCTGGATGGAACCTTGATTGATTCCAAGCTGGACCTTGCGCACGCAGTGAACGCGACGCGGCGCCATATGGAACTGCCTGAGCTCTCGCATGATCTAATCTCCACCTACGTGGGCAACGGCGCGCCCGTATTGTTGCGCCGCAGCCTTGGTCCGGAGGCAAGCGACGCGGACGTGCAGCGAGGGCTGGAGTTCTTCCTCGCCTACTATCACGACCACAAGCTCGATTACACGGTGCTTTACCCGGGTGTCCGTGAGGCGCTCCTCCAGTTGAGCGCAGACAACGTGAAACTCGCCGTATTGACCAACAAGCCGGTGAAGATCAGCAAAGCGATTCTGGAGGGCCTTGGCGTGGCCAGCCACTTCTTCCAGGTTTACGGCGGAAACAGTTTCGAGCAGAAGAAACCCGACCCGATAGGAATTCTCGCGTTGATGTCGGAGGCGGGCGTGCCCCCGCACCAGACGATGATGGTGGGCGATAGCGCCGTTGACGTGAGGACCGCCCGCAACGCCGGCGTATCCTGTTGCGGCGTTTTATTTGGATTCCAGCCCGATACGTTTTCCGGCGAGCCGCCCGATTTCACGGTCGAGCGGATGGAGGAATTGACGGCGCGACTTCTGGAGGATCGCACTGCGCGTGCAGGCCACTAACGAAGTGGCCCGCACGCCGAATACTTAAACCTACAGGCCCGTCTTCACCCAACCATTGCGGTCCACGCTCTCGAGCACCTTCTCCAACAACTCCATGCCGCGCAGACCATCGGCAAACGTCGGGAAGTCGATCTCCGCGGAAGGATCGGCAATCTTGCAATAGAACCGGCGATACACCTGCTTGTGGGCATCGTCATAGCCTTCGCTGTGACCGCCAGGCAGATCGGCAAAGCCGGCCGCTTCCTTGTGCAATAGCGACGGATCTTTGAGGATGATCTGGTTCGGGCTGTTGCGGTGGCCCAGCCACAGTTCGTCGGGGCGCTCCTGGTTCCACTGGACACCCATCTTGGTCCCGTAGATCTCCACCTGGAAGCGATTCTTGCAGCCGGCCGAAACCTGGCTCACAGTGAAGGCGCCGCGCGCGCGATCGCCCATGTGTATCAACACCGCGCCGAAATCGTCGGTGTCGATGGCCACCTCTTCGTAATCGTCGGGGCTGAGCGTCTTTCCGGCAAACGTCTCAATCGCGACCTTCGGCCGCTTGCGGGTCTTGTGGAACGTAGCGAGGTCGGCGCAGAGAGCAGTGATCGGCAGGCCGGTCAGGTGCTGGATCATATCCATCCAGTGCGAGCCAATGTCGCCCATCACGCGCAACGGACCGTTGTCTTTGCGGTCCAGGCGCCAGTTGTAGTCGGTCTCGTAGAGCAGCCAATCCTGCGAGTACGTGCCTTGAACGACGAGAATGTCACCCAGTTCGCCCTTCTGCACCATGCGCCGAATGTGCTGCACCACGGGGTAGTAGCGAAGGTTGTGGTTGACGCAGTTGACAACGCCTTTTTCAGCCGCGATTTTCACCATGTCACGAGCCTCGGCCGCCGACATCGCCAGCGGCTTCTCACACAGCACGTGTTTGCCGGCCAGCATCGCCGCCCTCGACACCGGATAGTGGAGGGCGTTGGGAGTGCAGACGTGCACCGCTTCGATGGTGGGATCGTTCACCACCTTCATATAGTCGGCGGTTGTGTTTTCGACACAAATGGAGTCTCCGAAGCGCTTCGCCTCCTCCTCGTTTACCGCCGCGACTGCGACAATCTCCACGTTTCCCAGCCGCCGAATGCCCTCGGCATGAACCTTTCCCATGAAGCCGGCGCCGATGACGGCGGTTCTGATTTTACGCATGTATTGTTCTCCCTGTTTCGCGGCCGGAATGAAGCCGGCGCCAACAAATCACTCTATCGCAATTGCTGATAGACTGGGATTTTTGAAGACACAAGGATGAGAGTAGTTCTCCGCCTCAAGCATGGTCCCAAAGTCAGCAGGAAACGGCGGAAGAACCAGCAGGCAGCCCTCGTTGCCGCCGGCGTTCTAACCCCAGCCGCTCTCATGGCCGGTGCGCTCGCGCTGTGGCGGATCGGGACCGACATGTCCATTACCGGCCAATTTCCCATTGCCGCGGGACTCTTCTCCCACTGGCAGATCTGGTTCGCCGTCAGCATTGGACTTCAAGCCCTCGCTGTCGCGCTTTCCCGCTACGGTAATCCAACGAACCCTTCCCGGTAAAATCCGCAACATCTGATATGCTGAAGGCAAGCGTTACAGCAAACCCATGGCCTACTCGTATCGTGCCAGATCCAGCGGGTTTTCCTACTCAGGCAGCATTCCACCCGGCGTGAAATGGCTGCTGATTTCGAACGTCGCCATTTTCGTGGTGTACTACCTGGCGCCGCGGGGATTAGCCGGCCTTTTCTATCCGCTGCAACTGATCCCGAGCGTAGTGGTGAACTATTTTGCCGTCTGGCAACTGGTCACCTATCTCTTCCTGCATGGCGGTTTCAGCCACATCCTCTTCAATATGCTGTCGTTGTGGATGTTCGGCTCAGACCTGGAACGGACCTGGGGCACTAAACGCTTTCTGCAGTTCTATTTCTTTTGCGGAATTGGGGCGGGATTGTGTGTGGTAGCCGGTAATTACCTGTACGGGACACCGGACACTCCCACCATTGGCGCGTCGGGCGCGATTTACGGATTGATGATGGCGTTCGCCATGTTGTTCCCGGAAACCACCATTATCTTTATCCTCTTCCCGATTCGCGCGAAATACTTCGTACTGATCCTCGGCGCCATGTCGTTCCTCAGTTCGCTGAATGCCGGTGGCGGCACAGTTAGCCACGTGGCCCACCTCGGCGGTCTGCTCTTTGGCTACCTCTTCGTGCGAAATATGGGCGGCCGTAAAGTGGGTCGCATGGACCTCTTTGGGCCTATCCAACGGCAGTATGAGCGCTGGAGAATCGAGCGTGCCAAACGCAAGTTTCAGGTTTACCTGCGGAAGCGCGATTCCGACGACCGTTGGGTGAATTAGTAGTCCACGCGAATCAGAAACAACCCCTGCGCAGGGGCGGTGGGGCCTGCCCGCAGGCGAGTTCCCGAACGCAGAAGTTCCCCCACTCCGGCAGGTCCCAAATTTCCTTTTCCCACCTCCAGTAACGTCCCGATCACATTGCGCACCATATGTTTTAAGAACCCGCTACCGCGAACCCTGTAGAGCAATACATCCCCCTCCCGTTCCAACGCGGAGTGGAAGATCGTACGCACCAGGGGTTCGCCCGTCAGGTACTTGTCATCGGCTGCCGCAAAAGCGCGGAAGTCGTGCTCCCCCTCAAGCAAAGGCGCAATGTCTGACATTTTCGATTCGTTCAGGGGATAGGGATGGTGCTTACAATAACGCCGCTCAAACGGCGAGACGACTTCCGCGCAGCAGATCCGGTACTCGTAAGTCTTAGCGACGGCGTCGAAACGCGGATGGAAGCCTGGCGCCATCTCTTGCGCGTCCAGGAGGCGAATGTCGGGCGGCAGCAGGCGGTTCACTGCCTTCAGCAGGTTTGGCAGTGGTATCGGGTTGGCGAGGCTGACGGCGGCCACCTGGGCCAAGGCGTGCACGCCTGCATCCGTCCGGCCCGATCCGGCAACGTGTACGGGCTTCCCTTCAATCCGGCTGAACACCGCCTCCAAAGTGGCCTGGATAGTGGGCAGCGCCAATTGGACCTGCCACCCGTGGAAGTGAGTCCCGTCGTAGGTGATGGTGAGTTTGATGCGCCTCATGGGCGATATTCAAGCAGTGGGCACCACCCGGGACCCGGGCTTCTGAATGGCCACGCCCTGGGCGCACAGCGGACAGCCTTCCGGATTCCACGTTTCGGGATGAAGCGTCGCCAGCGCCACCCGGGCAACACCCACATCGGCGTCCCCTCCGCTGCGGTCGATAATGGAGCCGGCCGCGAGGACGCGTACACCCGCCTGCGCCAGCAACTCGATCACTTCGCGAGTACTCCCGCCGGTGGTGATAACATCTTCAACAACTACGGCGGTCTGGCCTGTATCGAGGGTGAACCCGCGCCGCAATACCATCTTGCCGCTGCCTGGGTCGCGCTCCGTGAAAAGAAAAGGAACACTCAGCGCGCGGGCGGCTTCGTGGCCGATAATAATGCCGCCCATGGCAGGCGAAACCACCACATCAATAGGGCCGGCCGCGAGGGAGGAAAGGCCCTCCGCGAGGCTCCGGCCGAGGCTTTCGGCGTGCACCGGGAACCGCAGCACTTTGGCGCACTGCAAGTACTCGCCACTGTGCAAGCCGCTGGTCAGCCGGAAGTGGCCGCGCAGGTAGGCGCCGGTTTCGGTGAACAGGTCCAAAACGCTTTGGGATGGATTTGTCACAACCACATACTAGCGCAGGCATTGTCCGCGAGCGGTTTGCGGCGTCCCGGAATCGGACAGCGCGAGGTATCGTTGAACGTGGCCAAACTGCGTTCTATCAGCTCTTTACAGCCTTTTGTCCAATGGCAGGGGGCGTGCGATAAAGGTGTAGGTTACGATGGGTGGGTATTGGAAGGAATCATGAAGAACGTTCGATCGGTATTGGCGATGTTGTGCGTGCTGCTGACTGTGGCGCCAGTGACTTGGGCGCAGCAACGGGAGGAGGTGCCCGGGGCGCGGCCCACTACATTGGAGACGGGAGGCTTTTTCAGCCGAATGACGTCGCGGTACCGCGCTCCGGATTTTGCGCCAGTCAGGCTAGGCAATTCATCGCGCCTGGAATCGCTGCTCCGGGCAGGGCGCATCTACCTATCCCTGCAGGATGCGATCGCCCTGGCGCTGGAGAACAATCTCGATATCGAGATTGCCCGTTACAATCCGCAGATCGCGGATATTGATTTGTTGCGCGCCAAGGCGGGCGGTTTGCTTCGCGGCGTGCCCACCACCGTGCAGACCGGCGCGACTAGCGCGCTCAGCACCGCATCCGGCGGCGCCACAGGCGCAGGCAGCGGAGCAAATTTCACCAGTTCCAACAGCACGACATCAACCACTGCGGGCGGTGCGGTCATCACCCAGACCGGTGTCGCTCCTCTCAACCTTGACCCCGGCATCTTCAGCTTCTACCAATGGGGTCACCGCACGTCGATCTTCTCGAATACCGTTACCACTGGCACCACCTCGCTCACCACGGATGCACACACGTGGAACACCGGTTTCCAACAGCAGTTCCTCACAGGGACCACGGTGGCCGCCGGCATCAACAACGATATCGGCGTGATCAGCAACAACCAGTTCAGCCTGCTCAACCCGGTCAGCCAGGGTAACATCCAGTTGCAGCTGACGCAAAGGCTGTTGCAAGGCTTTGGTCCGGCGGTGAACAACCGCAATATCCGCATTGCCAAGAACAACCTCCGTGTCACGGACCTCGTGTTCAAGCAGCAGATCATCACCACGGCCGCCTCCATCGTGAATCTGTATTGGGATCTGGTGAGCTTCACTGAAAACGTGCGCGTCCGCAAGCAAGCCCTTGCCGTCGCGCAGAAGTTCTATCAAGACCAGAAGAAGCAGGTAGAGATCGGAACCATCGCTCCCATCGAAGTCGTCCGCGCCGAAGCCAACGTAGCCCAGGCGGAGCAGGATCTCACCAACGCCGAGACCTCGGTGCTGGAACAGGAAACAATCATAAAAAACCAGTTAAGCCGGACCGGTGTGGCTAGCCCGACACTGGCGGAGGCCCGCATTGTAACCACCGATCAGCTGCGAATTCCGGAGAAGGAACCCGTCGAGCCGATTCAGGACCTCGTGTCGAAAGCTTTAGAATTGCGGCCGGAGATGGAGCAGACGCGGCTCAACATCAAGAACACCCGGATCGGAATTGAAGGCGACAAAAGCGCCCTGCTGCCCTCCCTGGATGTCCAGGCTTCTTTCCAAAACAATGGACTCGCTGGAAGCAGGAACAAG
>JBDTMC010000108.1:0-18918 GCA_039934475.1 Bryobacteraceae bacterium | reverse complement strand
TCTCGCCCGCGGACTGACCGCGAAGAAAAGCCACCCACGGCGGGGCCGCGTGATCGGCCCCGCTACCGGGGTTTGTACGAAGAGGATGACGTTGATCGTGATCCCTACAACGCCGGCGATGCCATCCCGCTCGACAGAATATTTCGACCATGATCGGGACCGCGCCAACGCCACGATTGCACAGATCAAAGCGGCGCAAATCCAAGCCATTGCCGACCGTGATAAAGGAAGAGAAAATGCGTAAGCTATTTTTTGTCGCAGTACTGCCCCTCGTTCTTGCTGGCTGCGGCGTGGCTGCGGGTTTCGGGGCACAACTGGGACCAGGGCCAGCAGATCAATGTTGATGACAGCTATGTTAGCAAGGTCGCACTCAAGAAGATTAAGTGGCCGTCTGATGCGACCCTCGGCACGCTTCTCGACCTCCATCTGGAGTGGCTGGCCGTGAATCCGCTATGCTGAGAACTTTGAGTCTGAATCCATTGCAGTCGATAAAGGAGCACCCGTGCACGTTGTAGCCGGAGTCGATCTTGGCGGAACCGCCATCAACTATACGTTCGTCGACGGAGACGGCCACTTCCTCATCGAAGGGCTTTGTGAACACCCGGCCCGCGCCAAGGAAGGCCCCGACATCTGTTTGCAGCAGATCGCCGACGGCCTCGAAATCGCCGTTGCCCAGATCGGTGTCTCCCTCGATGACGTGGTCGTAGTCGGACTTGACACTCCCGGACCCGCCAGCGCCGCGGGCGTCCTTAGTGAGCGCGGCTCCACCAACTTCGTTCACGCCGATTGGGCCGGCTTCGACATCCGCGACGGCCTCGCCAAAAAGCTCGGTAAACCGGTCACCTATCTTAATGACGGCAACGCCGCCGCACTCTGGGGTCACTTCTTCATCTACGGTCCCAACAGCCCCGAAACATCGGTCTCGGCTATCATCGGCACCGGCCTCGGTGGAGGCGTCATCACGCAAGGCAACGTCGTCAAAGGTCGCAAAGGCTTTGGCGGCGAACTAGGCCACGTCCTCATCCCCTTCACCTCCATCGGCGGCGTCGAAGGCATCCATCCAGAATGCAACTGCGGCCGCATCGGCGACCTCGAGTCCCTCTGCTCCCTCACCGCTATCGCCAAAACGTTTCTCCCCTATTTCCTGCCCAAATACCCGGGTCATGAGCTCGGCAAGATTCCGGACTTAGGTAAGGCCGCCAAAGGTGTCCGCGGTTTGGCCGAAGCCGGCGACCCCATGTGCAAGGAGATCTTCCGCGTCCAGGCTCACGCCCTCGGCCTCTTCTTCGACGAGATGATCAATACCTTCGACCCCGACGCCCTCATCATCGGCGGAGGCGCACTCGAAACCAAACAGGAATTCCAGGCATGGTTCCTCGACGAAGTTCGCAAAGGAATGCCCACCCAGCGCACCGAACAGGTAGACATCCCCATCTACGTCATGCCTAACGGCGACACCGCCGGCTCCCGTGGCGCGGCCATCGAAGCCCTCAAACTCGCCCGCGAAGGCGGCTTGGCGTAACTATTCGATCGCCGCCAGCATCTCGCCGGCCGTAACCGTCATCCCCTCGCGCGCGTTCATCAACACCACGGTGCCCGCGCGCGGGGCCTTCAGTTCGTTTTGCATCTTCATCGCTTCCACCACCACCAGTCCCTGCCCTTCGCTCACCTCGTCGCCCACCGCCGCCAGCACTCGAACCACCTTGCCCGGCATCGCCGCTTTCAAGTTCTGTCGCCCGTCCGTATTCTGCCCCCGAACCCCCGGAGCCTGCTCCCGCGGATCCGTTAAGCCGATGGCATAGTGCCTGCCGTCCACGTCCACATACCAGTCGCCATCCGCGCCCGGAACAATCTTCGCCTCGTAGCTCCGCCCGTTCAACAGAACCGAATAGATACCGGGTTCCACTTCCAGGATTCGCGCCACGCCCGTCTGCGCCGCCGTCGCCTCCAACTCCAGGGCAAAGGAGGACCCTTGCTCGGTCCGATCCCACTGCAGGGTGCCACCGCGTCCGTCTACTTCAACCATCGTCTTCATCGCATCTCCCTCGCTCGTCCGGCCAAAAGCCACTTCGAAACCGGCGCTCCCACCGCAGTTGCCGCCGGCTTTGCGCCAGTCGCGTGCAGAGCGGCCACCAGCGCCGCCACCGCCATCCGTTCTGTCTCCTCGGCGTCCGGCGTCTCCGCCACGTGACGCGCAAAAAACTCTTCAATAAAACCGGTATGCAACAACCCTTGCCGGAACCGCTCATCCGTTAAAATCTGCCGGAAGAAGCTGATGTTCGTCTTAATCCCCGCCACGTAGTATTCATCCAGCGCCCGCAGCATCCGCGCGATGGCCGTCTCCCGGTCCTCTGCCCACACCGCCAGCTTCGCCAGCAGAGGGTCATACTCCAACGGAACCGTCCATCCCGCATACACACCGGAATCCAGGCGCACCCCTGGACCCGCCGGCCGCGAAAGCCTCCGTATCAACCCCGGGGAAGGGAAGAACTGGTTATCCGGATCTTCGGCATAGATCCGGCACTCCACAGCCGAGCCGCGCCAGCGCACATCCTCTTGCCGCACGGTTAGCTTCTCTCCCGCCGCGATCCGTAACTGCCAGTGCACCAGGTCAAGCCCTGTTACTAACTCCGTCACCGGATGCTCCACCTGCAGCCGCGTATTCATCTCCAGGAAATAGAAATTGCGGTCCGCATCCACCAGGAATTCCACTGTACCGGCGTTGTAATAACCCGCTGACCGGGCCGCCTTCACCGCCGCCTCGCCCATCGCCTCGCGCATCTCCGGATGCTCCTCTACCAGTGGGGAAGGGCACTCCTCCATCACCTTCTGGTGCCGCCGCTGCAACGAACACTCCCGCTCTCCCAGATGAATCAGGTTCCCATGCTTGTCTCCCAAAACCTGGATCTCAATATGCCGCGGCCGCTCCACGAACTTCTCGATGTATACCGACCCATCCTGGAATGCCCGCTCGGCCTCGCTCGACGCGTCGCGCAGAGCGCCTTCCAGTTCATCCTCGCTATTCACACGTCGCATGCCCTTGCCGCCCCCGCCCGCCGCGGCCTTCAGCAGCACCGGATAGCCGATCTTGCGAGCAATCGTCCGCGCCTCCTCCCCATCCGTCACCGGGTCTTCCGTGCCGGGAACCACTGGCGCGCCCGCCGCCATCGCTCTCTTCCGCGCCGCCGTCTTCGACCCCATCAACCGAATGGATTCCGCCGAAGGGCCGATAAACACGATCCCCGCCGCCTCGCAAGCCGCCGCAAATTCCGCGTTCTCGCTCAGAAATCCATAACCGGGATGAATCGCCTCCGCGCCCGTCGCCCGCGCGGCATCCAGAATTCGGTCCATACGCAGGTAACTCTCCCGCGACGGAGCCGCACCCAAATGCACCGCCTCATTCGCCATCCGCACATGCAGCGCCGCCCGATCCGCATCGGAATATACCGCCACACTCCGAATATTCATCTCATGCAGCCCCCGGATCAGCCGAACGGCGATCTCGCCTCGGTTCGCCACTAGTACCTTTTTGAACATCGCACGCATTGTAGCAAGCACTGCCCGGTGGTATCCTGCCGGCAGCTATGTACACGTCGGTGGAAGAGTTCCTGAGAGACTGGGCCTATGAATCCGAAGCCACGCTCAAGGTGCTATCGGTTCTTACAGATGAATCGCTGGAACAGCGAATTACGCCCGAAGGCCGCAGCCTTGGTCGGCTCGCCTGGCACATCGTGCTGACACCGTCCGAAATGTTATTCCGCGCGGGCCTGGAGGTACAGGGTCCAGTGGCGCACGCCGCGCAGCCCGCCGATGCCGACGAATTCGGTTTCGCCTATCAACACACCGCCGCCTCGGTCGAATCGATGGTAAAGGATCACTGGACCGATGACACTCTTCAGCAAGAAGCCAACATGTACGGCCAAGTGTGGAAAAAAGGTGTAGTCCTCGGCGCAATGATCTTCCATCAATGCCACCATCGCGGGCAGATGACTGTCCTCATGCGCCAAGCCGGCCTAAAGGTCCCCGGAATCTACGGCCCCGCGGCTGAAGAATGGGCCGCCTTCGGGATGCCCGTCCCCGACTAGGGCAGTTAGTTATATTCCTGGTCAATCGCCGTCAGCGATTCCTTCGCCGCGAACATGTCATCAAACCCGTCATGCCGTTTGATGACAATATCCCCAAAGGCGTCCGCTTGTTCCAGCGCCACCGCTTGCCGCTTCACCATCTCCAGAATGGCCAGGAACAAGCAAATCATCGCCCGCCGCGTCCGCTGCCGCTCGAACAGCTTCGTCACGGACATCTTATCGCCCGGCTTCTTCGAAAGCACATCCCCCAGGAACTTGATCATGTCGGGCACGGTCACATCTTCCTTGCCCACGTTGTAGATCGGCCGGCTCTTCGCCCGTTCCAGGATGTCCTGCAGCGTCTTTACCAGGTCGAACAGCGTCACCTGCAAACCCGGATCTTCACCGTCTGCAATAAACTGCTCAATCTGCGGATTCGACCAAACGGCTTCCTCAATCAGCCGCTTCTGATGCAGCATCTCCGCCGCCGACTTGAATCGCTCATGCTCCAGCAGCCGGTCCACCAGTTCCTTGCGCGGATCGTCCTCCGGCATCAGCTTTTCCAGCTCCGGCACCTTCGGCAGCAGCAGCTTGCTCTTGATGTGGATCAGCGTCGCCGCCATGTACACGAACTCGGCGCTCAGCTCAATATCTAGAGCGACCGCGTTCTTCATGTACTCCATATACTGGGAGGTGATCTGCGCAATCGGGATATCGTAGATATTAATCTGCTGCTTGCGAATCAGATCGAGCAGCAGGTCAAGCGGACCCTCGTAATGCTCCAGGTGGAAGTTCAACGGCGACGACACTGACCTCCACGATAGCACGTCGAAACCGCGCTGAAACACAATAACAGAGGGCCTCGAAGGGATAGGAATGCAGCGTAAGGACATGCTGGACCGGGCGCGGGAAAGCGGCCGGATTTGGGACATTGCCGTCGTCGGCGGCGGAGCCACCGGAGTCGGCGTCGCCCTCGACGCCGCTACCCGCGGCTACTCCGTACTTCTCCTCGAACAAGCCGACTTCGCCAAAGGAACCTCCAGCCGCAGCACCAAGCTCGCCCACGGAGGCGTCCGCTACCTCCAGCAAGGCAACCTCTCCCTCGTCCTGGAAGCCCTCCACGAACGCGAACGCCTCCGCCGCAACGCCCCCCACCTCGTTCACGACCAAGCCTTTCTCGTCCCCAACTACCAATGGTGGGAAAAGCCCTACTACGGAGTGGGTCTGCTTGCTTATGGACTCCTCGCCGGCAAATCTAGCTTCGGCGGCTCCCGCCTCGTCTCCCGTGACGAAGCCCTTCGCCGCGTGCCCACCCTCCAGCCCGCTGGTCTGAAAGGCGCAGTGGAATACCACGATGGCCAGTTCGACGATGCCCGTCTTCTCCTCCAAACCGCCCATACAGCCGCCCGCCACGGAGCAGTCTTCGTCAACTACTGCCCCGTGGTCAACGTCGCTACCGGCGGCCGCACCCTCACCGCCTGCGACAACGAAACCGGCATCGAGTTCTCCATAGAAGCCCGCGTCATCGTCAACGCCACTGGCCCCTTCTGCGACGCCGTCCGCCGTATGGCCGACCCCCAAGCCCTCCGCCTCATCGCTCCCAGCCAAGGCGCGCACCTCGTCTTTGACCGCTCATTCCTCCCCGGTGACACGGCCATCCTCGTCCCCAGAACTCCAGACGGCCGCGTCATGTTCGCCATCCCTTGGCTCGGACACACCCTCGTCGGCACCACCGATGTCCCCGTTCCCCAGGCTGACCTCGAACCCCGGCCGCTCGACGACGAAATCCGCTTCATCCTCGAAACCGCCGCCCAGTATCTCGCCAAAACACCCCGCCGCGAAGACATCCTCAGTTGCTGGGCAGGCATCCGGCCTCTCGTCAAACGCGAAGGCGCCGCCAGCACAGCCGCCCTCTCCCGCGATCACCTCATTGAGCGCGAACCCTCTGGCATGATCACCATCACTGGCGGCAAATGGACCACATTCCGCCGTATGGCCGAAGACTGCGTCAATATCGCCGCAGCCCAGGCCGGACTCGACAAACGCCCCTCCGGAACGCCCGATCTCCCCCTCGACCGTCCCCCCGCTTCCACCGGAGAACGCATCCACCCGGCCCTACCCTACACAACCGGAGACGTCCAGCGCGCGGTACAGGAGGAGATGGCCCGAACAGTGGAAGACGTCCTCGCCCGCCGCACGCGGGCCCTCTTCCTCAACGCCCGCGCCGCCCTCGACATGTCGGCACAAGTGGCGGATCTGATGGCCCGCGAACTCAAAGCAGGTCCGGAATGGGCGGCGGCACAGATTGCCACGTTCAGCGCCGTCGCCCACGGCTACCTCCCTGGGTAGAAACTCAGTCTCCTACGCCGCCCACGGCGCCGAAGTCGGCAGCGACGGTTCGCGCGGTGTAGGCCGGTCCGGTACCGCCGGCAGTTGCAAGGAACGAAGCCGGACCAGCGCACGGTGCCAGTCCCAAACCAACCCCGACCGCTGCTCATCCAATCCCTCGCCGACACTTGCTGTCCGGTCCACCCGCATCAGGCGCCACCGAATACCCGCCAACTCCGCTGCCTGCTCCAACTGTTCGCCATTCGTCGGCCGGTATTGCGAGATCAAACCACTAAAGAGAGTTCTCAGCTCCCAACGGCACTCACCTGCCAGCAGAACACTCTCAAGAAGAGCAAAGCGGCTCTCAATTCGTTCCTCCACGGAGCCACCCTCCAATTCGGGTCGGCTAACCAAGTTCCCTGTACGGCTAGGTGCGCTATCAATCGACTGGATGAAAGACATATAACTTGTTCCTCTCGCGCCTCAAGACTACAGGCAGGACTGCGTAATTCCGCTCAGAGACTTTTGTAAGTATCGGAAAACAAGCCGAATAAATACCTCAATCGACGGGCACCGATAAAGGTTGCCTCATGCACAGTCGTCGTGCCTCGTCGTCCCGCCGGCCGGGTGAGCGGGTGCCACTACCCTTCGAGTGTTTCGGAAGTTACGAAGGCTCCCGCCGAAGTGCGCGCCGGCCTTCAATTCGGATCACGAAGCGAGTACTTCGACGAGCGACGAACTCTCGCGGGTGACTGCGAGCATCCTTCGATCCAGCGTGGCTACAATCCCGTTGCGCGAAGCCGCGAGAGCTACCAGGTAAGCATCCGTAACTTGCTGATGCCCTGTTATCTGAAAACGATCTCCGACTGTGGGTAGCATAAGGTCGTCTTGCCAGAAGTCATGCTCGGGCGGCGCCGTGGTGAACGTGGTGAGGCCACGCCAGTGCAATCAATACGTTGACATCGAGAAGGTAGGGAATTACAACTCATCTTCGATAGACCGAGTATGCTCCAACGTGATCGGCGGACCGACTGGTTTCACATCGAAGCACGGAAACCCCGCATCCTCCGTGATGCGAACAGGCGACCGCAGGCTGGGCCGAACGAGCTCGGCGACAGGATCTCCCAGAGAAATAAGGCGCGAATCGGCAACTGATCGTGCCGCTTCGTACACGTCGTCGGGGAGATTGAGAGTCGTCCTCATGTGGTCATTCTAGCCTAGCGTCAACGCATCATGGTGCTCATAGCAACTGGTGACCCCCCTAAAACAAAACCGCCGGGGCTTGCACCCCGGCGGTCCATCAATCCACACTCACAAAACCGAAAGAAACTAGTCGCCGAAACTCCCGACTTCCTTCTCCGCTTTCACCTTCGGAGCCGCCGGTGCGGGCGCCGGTGCAATCCCGCTGATCGTTACCAGACCTTCGCCGGGCTGCTCTTTCAAAACAACCTGACGATACAAAGCCGCCATCCGCTCGTTCTCTTCCGCAGCCTTGATCTTCTCCGCGCGCGCCCGAAGCTTCTCTTCGCGAGCCGTCTTCGCAATCCCCAACTTATCCAGATCGTGCTGCACTTCCTGCGTCACAATCCCTTCGCGCAACGCCATCGTGTGCTCGGAACTCATCAGCGGTACCGCTTTGTTTCCCGCGAAGATCTCGTGGCGGCCGTGCTTCTCATACCACTTGGTCAGCGTGGCCGTCATGTGCATCTTCTCGATAATGTTGCGCCAGCCCACGCCAGTGTTATACGCGCAGAAGCTGATCTCGCCTTCCTGCGTCGCATAAGGAATGATGCACTGCTCGGTGCGCCGGAAGTCGTAGTTGAACAGATCCTGGAACCACATCCCCGCGATGAACAGGAAGTTCCAGCGATCGGAACGGCGCTTCTCGATATCTTCAATCGTGCGCGTGCCGTCCACCTTGCCATAGCTCTTACCGGTGGCGCCGAAGGTCTTGTCGAACTTCTTCAATAGGTCGGCCATCTTGAAGTGGGTCGGCGATTCGAATGGATCGTAATTGCGCATCGTCGCCAGCGCCATGCCGACAATCGAGAGCCACTTGCCGCGGGCGGCGTCGTTCACCTTCGCCACGTCGCGCGCCAGTTGGTCGCCGTTCAGGAACGCCGTCACCGGCTTCGATTCCTTCGTTTCCTTGTCCACCATCACGGCCATGCCGACGCCGCAGTTCGGGTGGCAGCCGCAGCTCAGTTGCCCCCAATCGGCGTTCGGTCCGTGCACCAGGTCGCTCCAATCGGAGAAGGTGCTCATGAATGAGATCGGGAACCAATCGCGTTCGGGCTCGCCCAAGCCTGTCTGGTTCTTCACATCGTGCGCCAAGTGGCTCAGCGTGTAGCGCTGCGCCTGGCGGCGATCGTCGGTGATCGCTTCGTCGCGGCCGGTGAAGGAGACGGGCTGGAAGCTCAGGAACGGAATGCGCTTCGGATTGTCGAGCGCGAACTGCACCACGCGGCCCACCTGCTCGTTGTTGATGCCGTTGATGATGGTGATCACCGGGACGATATCCACGCCATTGCTGTGCAGGTTCTCAATCGCACGCAGCTTCACGTCGAACAGGTTGCCAACGGCGCGGTGTGAGTTGGCGGCATTGCCGATGCCATCAAACTGCAGATACGCGTAACGGAGACCGGCTTCGGCTGCCTGGCGGCAGAACTCGGCGCTCTTCGCAAACTCGATGCCGTTGGTCGCCGCCTGCACGCTGGTGTAACCCACCTTGCGCGAGTAACGGACCGCATCCAGGAAGTACGGCGACAGCGTCGGCTCACCGCCGGAGAACTGCACCGACATCTGGCGCCGCGGCTTAATCGTCACGGCGTTATCGAGAAGCGTCTGAATGTCTTCCCATGAGAGTTCGTGCACAAAGCCAACCTGATTGGCGTCCATGAAGCACGGATCGCACATCATGTTGCAGCGGTTGGTCAGGTCGACTGTAAGGACTGAGCCGCGGCCGTGGGTGATGGTGCTGGCGCCGTGCTTATGCAGGTCTTTGTCGTTGTGGGCGCGGATGTCGCGGCCGGGGAAGGTCTTCTCGAGGTGAGCGAAGAACTTCGTGTCCATCGCCATCACGTCTTCGAAGTAGCCGTGCTTTTCGCACGTCTTCGTCATCAGGATCTTGCCGTCACGCTCAATTACCGTCGCCTTGATCTGACCCTGCTTTTCGCCCGCCTTCATCAGCTCGCGGTGATCCATTTCGCCGTCCAGAATCCGCTGCCGGATCTCCGGAACGCACTTCGGGCACAAAGAATCGGTTTCACGCGGCCAGCCGAGTGGCGGTTTCATCTTCTCCGTCGACTTCAGCAGCGGCTTTTCCGACCACTTGGGCGTGAACGAGGGGTTCTGACTGATCGAGTTGATCTTGTCAAAGACCACCCAAGCCGCGTTGGCGGCCACGGTCACAGCCTTCTCGACGTACTTAATGGGTTTATGCATAAGGTTTAGACCTGTTCGCTCAGCGGCTCGGCGGTTTCTCCAGTTTCAGAATTTGCAATACTGCGGATGACGACTCTACCCAGCGGCAATGTGGCCATGACGCTACACCACCGTAAGCATGCAGTATAGGGAAAGACCGAGAAGCGCCGCCACCGGAATGAATTAAACTGTCCGTTTTCATGCTTGTATGGCGATATTGAAGCCTGAACGGGAGGGCCTCCGGCGCTCCACCATCTCCTTGCAAATCAGACGGCTAGCTCCCGTTCGCCGGCTTCCGGCAAAGCGGGGAATGTCGTGACTTCCGCTCGCCTCAAGCAACTCGCCCATCGCGCCGGCTTCGAACTCGCCGGAATCGCCTCAGCCGCGCCCTTGGCCGACTTCGCCCGCTACCGCCAGTGGGTAGACGCCGGGTACGCCGGCGAAATGAGCTATCTCACAGACCACCGCGCCGCCCTGCGCCAGCATCCGGCCGCCCTCCTGCCCACCGCGCGCTCCCTCCTATGTGTTGGAAAACTCTACAACGGACCTGAGGCGTATTCCACCAGTTTCCACTCCAGCGAACTCGGCTGGATCTCCCGCTACGCTTGGGGCGACGACTACCACGTCTGGATGCGCCACGCCCTGAACGTCGTCGCCTCCGCCGTCCACGAGGAAGCCGGCCCCGCCACGGAGACCCGCGTCTGCGTGGACACCGCCCCCCTGCTGGAGCGTTCCCTCGCCCGTCAGGCCGGCCTCGGCTGGATCGGCAAGAACACGTGCCTCATCAATCAAAATGCCGGATCCTGGTTCTTCCTCGGCGAATTGCTAGTCTCCATGGACCTGGAACCGGATGCGCCGCCACCCGACCGCTGCGGGTCCTGTACGCGCTGTATCGACGTCTGCCCCACCGCCGCCATCGTT
Source organism: Bryobacteraceae bacterium (assembly GCA_039934475.1). GTDB lineage: Bacteria > Acidobacteriota > Terriglobia > Bryobacterales > Bryobacteraceae > JBDTMC01. The sequence continues at coordinate 8,182 of JBDTMC010000108.1, read as the reverse complement.
CCTCAGGACAATCACTGGACCGTTGACGCAAAATTATGTATCTCTTATCTAACTATCGAGTTACGAGATAATATTCAATCAACACTTCAATCGAAAATGGGGCATCATCTCTTTGGCTGCGATCTCTGCCAGGACGTCTGTCCATGGAATCGCAAGGCTCCTGTTACCCTCGAGCCAGCCTTCCTTGCCGCCCACGCCACGCCCCCTCTTGATCGACTCGCCGCCCTCACCGAAGCCGAGTTTCGCAACCTCTTCCGGCACACTCCTGTCTCCCGCGCCCGATACGCCGGATTCCTCCGCAACGTGGCGATCGCTATGGGCAACTCCGGCAATCCAACCTTCCTGCCCCACCTCCACCGCCTGGCCGCCCACCCCTCGCCACTGGTGGCGAGGCACGCGCAAGAGTCCCTGGCGCGCTTACAATAGCAGGAAGAATGCGAGTCCTCCTGCTGGCGCTACTGTCGCTTTTTCCGTCACTCGCGGCGGATGACCCGCCGTTGGTCGCCCAGGCGTTCGACCACTTCTACAACCTCGAGTACGACCAATCGCTCGTCAACTTCACCCAGGTCCTCGACCAGAACCAGAGGGATCCCAATGCGTACAATCACGTCGCGCAGGTCATCCTCTACCGCGCCATGTTCCGCGCAGGCGCACTGGAAAGTGAACTCGTCACCGGCAACAATGCCTTCCTTCGCCGCGACAAAGTGAATCCTACCCCGGAGGAAACGCGCCGCTTCGACGAGTGCATCACCAAGGCAATCGCCATCTCCAATGACGCCCTCAAAACCAACGCTAACGATACAGCTGCATTGTATTCATTAGGAGTGGCTTACGGCCTGCGCTCCAACTATAATTTCCTCGTCCGCAAGGCCTGGATGGACGCCCTGAAAGACGCCACCCAGGCTCGCAAGGCGCACAACCGTGTCACGGAACTTAATAAGGATCTGATCGACGCCCGCCTCGTGCAGGGAGTCCATGACTACGTCGTTGGCAGTCTCCCGTTTACGTACAAGCTCCTTGGCTTCCTGGCTGGCTTCCATGGCGATCGCGAGACCGGCATCAAGACGCTTCAATTGGTAGGCGAGAAAGGCAACCGCAACCGTTTTGATGCCCAGATCCTTCTCTCCGCCATATACCGCCGCGAACACCGTGCCGCCGAAGCCATACCGCTGGTTGCGGGTCTGGTTCAGAGGTTCCCGCGTAACTATCTCTTGCGGTTTGAGTTAGCTCAGATGTATGCCGATACCGGCAACAAGACGGCAGCACTCAAAACCTTGCAGTTCATGCTCGATCAAAAGCGTGCCGGTGCCGCCGCCTATGCCGCGCTGGCCATCGAAAAGATCTTCTTTCACCTCGGCAACCTCGAATTCTGGTACAACGACTATCCCTCGGCCATCGATAACCTCACCAAGGTGACATTGAAGGCCGCCGACCTCGACCTCAACACCGGTGTCCTAGCCTGGCTGCGCCTCGGACAAACCTACGATTTAATGGGCCGCCGTCCCGACGCCCGCGCCGCCTACCAAAAAGCGATCGACCTCGCTCCGGACTCTGAGTTCGCCCGCGAATCGAAGAAGTACATCGGGTCGCCCTACAAGCGAACCTAGCCGAACGGCCCGTGGCGGGAGCCCTAGCGCCCTTTCACCGTCTGTATTCATGCCGTCTTGCTGATACGATAGACGTCATGCCAGAAGACGGCCCGCTCGACCTGGGCGACAAGATCGTGTGGTTTAAAAGCGGCGCAATCCACCGCGCTGACGGCCCGGCGATGGAGTTCAAAGACGGCCGGAAGCTATGGGCGCTCGACGGCCGCGAAGTCTCCGAGCCGGAATTCATCGCCTATCGTCAGGAAAACGAACGCAAGGCCCGCGAGCTGGCCGACCAGATGTGCCAGAGCCATGAAGCCGCTCAACTTCGCCAGTACCACACCGGCCTCGAAAAGCCACTATCCGTCAGACCCCCGCTAAAACCCACGAAGAAGATCGAGTAACAGCCCGCGCTCCGTGCACCAGTCGTGGAAGTAGCCCAGATAGGCGCGCCGCGTGGCGATGGTGTCTTCGGAGAAACCGTGCGCTCCGATCCAGTCGAGATACTGGGCGATGAAGGACTGCAGGCCGCGCCCGCCGCGGTGCACGACCAGATATTCCATCTCTTCGAGCTTGTGCAGGTGCCGCTTCAGTTGGGCATCGCTCCAACTGGTCGCGTGGCGCACGTCGCGGCGGCTGAAGCGATAATCGGTGCGCTGCATTTTGAGACTCTCGCATTGCCGGCCCACCATCTCGTCCACGAGCAGCAGCAGGCGGCGGGTCTGCGGCGGCAGTTCATCGAGCGACCGGCCCAGCACCTGCGTGATGAGATCCTCGGCCAGTTCGACGTCCGCTTCCGTGGCCTCGATATACTCCAGGGGCTTGCCTCCGCAGGCGGCCGTCTTGACGGGGCGCTGGTATTGGTGGAGCAGCGTGATGGCGCGGATCAGCACGAGGAACTTCATGTGATCGCGGCGGGTGCGAGTCAGGCTGTCGGGGAACGTCAGCCGGTCCGCATAGGGATTCACGACGGCGATCGGCTTCAGCAGCCGTTGCGCGTTGCGCTGCAGGGCGACGATATCCTGCCGGCCGCGTTTGGCGAGCAGGCCTGCGAGCGTCTGCGCCGTGCGCTGTATCCGATGGATGGCCCGTGTCTGCTCACGATCCTCGCCCACCGTCAGCACCAGGCAACGATTGAGTAACTCTTCGTCGATTTCGATGGCGGTCGTGGTGAGAAAGATCATCACCGGGCCTATGACGCGGTACTGGTGCGTGACGAGCTTCCCCGTGGCGGGATCTTTGCCGGTGGACGCGATGGTGAGCGACCCTTCGCTCTGCAGCAGTTTCAGCGCGTAGGAGGCGCGCTGCGCGCCTTCCTCTTCCACGATGGCGAGGATCTTGTTTTTGAGATCCGTCTCACCCATATAGAAGAGCGACTGGCCCGTCATCGCCGAGTACTGCACGCGCTGTTCCTCGGGCATCAGGGCGAGCACGGCTTCCATGAGCGAGCTCAGCCGGCCGCGGAACTCGATTGGATAATGATGGCCAGAGGCGTATCGAGCAGCCGGGACACCGCCGCCAGATAGGCGACTTTCTTGTTGGTCTCCTCGCCCACCACGCCGCACCGCGTGAAGTCGGCGAGCATGCGCTCGAGGAGGTGCGGATCGCTCAGCAGGTCGAGCGCGGCGGCGCGGTCCTCGTCGCTGATGCGGCCTCGGACTGCTTCGGCTCCAGCGTCTTCTGGATCTGCTGGTCTTGCAGTTCTTCCAGTTTGAGCAGCACCTGTCCAAGGTCCTGCCGGATGACTTCCTCCTTCACGCTCATTTCGACGGCGGCCTGTTTGATGAAGGCGGTGCGCTGGTCCGGATATTCGCTGCGACGGTGCACAGGTCAACTGGCCGCGGGGGCTGCGACCGGCCCCAACAGATTCCATTGGCGAATCCGCCACTGATCAGCCCGAGAAGAAGTAAACGTCTCATTAGCGGATTTGCCCCATAGAGGCAACGCCTTGCTCACCCATGGACGAGTGGCGGAGGCACGTGTATCCTTCTCCGCCTTGCGGAGAACAACCAAGCCGCGAGCCCTAGTAGCGTGACAATGACCCACGAAATCAGATGTTCGCCGATGTATCGCTGAAGAGAGGGCCAGCCCAGGTAGCCTACCTGCACGGCACTCAGGCTCTTCCAAAAATAGAGGGAAGTCATTACGTCGGCACCCAGCGCGCAACCACCTAATGCCGCAAGTGCTGGTGCGGCGAGGCGGCGGTGCAAACAGAGCCACCCAATCACCCATAAGGCAGCAAAAAGCAACTTCGACACGCACCAGTAACGCAATCGCGATACCTCACTGTCCCAAAAGCGCAAAGGCGCGCCTATCCAATCGGTGGGAGTTCCATGCCACACCGCCATGGACGAAACCACTTCCGCAACCGCAGCAAGCAACGCCAAGCGAATCACCAGGGACTTCCCCATCCCGAGGTTTACTGTACTCATTTCCACCACCATCGAGCCGCCCTTACAGTGGTCTGATCGTTGAAACCCGTTGGCTTCGGCAAGACTTCCCCGTAACGCATTGATCGATAAGCGGGCGCATGCATCCAGCCATTGACGTGCGATACAGCCTCCTGGACGCCCCAGCGGTAGTCGCTTGTAGTCGCTTGATGCGGTATCGCTGGGTTGTTCAAAAGCATGGTGTTCGAGAGCACCATGCCCGGCTTGTCGTACGTCCCGAGGAGATGCGTGAACTCGTGGGCGGCAACTCCGTTCCCCAAATTGTTGACATTCCAAACCCCTGTATCGGGACCACTCCCTGTGATAGCGCCAAACGCGGACCGAGGGTTCACGAAGCTATCGGCTGTCGGACTTGCGTTCCCATTGCTCAAGCCGATGACGTTTTGCGCCCCGCTCTGCATGCCTGCAGCCTCACTGCCGACCACTTGAACGTTCACATTAGTCGCTACGTTGTACGTCACCCCATCCTGCTGAAACTGACCGGTCCATGCCCCCTGAATGGAATTCTGGATCGTACCCGCCGCAGCGTTCATTTGCTGCTGGGTCAAGTTGCTGCCGGCTGTCGCATAAACCGCAATACTGGCTGAGATGTTGACGTTGCACGTCGTCTGGTTTTGATTGTTTGTGCTGCAGCTTGTTGAAACCGTAGCTTCTTCGCCGTTTGGGTCAACGTATCTTAGCGGATTGTTGCGGGCGTACGCGTATTTGTTCCAACTCTGGGGATCGGCGACGTGCGAGTCCTTCATGAAGTCGTCCGCGCTCGTGAACCGCCCCTGCGCGCTCGACATATACCGAGCCCCAAAGTAATCGAGGCCCGTCTCCGCATCTCGTTCCTTGCCGGTGAACATCACGTCACAGATCGTCGTAGCATCAGCGATCATTGCAACTCGGTCGAACTTCCCTTGTCCCGGAGACGATATTTGATAGTAATGATGCCGCAACCGGGTGTCCTGGCGCTACCCGTGACTATCGGTCTGAACGTCCACTTGTTAATCGCCGCCATTGCAGCCGAGACGCCGAGCGGATGCCCTGATTTCGCCCGAGCACAGGCGACTGTACCATTGGAATCGAACCGGACCTCAATGACCACGATCCCGGCCAGATTCAGCTTTTTGCCATATCCCGATGGCTGTAAGGGCTCGATATGATTTACATGCCTGCGCATTTCTTGGGCGTTGAGGCAGACCACGCCGCCCGCTTGCCCAGACGGGCGACGCTCATCGCATTTGCAACAGGCATCTGAACTTGGTTGCGCCCAAACCATCCACCCGATCACGAAGAGCAAAATGATCGCGGTCCTCATCACTTCACCTTCGAGTTCTTAACAGCTTCTTTTTCCGCTCCTGTCGTCACTCGATCAACCGTGCCAACGCCGTGAGCGGCCTTCGGCGCGGTCCTGCCAAAGTCTTCTAGCAAAACATGCCGCAACTCGTGATGAATCGTTGACGAGACGCCATCGGATGAGAGTGTGTTTGCAACTACGTCGGTGAAGTTTCCAACGGAAAAAGGACCGGGCCCGTCCTTGCTGAACGGAAAGAAAGTATAACCTTCAAACTCAGTGCCGTCGTTCGGATTGCCTGGCGTCATACTCATGGTTCCCAGCTTCGATCCTGTCTTGGCGTCGAAGCTGACTGGGACTGCACGTCAAACTTATCCGTGGGTTTCAGGACCTCGATCACGGCAGTCGCGGTATGATCACCAGCAAGCTTCTGGAGAGTTTGGAAGTTCGCCGAGTCGCTTTTGTACCCAGCGTCAACCGTAACCCCATTTTGGCCCTTCTTGAAGCCGTTCTTGCCATCTCCTTGCACCAGATGGACGTGGGATCGGTCTTCCTTCTTCAGTCCGGCGAGGACCTCGTTGAAGCAACTCTGAGCGGCTCCCTCTGCGCATCTACCCAGAGTAATGTCCATTCCGTCTGGATCGATGAATCGAAGGGGGTTGTTACGGGCGTAGCTGTAGAGGTTAAGGCGCTGCGGGTCCATCAACCTCTCCATGGTCACCCAGATGGGATCCACGGACGTGAACCGGCCCTGCGCGCTCGAGAAGTACCTTGCCCCAAAGTAGTCCGACCCAACTAGTCGGCCCGACGCGGTTCCGTCGTACCAGAAGGCGCAAGCCTGTTGCGATGTTGAAGTTGCAAAGCTCCAGGCCGGATGCATTGTGGTTTTTGGAATCGGATGGCCCTGACACGAGTTTTCGGCAAACAGCGGGCGCAGTCCGGCGGCTAAAAAGAAGACGGGCGCCGTTTGTTCTTTAGCCGCGGTCACTGCTCACGATTGTACGATCGGCCGGGAGCGCAGGGGGATGCGCAAGGGGGCGGATCCCTCTTGCGGGGGGAGCCGGCCGGTGTTGCCGGCGTGGGGGGAACCATCCCCGCCCCGGCTTTCCCCTGGGGGAAACGGGAAAAGGGGAACACCTTGCCGCGCCATGGCTTGCTTGTAATCAAGGTTCGTTGGCCGGGGCGGGCCTTCGCCGATGACATAAGACCGCGTTATCGGATGCGAGCAGCCGGAGCGATCTTCGCGAACGGTGTGCGGCCCGAAGGGCTGCTTCGGATAACGCGCCCTTATGTAAGAGGCAACCTGGCCGCCCCGGCCTTTCCACCTGCCGGGAGGCCATCAAACGATTCGGCAGTGCGTGACCGCGGAGGAGCGCAGCGACGGAGCGGGCAGGCGCCCACCTGATTATTCGTCCTCGCTATCCTCGATCTGTTCAGCCGCCAGCGCATCGAGCAACTCGGCTGTTGCTTCGTGATCCGCCGCCGATGCCGTCGTCTCCGCGCGTTTCAGATGTGCCGCCGGATGCGTGGCTGAGTAGACCTGACGCAACAGGTTGATCGATACCCGCGTGAACAGTTGCGTGGTATCGAGCTTCGCGTGTCCGAGCATCTCCTGTATGACCCGGATGTCGGCGCCGTTCTCCAGCATCAGTGTGGCGACGGTGTGGCGGAACAGATGGCAACCGCCCATCTTGCCCACCTTCGAGTCGATCAGATACCGGCGTACCAGGGCCGTGAGCTGGCGACGGTCAAAGGGTTCGCCCATGTGCGTCAGGAATACCGTGCCGTCGTCGCCTCCGCAGGCAGCTGTTCTCGTTCAACAAACGTTTAACAGACCCTCGGAAGTGTTAAACACCCGAAGCTGCGTATTCCGGGTCAAGCCGATCACGATTCCGGGGTGATGGTGATCAACGTTCCGGGATGATGGCGATCACGATTCCTGGTTCAAGCCGATCAGGATTCCGGGCTGATGCCGATCACTTTTGGACGGTCCCGGAATGATGATCGGCATCCCCGGAATGTTCGTTTGAGGTAGGGATTGACGAAGCGGCGCTGGACAACAAACTAGCGGCTGCCATCGCCTCCACTAAGAAGTGGAGGTCATGAGTTGCCGCAGAAGAGGTTGTCCATGCGTAAGATCAGAGAAGTCATACGGCTTCATTCGCTCGGCCTGACGCAACGGGAAATCGCCCGCAGTTGCGCGGTCGGCCAGAGCACGGTTTCTGACTATTTGAAGGCGGTCGAAGGCGTCGGTCTACAGTGGGCCGACATTGCCGATTGGACCCAGGACCGCCTGGAGAAAGCCCTGCTGCCCGGTCAGTCTTCGGCGACCAGCCAGCGGTCGCGACTGCCGCTGCCCGACTTCGCCGCGGTGCACACCGAGTTGCAGAGCCACAAGCACCTCACGCTGCAACTAGTTTGGGAGGAGTACCGCGCCACTCATCCCGAGGGTTACCGCTACAGCCGCTTCTGCGAACTCTACCAGCGCTGGCGCCGGCAGCAGGAGGTGGTGCTGCGGCAGGAGCACCGCGCCGGCGAAAAGGTTTTCGTCGATTACGCCGGCGATACCATTGGCGTGCAAGATCCGGCCGGCGGCGAAGTACGCCAGGCACAGTTGTTCGTGGCCGTGCTGGGCGCCAGTAGTTACACCTTCGCCGAAGCCACCTGGACGCAAGGCTTGCCGGACTGGATTGGTTCGCATCTCCGAGCCTTCGATTTCTTTGAGGGCGTGCCGGAGATCGTGGTGCCCGACAACCTGAAGTCCGGCGTCACTAAGCCCTGCCGCTATGAGCCGGGCGTCAACATCAGTTATCCTAAAAAGAGCAGTTGGATGTCGCACATAGAAGCACAAGTCTTTGCTAAAAAGG
>JBDTMC010000107.1:0-18953 GCA_039934475.1 Bryobacteraceae bacterium | reverse complement strand
AGGCCACACGCGCGCCGCGTCTGCGGAAGACGTCCGCACAGGCTGCCCCGATGCCATCGGAGGCGCCTGTGATCAGTACCACGCTGCCGTCAATACGCATGTTTTAGCGAAGGTTAGAGTTAGAAGCCATAATGGTAGCATGCAAGCAGGATGGCTGCCTTTGTTCCCCCTCGAGATCGTATTGTTTCCGGGCGCGCCCCTTCCGCTGCATATTTTTGAAGACCGCTACAAGGAAATGATCGGGGAAGCGATTCGCGACGGCAGCGAGTTTGGCATTGTACTGACCCGCGACAAGGGCGTTCTGAACGTAGGCTGTACGGCTACCGTGGATACCGTCGTAAAGCGATATCCCGACGGGCGGCTGGACGTTTTAACGACGGGCCGGCGAAGGTTTGAGGTCATCCTATTGAATGAGGAACGCACTTTCCTTCGCGCCCAAGTACAGATGTTCGACGATGAGGACGCAACGCCGGCGCCGGCGGAGACCCGGCAGACGGCCATAGACGCTTGTCTCGAAATGGGCGCCTTGATGGAAGAAGGAAGGCGACAGGAGAGCGATTGGAACAACCCCCAATTGAGCTTCCAACTGGCGCAGGACATTCCGGATGTCGATTTCCGGCAAATCCTGTTGCGGTCTCGGTCCGAGCGGGAGCGCCTTGGCCTGTTGGCGCAGCATGTGCCCAGTTTCGTCAACCGCCTGCGCTATACGGCGCAAGCGCGGAAACTGGCGCCGACCAACGGACACGTTCATTCGGCACACGTGGAATAGATGCGACAGAGTCTGATTGTCGACGCGGACGACACGCTGTGGGAAAACAATATCTACTTTGAGCGGGCTTTTGCGGATTATTACGATTTCCTTGGACACTCGACGCTCAGTCCTGAAGCCGTTCGGGGCATTCTGGATGAAATTGAATTAGCGAACATCAAGATTCACGGCTATGGCTCCTTAAATTTTGGGCGAAATCTAAAGGAATGCTATGCGCGGCTGGCGGAGCGGGCGATTCGCTCCGAAGACCTCGAGCGGGTGATGGGATTCGCCGAACGAATCCTGGAGCAACCGATCGAACTGATCGAGGGCGTATCCGATACTCTGGAATATCTGGCTTCGCGGCACGATCTAACCCTCTTCACAAAAGGCCATCCGGAAGAACAAAAGCTTAAGATTGAGCGGAGTGGACTAGGCATCTATTTCGGCCACACGGCGATTGTGAAAGAAAAAGATACCGATTCTTATCGCGGGTTAATGGTAGACCGCGATATGAACCCGGCATCGGCCTGGATGGTTGGTAATTCCCCCAAATCGGATATCAATCCGGCACTCGAAGCGGGACTCAACGCAGTGTTTGTGCCGCATGACCGGACGTGGGCCCTGGAGAAGCAGGAGATCCGTAGCGGGCCAGGCCGTTTGCTCCTCGTGGAACGATTCTCAGACCTGCGGGATCATTTCTAGGTTGGACCAGTCATGGGCATACATGGGCATAACCAAGAAGGTTCGGGCAGTACTCCCCAGTAGAAGTACTGTCACTAGGACTCGCAACCTTTTCGTCTGATCGAGCCTCGAAAGCGACAGCACTGGCCTCAGGGCGGGTGAAAAGCGATACAAGTATCGTATCTTCAGCTATTTATGAGAGTTTTGAGCGCCCAGCGACAAAAATCCAAGTACTGCTCGATAGCTTCAACAAACGGTGCCTCTGTACCATGTGACTGCCGGCCTCAGCATCAGGACTGTGTGGGGGCCTGGCCTCACCCGGCTCAGGATGCCGGCTTCAAGTGATTGAAGGCCCAGTACTTACAACAGCCCCCAAGTCTTGCTGCGGACTCCCACGCATGTTACCTTCACATTGCGAACACTCTTCTGGGATGCAAGTTTCGGAGGCGTGAGGAAAAAGTTCGGGCACCTCCAAAGGTCGAAGGCTCTGGCCGGGATCATCGGAAAACACTGAGTCGGTAGTGAGCCGGAGGTGTGTCCAGCAGCTTAGAGATATAGGGCAATAAATAATTGTTTTTTGGAGCAGGGCGACAGGTCGGGACCCTCTCTTAGGCGAAATAAAGAATGTATCCGAATTTAAAATGGCAACTCTATGTCCGCGGCCTTCGCCAAAACCGATTGGCGCAAATGGTTGGAATTGATGAAGCGGCATTAAGTCGTATTATCAATGGTTTCCGGGAACCGAGCCGTGAGTTGCGAGGCCAGATGGCCTCCCTTCTAGAGGCAAATGAAGATTGGTTGTTCGACCGATACGTGGACGACCAAAAGATAGGCGCTCTGCGCAGAGTGGCACAAAGAGATTAGGCCAAAGGGCTGGCGCGTTGAGTAGGACAGGCAGTTTAAAAGAAACGGCGTAGTTAAAGCCGTAGTTGGGATGCGGAGAGAAAACAAAATGATTGACAGGCATAATCGCATTTTAGTTGTCGGGCTCAAACAATCTGGAGTGTGGTCAGCGGGTAAAGACCGGTCCGTGACCGAGGCGCTGGATCGCGCCGCGGCCGGCTCTAAAGCAGTCTTGCTAGATTTTTCAGCGGTCAATAGCCTGGAGACGGTAGCCCTAGCGGGTTTGCTGCGCTGGATTCGGAAGGCGTCGGAGAAGCACGTAGTCATCGGGTTGTGCCACCTCACGCCGCAAGTGCGGATCGTCGCTCAGATGTTGGGAATTCATCACACGACGCCGATCTTCAACGACTCGGCGGAAGCGGAACGCGTTTTGATTCCAGTGATCGGCGAGATGGCGATGGAAGCGGCGGCCGGCGCGATGGCAGCGGGTCCGGCAAGGCACCGTGACGCGTTTATTCACGCCACGGCCCACACAGCGATCCAGGACCTGCACTAACCCCTACGACGGACACTAGCGATGACACACAACCAAAGCCACGACTATACCTATCTTCAATCGCATCAGAAAGAGCGGTTCACGCAAGTTTGCCGCGTCTATGGGACACGCCGTCCGGCGGCCGCGACAGGCCTCTTGATTCTGACCGACTGGTTCGCCTGGCTCATCCAGACGAAGACGTACCCGATCATGAAGCGGGCTATGGATATCCTGGCTTCGTCGCTGCTCCTGCTGGCCGCGATGCCGGTGATCGCGTTGCTGGCGGCGGCGATCAAGTTATGCGATGGCGGACCGATTCTGTTCTTCCAATACCGGGTGGGCCGGCGGGGCCGGGTCTTCCGCTTCCCGAAGTTCCGCTCGATGGTGGTGAACGCCGAGAAGATCAAGGCAGAACTGGCGCAGAGGAATCAGCACGGCGAGTCAATCACATTCAAACTGAAGACCGATCCGAGAATCACTCCGGTGGGACGTTGGATGAGGCGGCTGAGTTTGGACGAGTTGCCCCAGTTGTGGTGTGTTCTGGCAGGTGACATGGCGCTGGTTGGTCCGCGTCCTCCCCTTCCCGACGAGTGTTCCCGCTATACGCTCGAGGACCGGCGAAGACTGGATGTGACACCGGGCCTGACGTGCATCTGGCAGGTGAGCGGAAGGGGCGACATTCCCTTTCACATACAGGTGAAGCAGGACATCGACTACATCGAACGGCAAAGCCTGCGCGAGGACGTGCGACTGCTGTTGTTGACCGTTCCAGCGGTTTTGAAAGGCCGCGGCGCTTATTAACCGGAAAAGCCATGAAACAAACCTTGTCAAACAAAGTAGAAGCGACGGCCACCAGCGTGGTGATGCTTGGCGTACCCATCGACAACGTTTCGATGGACGAGGCGGTGGAGCGTATCGATGGATTCGTTCGCGAGGGCGGCTATCACCAGGTAGCCACCGCGAATGCCGATTTTCTAGTGAACGCGCTGAAGGATAGCGAACTGCGGCAGATTCTGCACGGCTGCGCGCTGGTGCTGGCGGATGGGATGCCACTGGTGTTGGCTTCGCGCTTCATGAAATCGCCTTTGGCCGAGAGGGTGACCGGCGTGGATTTAGTGCCGCAACTGGCGATACTGTCGGCGCGCCGGGGCTATCGAATCTTCCTCCTCGGTGGAAACCCGGAAGCCGCGGCGGGCGCGGCCGAGTTTATGACCGCCTTGGGCGGACATATCGCGGGCAGCTACAGTCCGCCGATGAGTTCTCTGGAATCGATGGACAACGACGAGATTTTCCGCCGTCTGGATGAGGCGGCGCCAGACATTCTGCTGGTTGCTTTCGGAAACCCGAAGCAGGAGAAATGGGCCTACCGGAATCGTGAGCGATTGGCCGGAATTCCCGTGACGGTGGGCGTGGGCGGCACCTTTGACATGTTGGCCGGTCACATCAAACGGGCGCCGCGATGGATGCAGAAGTCGAGCTTGGAGTGGGTTTGGCGGCTGTCAAACGAGCCGCAGCGGCTGGCGAAGCGATACGCCCTGGATGCGTTCTATCTGGCCAAGCATTTAAGCCGCCAGGTTCTGCTGTCGCGGTTAGGAAACAAAGCCGCGCACGGGACGGTGGCGCTCCAGATGGTGGGCTCAGTGGCAGTAGTCACCGCAGCTGGCCGGATGGCGGGCGTGGCGCTGCGGCAGTTGGGCAGTCATCTGACGGCGGCGGCGCAGCGTTCGCGATCAGTAGTGGTGGACCTGAGCGAAGTCGATCATTTGTCCGTTGCGGCCATTGGATTGCTCGTTAGGAGTGCATCGGAAGCTCGCAAGCGAGGGGTTGGGGTTTGTCTGGCTGGAAGCAGCCCCACTGTATCGAAGGTAATCGAGGCAGCGCATGTTACTGATTTATTTCTTTATGCCGATACGGTAGGAGAAGCGATTCGCTCGGTTTCGCCGCAGCGGATGCAGTTAAGTATCGAGTTTGGTGAGGGTTGGGCCGAGTGCCGCGTCGGTGGCGAGATGAGTGATGCAGCCCCGGCAGTGCGGGAGATCATCCGTCAATTGCTGGCTTCGGAGCGGCGGGTGAAGTTCGATACGACCGGTCTCGGGCGGGAAGAAGCCGACGGCTTGATGAGTACTGTCGCCTTGGGACGACAGAGTGACTACCAGCTTGTAAAGGGATGTTGACGCTATGCGCGCAATTGTGTTGGCCTATGCCCCAGTAACGGATGCGAGCGAGCGTAACCACGCCGCCGCTATGCTTCCGTTACTGGACCGGCCTATGGTCCAACACGTAGTGGAGCAACTGGTTCGTCAGGGCGTTCGCAAGATCGACTTCATTCTGAGCGCGGAACCGCATCAGATCGAAGAGCATCTGGGTGACGGCAGCGCATGGGGCGCGCGGTTCCGCTACCACCTGACGCCCGGCGACCAGCCGCCGACAGTGGCGCTGCGGGCGATTGATCTGTCGGGCGACACGATGGTTACGCTGGCACGGGCGAAGTGCCTGCTCAGGCTGATGGACGGAGACCTGCGGGATGCGTCGGAATCGGGCGTGCCCACTCTCTTCGTGAGCGAGCAGGACAATGCCACGGGGGGAAGTTTTCGCGGATGGGCCTGCCTGCCTGCGCAACTGCTGGCGGAGGCGCCCTGTGACGATGAGGCATCTTTTGAAGAATACATCCGGATATTGGCCTCCGAGAGCGGACAGACGGTCAGCCGGGACGGAATTACTGTCGGGTCGTACGAACAGATGCTGCATGCGAATCGCCGGTTGCTGGAAGAGGGCGCGGCCGGATTGATGGTGCATTGGAGGGAAGCAGGAAGCGGCATCCGGCTCGGCCGTAACGTTTACGTGCACCCTAGCGCTGAGATTGTGGCCCCCGTCTTCATCGGGCCGAACAGCAGAGTGGGACGTAATGCGGTAGTGGGGCCGTTCGCCGTGATTGGCGCGAGTAGTGTGGTGAGCCGGGGCACATTCGTGCGCAGGTCGGTGGTTCTACCGGGCACGTTCCTCGGACCGTACCTGGAGTTTGACGGGGTAGCCGTGGACGCCGGAACCGTAGTGGCGCCAGGACTGGACGCCCACGTGAAGGGCGGCGAGTATTTGTTTTCAGGACCGAGTTACGCGCCTCTGCGGATATCGGTACTGAGGCTGGCAGAGAGACTGACCGCGCTGCTGCTGCTGGCAGTCGGGTCGCCGCTACTGCTCCTGATGGTGCTGTGGCGGACGGTGAAAGGGATGCCGGCGTTCCGGCGCGACGCCGTAGTGAGATTGCCGGCGATGGGAGAGCAAGGCGAATGGCCGACGTTTGAAATGCTCGGGTTTGCCTCTCTGCGCCGCAGCGGCGAGAGCTTGTGGCATCACGCCCTGTACCGCCTTTTGCCCGGTTTGGTGCATGTGATGCGAGGCGAGTGCCGCCTGGTGGGATTACCGCCGCGGACGATGGACGAAGTGGTCCGCCTGCCGCAGGCTTGGCGCAATCTGTATATCGGGGGCGAAGTGGGACTGGTGGATGAGGCACTGGTGCGCTACGGCTCTCGCGCGACGCGTGAAGAGAAGTTCGCCAGTGACGCATTTCAGCTCACGCAGCGGAGTTTTCGGCATAGCACTTGGATCCTGCTTGGCTTTGCGTGGCGAATGGCCACCGAAGCGGTGCGGTGGCTGATGGTGGGGCGGCGGCCGGCAGATGCAGAGGATGCCGCTTGAAGATTTCCTTCATCACTTTCATACCGGGTTTTATCGCCTGGTATGTGGCAACGCGCTACTCGGTGTCGCGGGCCCTGCTACTGGTTGTGCTGCCGGTAATGCTGCTGCTGCCGTCGAATTTTCGTTTTGATTTCCCCGGATATCCGGGGTTTAATTTCAATCAGACAGCGTTTCTAGCCGTTGGCGCAGTGTTTTTCTTTCGCGATAGCGGACATTGGAAGTTCAGCCGGATGGACATCTGGGTAGGCGCTATCGTATTGAGCGGATTCGTCTCAGACTACCTTCGAGGCACGTTTTCCGACGGCATTCGAGTGGTCGTCGATATGTCGACGTCCTGTATCTTACCGTACGTACTAGCCAAAGGCGTAATAGAGCGAGATAATAAACGAATAGAAATAGCGAAACAAATTGTTTTACTTCTTGCTTTTGTAGGTGCCTTTTCGCTATATGAATTCCGGTTCGGCGTGAACATTTTCCAGCGCTGGTTGCGTGACTTCTTTCCGCTGGATCAGAGCGAGTGGGTAACGCAGTTACGGTGGGGCTATGCACGGATTGCGGGTCCGTATTCCCATGCGATTCTGGCGGGCACGATCTTAGCAGTAGGACTGGTTCTGCATTATTACCTGACGGCCCAGGGTCATTGGAAGAAGCGGGATTTGTCGTGGCTGCCGACATTCGGCATTTCGAAGCCGGTGGCATTGGCGTTGGCGATTGCCGCCGGATTGGCGATGACGATGTCGCGAGGACCGTGGCTGGCGGCGGTATTTGGCTTGGTAGTTGTGTTTACCGGCCGCATGAAAGACCACCGAAAGGCGCTGGGAGTGATTGTTCTTATGCTCATCTTAGGCGGGGCCGGAGCCGCGCACATGCTGTTGAAATATGCCAACGGGCAGCGAGAGACGGCAGCGACCACCGAAGAGGAGACGGCGATTTATCGGCGTGACCTGGTGCCGATGTATATGCCTTATGTGGAAGAGGCGGCGCCGTTCGGATGGGGCCGCGTGCATACTCCGAAGCTCGCCTACATGCCCTCGATCGACAATCACTACCTGCTGTTGGCGGTGGTTCAGGGCTATGTCGGGCTGGCTGTGTTCGTAATTACGCTGGCCGAAGCGATAGCGACAGCAGTGGCAGCGGCGAAGGCGTCCAAGACAGCCGAAGAGCGGGCCTTCGCGTTTACGATGTTCGGTGGCATTGCCGGCATCGCAGTGTCGATCGCAATGGTGTACCTGGGAATGCAACTGCACCAGTTGTTCTACTTCCTGATCGGATGGAGTGAAGGGTTCCGGCAGGTGGTGGGACGGCGCACAGCGCCCGGCGTGCAACCCGTGATGGCAAGCGTGGGCTTCCGGCAAAGGATCCTGACATGAGCGTGTTTTTGAGTATCTGGAATCATCCCGTGGCGATTGCGGCGGCACTGGTTCTGATCGTGCTGACGGCTCCCTTGACACTGGAGCTGGCCCTGTTGACGGCGGCATCGCTGCTGCGCGGAAAGAGGCGGCGCGCGGGGCGGTCGTGCGCGGTGAGGCTGGCTGTCGTGATTCCCGCACATAACGAGGAATTACTGATCGCGCGCACGGTATTAAGCGCGCAAACGGCTACCGGCGCGGATGCCATTATCGTCGTGGCGGACAATTGCACCGACCGGACGGCGGCGGTGGCAGCGGCTGCCGGAGCGCGAGTGCTGGTGCGTACGGACGCGGTAAAGCGCGGCAAAGGGTTTGCACTGCGGTTCGCCTTCGACACGCTGACCGCCGAAGGCTTCGACTCGGCCCTGGTAATTGACGCCGATTCAGTGATTTCGGCCAATCTCATCGCGGAGAGCCGCTTCCTTCTGGAGCAGGGCGAAGACGTGGTGCAGTGCCGCTACGAAGTGGCGAACCAGAATGACTCGCCGCGGACACGATTGATGCAATTGGCGTTTCTGGCCTTCAATGTACTGCGGCCGTTAGGGCGTTCGCGCCTCGGCTTGTCGGCGGGGATTTACGGTAACGGTTTCGCCGTCAACGCGCGGGCGATGGAGCTGTTTGAAGCGAGTTCGATCGTCGAGGATTTGGAATTCCACCTTTCGCTGTTACGCCACGGAATGAAAGTAGCGTTTGCCGAGGAAGCGGTGGTGTGGGGCGATATGCCGGCCGGGGGAACGGCCTCGGAAACACAGCGTTCGCGGTGGGAAGGCGGCCGCTTGCGAATGGCTGTGCTGCACGTGGGCGGGCTGATGAAAGACATCGCGAAGGGCCGCGTGGCGTTGATTGAGCCGCTATTGGACCTGGTGGGCCTGCCGCTGGCATTTCATGTGGCGGCGGTTGTGGTTCTGATGCTGGTGCCGGCAAAGATCGCTTTACTGTGGGGCGCGGCTTCGCTGGCCGTGGTGCTGCTGTACGCAGTACGGGCGGCATCGCTGGGCGATTTTGAAAAGAACCTGCGGACGATGGCGCTCGCGCCGGGCTATGTGATTTGGAAGCTGGCGATGGCGCGGTCGATTCTGCGCAGTGCGCAAGCGAATGCGGATTGGGTGAGGACCCAAAGGACAACGAATGGTTGATGACGTCCAAGAAACGGCAGCGATTGAGACTGCCGAGGGTCCAGTGCGACCGACGCTGACCACGAACATTGTGGCAACGATCGCGGCACGCATCGGCTATATGGTCACGCGGGTGATGATACCGCCGTTCGTGTTGGCCCACATTGGCTTGGAAGCGTACGGTTTGTGGACGACGGCGTTCATTCTCGTGGGTTACCTGGGGTTGTCGACGATTGGCGTTTCCATTGTTTACATCAAGTCGTTCGCCGAGTTAGAAGCCAAACGCGATTATGACCGCGCCAACGAATTGTTGTCGACGGGATTGATGCTGACTGTTCCGCTGGCGACGGCGGCGATGCTGGTGACGATATTCGGGTGGCCGGTGATCGCGAACATCATTCATCTACCGGTGGCGCTGGCCACCGAAGGCCGTATTGTGGTGCAAGCTGTGGTGGCGGTGTTCCTGTTGAGCTCCTCGGTGGGGGCGTTCGGCGACGTATTGAATGGGGTACAGCAGATCGCGCTGACGCAGCGTGTTTGGGTGATCTCCTATCTCATCGAGACGGTGATGATCTTCGTGCTGGTGGGCATGGGACGCGGTTTACGGGGCATGGCCGAAGCCTTCCTGTTCCGCACTTTGCTAAGCACAGTGATGTATGTCTACTACGCTTACCGCACGCTGCCGTGGCTGAATGTTTCGGTGTCGCGGGCAACCAGGCGGGCGGCGAAAGAGTTCCTTCACCTGGGAGGCGTCGTGCAGTTGCAGATGCTGCTTTCGCTGACGCTGACGTCGGCGGAGCGCATTGCCGCCGTCCTGCTGATGGGTGTCGAGGCAGCCGGTTTGTTCGATTTAGCGAAGAAGTGGCCGAGTTCGGCATCGGCGGTGCCCAGCAGTTTCCTGTCGGCTTTCATGCCGAAGGCAGCGCAATTGCACTCCGAATCCGGCTCCAAGGAAGCCGTAGCCGACATGTACATCCGCGGGTCGCGGTACATGAACCTGAGCGGCGTGTATTTCTTTGCGTTGTTCGCAGTGCTTTCTCCGGCGATTCTGACGGTGTGGCTGAAGCAGCACTTCGAGCATGCCGCACTGATGTTCACGCTGTTTTCAGTCGCCATGCAAGTGCATATGCTGACCGGACCGGCGACATCGATTTTGCGCGGGATCGGACGGGTCTATGAGGAGTTCTACTACTCCTTGCCGAACCTGGTGACGCTGCTGATCTTTGTCCCTTTGTCGCACGTGATTATGCACGGGTGGACGGTGGTTGGGGTGGGCGTGGCGGTCTGCGTGTCGACCCTGATTTCGGCGGTGATTCTATTAATTCGAGCACACCACGTGCTGCGAATTAGCACCGTAGTGTACATCCGGGAAGTTTTACTGCCCAGCCTGGTGCCCTATGCGGCCGCGGCGCTGCTGTTGGTACCAGTGAACGCGATTCTGGCACATCTGGACCGCTTGCAGCAGGCCGGTGTGCTGGTGGTAACGGGCTTTGTGTACACGGTGCTTGTAGCCGTAGGCCTGTTCCCGCTCAGCAGCACCGACGAGCGGCAAAGGATTCGAGGGTATTGGAAGCGCGCCCTGGAAGCGATGGGCGTGGGCGCAGCCGTTCGCACGGCAGAGGAAGGGAATTAACAATGCACCGTTTTTTGGTTTGCATTCTGTGTTTGACCGCTTTGTTGGCGGCCGACGATAAGGCACCGGTGGTGACCAAGAGCCTGCAGGTAAATCCGCAGGACTTGATGCGGGCGTTCGAACCGCCGGCAAACGAACCGTACACGCTGGGAGAGGGCGATGAAATTCTTGTCGAAGTCAACGGGCGCAGCGAGTTGACAGGGTCGCACGTGATCGGTCCTGACGGATCGGTGACTTTGCCGTTGGCCGGTCCGATGATCGTGACGGGTTTAACGCGTGAGAAGGCGGCCGAGTTGATGACGGAGAAGCTGAGCAAGTACTACACGTCGTTGGCCTGCGTGGTGAGAGTTACGAAGTATGGCTCCAACAAAATATTGTTACTGGGGCGCGTGGAGCATCCCGGATTGATCTACTTCGACAGCACACCAACGCTACTCGAAGTGCTCTCCAAGGGGGGCGGCGTTGCCAAGCCGGGCGCCAATGACAATCCGATTCCGGTGCGGTGCGCCATCTTCCGCGGAGCGGACCAGGTGGTGTGGCTGAACGTGAAGGAGATGCTGGAGTCGGGCAACCGGCTGGCGGACATGCGGCTGAGGCGCAACGATGTAGTGTTTGTCCCGAGCGTTCAGGACTCGATGGTGAGCGTATTGGGGGAAGTGCTGCGAC
Organism: Bryobacteraceae bacterium; assembly: GCA_039934475.1. GTDB lineage: Bacteria > Acidobacteriota > Terriglobia > Bryobacterales > Bryobacteraceae > JBDTMC01. The sequence continues at coordinate 7,624 of JBDTMC010000107.1, read as the reverse complement.
CTGGTGTGATTCCGCTGCGGGAAGGGGCCACGCTGAGCAGTGTGCTGGCTGAGGCGGGTGGCCTGAACGACAAAGCGTCGGCCAATCACATCCGGCTGGTGAACTCAGTCACCGGGATGACGCGGGAAGTAACGCTGAATGAGGTCCTCGACGTGAAGAAATCGTCGGAGATCCAACTCCATGCCGGGGATTTGATCTATGTCTCCAAGAGCAGACTGGCAAAGATGAGCCTCGTATTCGAGAAGTTGGGTCCGGCTGGGTCACTAATGATGTTTGGAGCGTTCATCGCCCGGTAGCGAGGAATTAAGACAATGCTTCAAATCAGAAAACCAGACGATGTTGGTAGAACACAGGAATCGACGCCCACCCCGGGCGGACGGGCCTTCGATCCGATGGGCGCCATTATGCGGCGGCCGTGGCTGACGGCGGGCTTGCTGGCGGGCACGCTGGTGCTGGGGGCGGTGTACGTATGGTGGGCCTCGTCGTGGACATACACGGCCCAGTCCACCGTGTATGTCTCGCCGACTTTTATCCAAACTACGGGCGATTCGCGCGAACACGATCGGGCCTATGACACCCTGATCGAGCAACAAGTGAAGACAGTGACACGGTTCGACATCCTGACAGAGGCCCTGACCCGAGCTCCGGGTACGTGGGTACGTACGGGCGAGACGGTAGCCTCCGCCGCGGAGCGACTGGAGAAGGAACTGACGGTGAAGCGGGAACCTGCCAGTGCGCAGATTTCAATTTCACTTTCGGGTTCCAAACCGGAGGGCTTGGCCGAGGTAGTGAATGCGGTAACCAGCGTCTACCTGAACAGCTCCCGTAAAGACGAGTTCTACGGCACCGATGAACGCATCACGACGTTGAACACCGAGCGGGCGCGAATCCAAAAAGAAATGGAAGACAAAGGCCGCCAGAAGAGCACTTTGGCGCTGCAGTTGGGCTCGCTCGCGCCGGGCGATGGCAAAGGGTTGCCGTGGCAGGAGACGCTGATCAAGAAGCAGGTGGAGCTGCTGGGAGCGCGACAGAAGAGGGTGGAGGCGGAAGCTCAGATTGAAGCTTTGAACCGTGGGGATTCGGGCGCCGTACGAACGGCTTTGAATTCGGTTGTGGAAGAGTTGGTGGCGGCCGATCCGGGTATGGTGACACTGCGCACGAACCTCAATCAACGGAAGGCCGTTTTGACGACGCAGATGTCGGGATTGACGCCGGACCATCCAGCACGCAAGCAGGCGGAAACGGAGTTGGCGGGCATCGACAAAGAGATGAAGCAGGCGTCCGATGACATGCTGCAGAAGGCCGCGCAGCGGCTGAAGTCGAAGCTGAAGGTGGAAGTGGACCGCGCCAAATACGTGGAGCAGCAGCTGCAAGCGGACGTACAGCAGCAGAGCATGGCGACCGGCGCGATGAGCGATAAATTGCAGGCCGCCGCTTCCCTCACGTTCCAGATGGACAAGCTGCAGGGGCAATTGGCCAACGTCGATGAACGGATCCGGCAACTGCGGCTGGAGAGCACGTCACCGGGCTTCCTGCGGCTGTTTTCGGAAGCGCGGACACCGAAGGAACCGGAGAGCGGCAATCAGAAGAAACTGATCATGCGGGCGTTGATTGCCAGCTTCATCCTTACGTTTGGGCTCGTGCTGGGCCTGGATGTGGCCGATGCGCGGGTGCACGGACCGCAAGATTTGCAGCAAGCCCTGGGCTATCCGCCGATGGGCATGGTGCTGGAAGAGGCCGATGCGATGCGTGAGTTCGCCGAGGAGCACGTGTTCCGGCTGAGTGCGGCCATTGAGCACGCCAGCCGGACGAGTGAGGCGAAGACTTTTGTCGCCACGGCGGTCCAGAGCGGGAGCGGCACCACCAGCGTAGTCAACCTGATAGGCCAGGAACTGGCGCGAAGCGGCCTGAAGACGGTGGTGATTGAGGCGAACGGCCTGCAAGGCGCTATGGAATCGATGGACATGCCGACGGGCCACGGGCTGACGGATGTGTTGCTTGACCGGTCGACATTGCTCTCTGTGTTGAAGAACGGAGACCCCTACCGTCCGGCGCGAATCGGCATTGGCGAGCAGAAACTGCTGACCCGTGTGCCGAGGTTGACGCGGATCAAGCGAACGATCGCGGAGTTGGAGCGCGAATACGACATCATTCTGATTGACGCGCCGCCGCTGCTGATCTCCGCCGACGCGGAATATCTGGCGCGCTCCTGCGATGCCACGCTGATCGTTGTGGACTCCGGCCGGACGTTGCGGCGCGATCTGGTGCGGGTAGCGAAGATCCTGGAGCGGATCAATGCTCCGGCGGTGGGAACGATCCTGAATCGCGTGAAGGTGAGCGACGGCGGGGCGGACCTGGGGCGGGATTACAAGGCGTACAAAGAGCGGTTGCAACGCGCCAACCCACGGCCGAACACGCTAGGTGAATTGGGAGGCTGGAGTGCGGGAGCACTGGAAGGCCCGGCTCCGCTGGCTATTGCCGAGGCGCCACGCGATGAAAAGGCGGAAGGCGAGGAGCATCCGGCTTGAGCAAGAACCCTTACTCCCGGGATGCAGGCATCGCCACGCTGTTCGAGGAAGTCGCATCGGCGCGGCCGGCAGCGACCGCGTTGATCAGCGACGGCGGTGAGGTCTCCTATGGAGAATTGAACCGTCGCGCCAACCAACTGGCAAACTACCTGGTGCGGACGGGTGTGAAGCCGGGCGACGTGGTTGCACTGGCGCTGCCACGGTCAGCGGAGCTGATTACGGCGATGGTGGCGGTATTGAAAGCCGGCGCGGCTTATTTACCGGTGGACCTGGCGTATCCCGCGGACCGAATCGTTTACCTGTTGCAAGATGCGGCGGCTAAAGTTGTGATCGCGAGGTCGGATGCGGGCGATTTCCCGTGCCCGGCCATGCGGTTAGATGCGGCGCAAGCGGCGATCGACCAGGAGAACGGCAACTCGGCCCCCAGCGTAAGCGCGGGCGCGGATTTGGCCTACATCATGTACACGTCAGGCTCGACAGGGCGGCCGAAAGGCGTCCTTGTGCCGCAGCGGGGCGTGGTCCGGCTGGTGCGAGATACGAATTACGCCGATCTGGATGAGCATCAGACAATTCTGCAATTCGCCTCCATCTCCTTTGACGCCTCCACCTTTGAGATTTGGGGCGCGCTGCTGAACGGCGGACGGCTGGTGTTGATGCCGGCGCGACAGACCGGCCTGGATGAGATTGCAGCGGCCATCCGCCGGTATGGCGTGACGACGATGTGGCTGACGGCGGGGCTGTTTCACGTGATGGTGGACCAGCACCTGGAAGGTCTGGGTCCGCTGCGGCAGTTATTGGCGGGCGGCGATGTACTGTCGGCGCCGCATGTCCGACGATTTTTGGAGAGGCTGCCGAACGTCCGCCTCATCAACGGTTACGGGCCGACGGAGAATACGACGTTCACCTGCTGTCACACGATTACGGGGGAGAGCCTGAAAGGCGGATCGGTGCCGATCGGGCGGCCGATCGCGCACACCCGGGTGTATCTGGTAGCCGCCGACGGGCAGCAGGCCGCGCCGGGCGAGGCAGGCGAGATCTGCGCGGCCGGAGATGGACTGGCGGATGGGTACCTGAACGCAGCGGACCTGACGGCTTCGAAATTCGTCTATTTTCCATTTGCGCCGGACGAGAGAATGTACCGGACAGGCGACCTGGGGCGGTTCCGCGACGATGGTTCCGTGGAGTTTCTCGGCCGCCTGGATGGACAGGTGAAGGTGCGCGGATACCGCGTGGAGCCGGGTGAGATTGAGGCAGTTTTGGGACGGCACGCGGGGGTGCGGCAAGTAGTAGTCACCGCCGACCGGGGGGCGCAAACCGGAGATGCCGTGCTGACAGCGTATCTGGTGCCGAACAGTGGCGCACTTCTGCGGCTGGCTGAGATTCGCGAGCACGCGCGGCGGGTACTGCCTGAGTTCATGATGCCGCACCACTTCGTGGAACTGGCCGCACTTCCCTTGAACGCGAACGGGAAAGTTGACCGGGCGGCGCTGCCCAAACCGGGACAAGCGGAAGCCGCGACGGTGGTGATGCGCGGGCGGACCGAAGAGCGGGTCTACACCTTGTGGCGCGATGTGCTGAAGCGGGACCGGTTTCCGGTCGACAAAAACTTCTTCGATCTAGGTGGCACATCGCTGGCGGCGGCCGCCCTCCATTCCCGTTTGCTTACGGAGATGGGCGTACAGGCGCCGATCACGGTGGTTTTTCAGTATCCGACAGTGCGGTCGATGGCGGCATTCCTTGAGGAGCGCGGCACGGCAGGCGCGGCGGCGATTCGGGACCGCGCAGCCAAACAACGGCGGCTGTTTGCGAGGACAGCGGGGTGAGACGTGTTTGAATCGAGTGAAAATTCGGGTCCGGCGATAGCGGTCATCAGCGTCGCGGGACGCTTTCCCGGCGCGGCGAATACGGCCGAATTCTGGGAGAATCTGCGTCGCGGCAAAGAGTCGATCACGCACTTCACCGACGCGGAGTTGCAGTCACGAGACCGGGCGAGCCGTGAGAAGCCGGAAGGCTACGTACAAGCCCGTTCGGTGCTGGCGAACACGGAGATGTTCGACGCCGAGTTCTTTGGCTTTTACCGCAAGGAAGCGGAGCTGATGGACCCGCAGCACAGGGTATTCCTGGAACTGGCGTGGGAGGCAATGGAAGCGGCCGGATACCGGGCCACTACGTATCCCGGTCCGGTGGGTGTGTTCGCCGGCTGCGCGATGAACACGTACCTGCTGGCCAATCTGGCAGGCAAGCGAGAGTTTCTCGATCAGATTACGGGGAGTTACCAGGCGGGCGAATATCCGACTGTGCTTGGCAACGAGAAAGACTTTCTACCGACGCGGGTAAGCTACAAACTGAATTTGCGCGGCCCCAGCATGACGGTGCAATCGGCCTGCTCCACATCGTTGGTGGCCGTTTGCCAGGCGTGCCAAAGCCTGTTGACCTATGGCTGCGACCTGGCCCTGGCGGGCGGCGTTTCCATCACCTTCCCACAGCAGAGAGGGTATCCGACACAGGAAGGCTCGATGATGTCGGAGGATGGGCGACTGTATCCGTTCGACGCGCGGGCGCGGGGCACGGTATTCGGAGCGGGCGCAGGAATCGTTGTGTTGAAGCGGTTGGAAGACGCCGTGGCCGACGGTGACAACGTGCTGGCCGTCATTCGCGGCTATGGCTTGAACAACGACGGATCACAAAAGGTCGGCTACATGGCTCCGAGCGTGGATGGGCAGGCCGAGGCGATCATGATGGCGCACGCTATGGCGGGCGTTCCGGTGGAGTCGATCGAATATCACGAAGCGCACGGAACCGCCACGCCGTTAGGCGATCCGATCGAAGTGGCCGCTTTGACGAAGGCCTTTGCGGCGTCGACGGCGGAGCAACACTTTTGCGCGATCGGTACAGCCAAGGCGAACGTCGGACATCTAGACGTGGCGGCGGGAGTGACGGGACTCATCAAAAGCGTGCTTCAACTGCATCACGGCGAGATGACGCCGCTGGTGAACTACGAGTCGCCGAACCCGCGGATTGATTTCGAATCGAGCCCGTTCTATGTCAATCGCGAGTTGAAACCGTGGATCCGCAACGGGCACCCACGGCGGGCCAGTGTGAGCGCTTTTGGAGTGGGCGGCACCAATGCCCACCTGGTTTTGGAAGAGGCGCCGGCAGTGCCGGCCGCTGAGCCCCCGGCGCGCGCGAGGCAGTTACTGGTGTTGTCGGCGAAGACCGCGACGGCGTTGGCGCGGGCGGTGGACAACCTGGCCACGTTCCTCGAAGGAACGCCCGATGTGGTGCTTGCCGATGTTGCCCACACCCTGCAGACGGGCCGCGAAGGATTCGCTTATCGGGCGGCGGTTGTGGCGGCCAGCTCCAAAGACGCCGCGGGGGCACTGCGGGCGAAGACGATCGCCGGCAGCGCGGAGGCAAGCGAAGCGGTCTTCCTGTTTGCCGGCCAAGGCGCGCAATACCCGGGGATGGGGCGGGAGTTGTACGACTGCGAACCGGTGTTCCGGGAAGCGATGGATGAATGCTTTGCCTTGTGGAGCCGGGAAACCGGTGAAAGCCTGCAAGCGGTGATCTTCCCCGGACCCGGGGACGATGCGAACGGGATTCACCAGACCCTGCACGCGCAGCCGGCTTTGTTCGCTTTCGAATACGCCCTGGCGCGGCAGTGGATGAGCTGGGGAATCGTGCCCCGGGCAATGGCCGGCCATAGCGTCGGCGAGTATGTGGCGGCATGCATCGCGGGCGTGATGAGCCTGGGCGATGCGGTGAAGATGATCGCCGCGCGGTGCCGTCTGATGCAGGAGATGCCGGCGGGGGCAATGCTGGCGGTACGGTTGACCGAAGCAGAACTGCGGGTGGTGCTGCCCGCGGCGCTTGATGTCGCGGCGTTGAACGGTGCGCGGTCGTGCGTGGTGTCCGGATCGCTCGACGACGTGGCTGCGTTCGAAGTACAAATGGCCACCAAGGGTGTGACAACGAAGCGCCTGGCGACCTCACACGCGTTCCACAGCCGCATGGTGGAGCCGGCGTTAGAGCCGTTCCGGCGGACGATGGCGGGCATTCAATTTGGAACGCCGCAGATCCCGCTGGTATCCACGTGCAGCGGCGAATTGGTGGTAGGCGGCGAGATGTCGCAGCCGGAGTATTGGGTACGGCAGCTGCGGCAAACGGTTCGATTTGAGGCCGCAATCGGGTCGCTTTCGGCGCAGGGCGCGTCGGTTTTTCTTGAAGTAGGTCCGGGAGAGACATTAGCGCCGCTGGTGCGGCAACCGGGCGGCGCAGGTCCGGTGGTAGTGGCCAGTCTGGCGGGTCGTGGCGCCGGGCGGAGTGAAGTGGAAGCAGTTCTAACGGCGGTGGGTGGACTGTGGTGCAACGGCGTCGAACCTCGATGGGATCGTCTTCACAACGGGGAACGCCGGAGGCGTGTAGCACTGCCTACCTATCCATTTGAACGCGAGCGGTACTGGATTGAGCCGCCCGCCGATGAAGCCAAACCAGAGCAGAAGGTAACAGAGGCTCAGACCGAGGGATTGATGAATAACGATCAGACTGAGAACGATACGCGAGGACGACTGCCCCTGTTGTTGGCGGAGTTGAGCGCCATGGTGGCCGATCTTTCGGGCTCCGATCCAAGCGAGATGGATCTGACGGCTACGTTTCTAGACAATGGCTTCGATTCGCTGTTCCTGACGCAATTCACACAGGCAGTGCAGTCGAAGTTCAAGCAGAAACTGACGCTCCGTCAGGTGATGGAGCAGTATTCGAGCGTACAGGCCATCGCCGAGCATTTGGACAAGGTGCTGGCAGCGGGTTTATTTGAACCGCAGAAGGCGCCAGTAGTACGCGTTCCTTCGGCCGCCGTTGTCAGTACTCCGGTTCAACCTTCCTTGCAGGCATCAATGGCGGCGTCGACGGCAGGCGGCTTGGAAGGTCTGCTCAGCCAGCAGGTGCAGGCGATGAACGAACTGTTCGCCCGGCAGTTGGACATGTTGCGTGGGATGGGCGGCACTGCGCCAGTTGCTCCGGCCGTCGCCACTGTGGCACCGGCTGTAGCGGCCACTGCCAAGCCGGCAGCCGCGGCGGTGGAGACGAAGGAAGTG
>JBDTMC010000106.1:0-19018 GCA_039934475.1 Bryobacteraceae bacterium | reverse complement strand
AGAAAGCCGACCACGACCGCCCCCACCGCGATCCCCACCGGCACCGCCCGCCGCCGGTGGACCCGCGCCAGGTAAGCCAGGATCAGCAGTTGCCCGGCCAGGGCGAAGGCCGCGCTATACTCGGAGTAGATGGCGGCCAGCGTCGCCACGGCATAGAGCACCGCCCAGCGCCGGCCAGCAGGAAGTACATCGAGCGCAAGCCGAGAATGGCAAAGATGTTGGAACTGAACACGATCAGCGGTTCATTGGTCAGCGCGTAGATCGCCGGAACGGAGTCCACCGCGAATAGAATGTCGGTGACTTCCAGGAACAGCAGCGCCACCAACAAGGGTGTCGCGTGGATAACTCCCTGCAGGCGGATGAGAAACTTGCCACCGTGAAATTCAGGAGTCACGGGTAGCAACCGCTGCAAGAGCCGCAGCATGGGGTTCTTGTCGGGCTGAATCTGCTGTTCCTTGCCAAATGCCATGCGCAGGCCCGTGATTACCAGGAACGCGCCAAACAGCAGCACCACCCATTGGTATTGCATCAGGACGGCGCCGAGCGCGATGAAGATCGCGCGGAAGATCAGCGCGCCGAGGATGCCGAAAAACAGCACCCGGTGCTGGAACTGCGCCGGTACCCGGAAGTAGGAAAAGACGAGGACAAACACAAACATGTTGTCCACTGAGAGGGATTCCTCGACGAGGTATCCGGCCAGGAATTGGAGCGCCAATTGTCGCGCCATCTCGGGAGCCTGAGGGAACTTCCACAGAGCGTACTGATAGAGGCCGTAGTTGAAGACTAAGGCGAGGGCGATCCAGGCGACGGTCCACGAAGCAGCCTCCTTGAACCCGACGGCGTGCGCGCGGCGGTGGAAGAGCCCGAGGTCCGCGGCCAGAAGAGCGAGGATGAACAGCGTGAATCCCGCGTAGAACCACCAATATTCGGCGAACGGAAACGCCAAAGTCGTCACAATTAGTCCCTTCAAAAGGCCAAAAAAAAGACCTCCCGCCGCGTTCAAGCAGCAGGAGGTCTCGATCCGAAAGCCACAAGGCTGACGCTGGCGGGCCGGGCCTTCTCAGACCGTCTTGACGGCGCCGCCGGACTCGAAATGGAGCGATCTACTCCCCTCGGAGTAATCTCAATATTAACAGATGTTTAGAAACTTGGAAAGGTTCCGAAAATCGTTAAGCGTGGAGCGGGACTGGCGTAGTTCAGAGTTTGGAACCATCGCGGGCCGCATGGTATACTCAACGGTTGTAGCAAGAGCGGGCGCGTAGCTCAACTGGCAGAGCAACTGACTCTTAATCAGTAGGTTGTAGGTTCGATTCCTACCGCGCTCACCATTCTTTTCATTGATTTGAAAGGGATTCTACAAACGAGCAAGTCCAACGTGTCCGTATGGTGTCCGGCACTGGGTCCAGACCCACGTAGACTGGGATACTTAGCTTCCATCCTACCTTTGCTCGAATTCTGCGCTGTCGAGGTTGGCTACCCCGTCCGTCATGGCAGTAAAGTCGAAGCCGCTTTTTATTGTTGAGTCCTTGCCGTGCATGAATAGCCAAAAAGGCGTTGCTGGCAAGGACACAACTGCCGTGGGCACCATGAGGCCGACGATGAGACCTACGTGGCCATGGCGGTCGCCTTCCACGGTGGCCCTAAGTGCCATCTTATCTCCATTGGCAAGCCTCACGAAGTCGATTGTCATTTGCAACGTACCCGCGCGGCCCAACCGTCTTTTTTTAGCAGTCTCGGTGATGGTTCCCCAAGCGGGCGCTCCTCGCTCGACAACGAGGAACTTGCCGACGTGGTTTTTCACGACAACATCTTCAAGAACTTCGAAATGGATTATGTCGTTAGTTCTTGCGTATGCCGAAGAGACGTTCCGACTTAAGCGCAAACGAACGGGGGTGGATTCAACGATTAGCTCCACACCTCGAACAGTATTTCTTGGCTTGCGGGCAAAGGCGGCTATCGATGGATTTAGGTCGGGAATTGGCAAAGGCTCGTTGATGTTACGAGCGTTCATAGCATTGATAACCAACTCCGGGACGGCGTTCGCACGGAGGGAGCGGACATCTTCCGGGTAAAGCGGAAATCCGGAGTCGGAGCTATTGATTCTCGTTATGATGTCCGAGACGGGCGCTCCCTCCTTGACCATGCGAATTACGTCACGGTTGTGCATCGATGATGCAAACGAACCTGTCACGAGTAACAATGTCAGTGGAAGTAGGCGTATTTTCATTTATTTGGTCAGTCCCGCATATCTGGACTGCACTTCGATGGCCCCAAAGACAATATGTGGCAGTTGCGTTGCAAGCAAAGCCATGGTTTTCGATTTTATTAGAAGCCATTTCAGCTCGAAGTTGTAAACTGCAGATGACAGGCTGTGTTCACGAGAGAACGCTGATTAGCTTCTTACGTTTTGAAAGCTGAAGAAGAATAGTTGAACATTCTTTATTGCATCCCGGTTCGCGGCCATTCCGATGCGACTGTAGCGTTCCATCATCGACCGGCTCATGCGCCCCATGATCGCCAGCACGGTGGCTTCCGGGACGCCCGCCTCCGCCATCTTCCCGGCGGCCGTGTGTCGTAAGTCATGAAGCCGGCATGCGAAGCCCGTTCGCGCCCGTAGCGCGTCCCAGGCCGTGCTGACGTCGCCCAGTGGCTTCGTAGGATCCAACGGCCTGGCATCCCCGCTCCGCGGCCTTCCGGCGCGCCCAGGAAACACATACCATTCCGGACGGATGGCGCCCACCCGGTTGGTGTACCATGCCGCGTGCTCCTCGATCACTGTCCGCAGATCGGAATTGATCGGAATCTGCCGGCCGCTTCCGGCCTTCGTCTTCGCTCGCCCGACCGTTAACACGGAACTGTCTAAGTCCACGTTGATCCACCGCAGGGACGCGACTCCCCGGCGCGCATACCCGTCGCCAGCGCGATGCAAAGGTAAGGGTAGAGCGAAGGGTTCCGGTTGGGCGCGGCGTCGCCCGCGGCGGCGCAGCGGTCAGACGGGCCTTGATGTAGTCACAAGCTCCGCGGCTTCGATGCGAAAACCACATACACGGTCCAGCATCTCGACGGGCCGGCCACCATACCATGACCGGCCAGGAACTGATGGAGAAAGTATCCCGGTGAACATTAGTGCCTCACCCGGAAGAGCCATCGTCACATACCGTCGCCATTAGAGTCCCGGCATACGTCAAACGATCCGTAGGAAATCGGCGCGCCTTGGGCTTGTATCCCATGGTCCCCTCCAGCGCCTCTATCTACCAACAGTAGTGGCTCTCAGCTAAACTGAAGGCGTATGCAAAAGACGTTCGAGGCCGTTTACGAGAACGGTGTCCTTCGGCCGCTGGCGCCACTTGCACTTGCGAACGCACAGCGTGTTCAAGTGACGATCGCCGATGTTGACTCGGACGTTGCCGCGTACTTCGACCCTGGGGAGTGGGAAGCTTCCAAGCACGACGACATCAGCCTTCAAGAGGTGAGGGCCGCTTTGTCCTCGATCGAAGGTTCCCTGTCTGATGCCGTTCTCGCATCGCGCGAGGAGCGTTTTTAGCTTGGACTGGGATGGTGCCTGGATATTTCCTCGATACTAGCGCCTTCGCGAAGCTTTACCATCACGAAGCGGGTTCGGACTTCGTCGAAGGTATCGTGTCCGTTCCAGGATCCGCCCTGGTTTCGAGACTTTCAGTCCTTGAGATTGAGTCCGTCTTCGCGATCCAGGTACGGACGGGTCAATTGGATCTACCTGGGCAGGATTTAGCCCGACGGCGCCTCCGCGCTGACATTTCGCAAGGACGAATCCGTGTTGGTCCTCCAATCGAGGAGCGCCACTATCAGCGTGCCCGCCAATTGCTGATTCGGCACGGCGCTACGATGGCACTTCGTACTTTGGACGCTATACAACTCGCGGTTGCGCTGGATCTGCGGGACACTGGCACCATCTCGGTTATGGTCGCAGCCGATCAGCGACTGTGCCAGGTTGCGGAAGTAGCAGGTTGTCCGACGATCAATCCGGGTAATCCGGGCGTGTTCAAGCCTTGAGCTTTTTTTGCGAAGTGCCAGAATTACGACTACGTTGTTCCAGGGACTTCGCCGCAAGACCGCTGCCGTGGCGGTCACCTCTGCCAGATGCTTTTCGCGTTGACGAATTCGCGAATGCCGGCGACGCTTAGCTCGCGTCCGTAACCGGAGCGCTTGATTCCGCCGAAGGGAACGCGAGGGTCGGAGGCAACGGTGGAATTGAGGAACACCTGCCCGGCCTCAATTCCATCGATGAACATCTCCTGCTCCGCGGCTTCATTCGTCCAGACGCTGGCGCCGAGGCCAAAGGGGGAGTCGTTGGCGAGTTCGATGGCTTCGGCGGTATCCTTGACACGAAACAGCATCGCCACCGGACCGAAGAACTCTTCGTGGAAGACGTCGGAGGAGCGGGGAACATCTGCGAGAACCGTCGGTTCGTAGCCGAGTCGCAGCCCGTTCGGGCGACGGCCTCCGGTCAGTAGTCTCGCCCCTGCGTCCACAGCTCGCTGCACCTGGTCCTCCAGGTCACGGACAATCTGCTCGGTGGCAAGGGGACCGATGTCAGTGGAGCGGTCCATCGGGTCGCCGATCTTCAGCGCGCGCATCTTTTCCACGAAGGCCTTCTCGCAGGAATCGTAGATTTCGCCGGCGATGAAGAATCGTTTCGCGGCAATGCAGGACTGGCCGGCGTTGATGACGCGCGCCTTTACGGCGGCCGTCACTGCCTCGGCAAGGTCGGCGCTCGGCATGATGATAAACGCGTCGCTCCCGCCAAGTTCGAGGACCGTCTTCTTGATGGCGTGACCGGCTTGACTGGCGACGGCGCGGCCGGCGGGCTCGCTTCCCGTCAGGGTCACAGCCACGATGCGATCATCCGCAATGATCGCCGGAACCTTCTCCGAACTGATGAGTAGCGTTTGAAACGCGCCTTCGGGAAAGCCGGCGCGCAGCAGCAGATCTTCGATGGCCAGAGCGCATTGAGGCACATTCGAAGCATGCTTGAGGATTCCGGTATTGCCTGCCATCAGAGCCGGCGCCGCGAAGCGGATGACCTGCCAGAAGGGGAAGTTCCACGGCATGATGGCGAGCACAGGGCCGAGCGGCTGATAGCGAATGAAGCAGCGCGAGGCTTCCGTCTGGATGGGTTCATCGGCCAAGGCTTGTTCACCATGGTCGGCGTAGTAACGGCAAGCCGACGCGCATTTTTTGGCTTCTGCTTCGGCGGCGCCGATGGTCTTGCCCATCTCGACGGTCATCAATGCGCCCAGGCGCGGAGCCTCATCCTCCAGCAGCGCGGCGGCCCGCAAGAGTTTCTCGCGACGATGGGCAAAGGGCGTTTTACGGTATTCGCGAAAGACCGTGGCCGATAGAGCCAGACGCCGTTCGATCTCAGAATCGGAGGCGGGTTCGAAGACCTTCAGCGTCTCGCCCGTGAACGGATTGACGGAAGCAATCATGCTCTTATTCTGATCCGTTTGCCGCGATGCATTCTTCGACGATGCGCAGACCCTCCTCGATCTGTGCGTCGCTGGCCACTAAAGGCACCAGCACGCGGATCACATTTCCGAAAAGGCCGGCGGAGATGATGAGCAAGCCTTTCTGGTGGCAAGCAGCGAGGATCGCCTTGGTCTCAGCCGCGGCCGGCTCTTTGGTGGAGCGATCCTTCACCAATTCGATCGCACGCATGGCGCCGACGCCGCGAATGTCACCCACCAGCGCGAATCGTGAAGGCCAGTCGCGCGTGAGCGATTCGAAGAGCTGCCCGATGCGTTCGGCGCGCGCGGGTAGATTCCAACGGTCCACTCGTTCGATGGTCTCCAAGGCGGCGGCGCAGGCGACAGGATTGCCGCCGTAAGTGCCGCCGAGTCCGCCCGGGCCTGGCGCGTCCATGATCTCGGCGCGGCCGGTGATGGCAGCCAGCGGCAGTCCGCCGGCCAGCGATTTTGCGGTCACGATAATGTCGGGTTCTAACCCGAAGCGCTCGCAGGCGAACAACGGACCGGTGCGGCAGAAGCCAGTCTGAATCTCATCGGCAATGATGAGGATGCCGTGTTGCTTGCAGATCTCGACAATGGCGGGAAACCAATCGGGAGGCGGCGCGACGAAGCCTCCTTCGCCAAGAACGGGCTCGAAGATCACGGCGGCCACCGCACCCGCTTCCACCTGGCGCTGGAACGTCAGTTCCAGTTCATGCGCGCAGGCCACCTTGCATTCCGGGTGAGTCAGATTGAGAGGGCAGCGGTAGCAATAGGCGTAGGGCGCGCGATAGATCTCCGGTGCAAACGGCCCGAAGCCCGTCTTATAAGGGTGCGCTTTGCCGGTTAAACTGAGCGCCAGTTGCGTGCGCCCATGAAAGGCATCTTCAAACGCGATGATGGCCTGACGCCGGGTGTAGTGGCGCGCGATCTTGATGGCATTCTCCACGGCTTCGGCGCCGCTGTTGACGAGGAAAGTCTTCTTCGCGAAGGCGCCTGGGGTACGGCGATTCAATGTCTCCGCAAGCTCCAAATAGCCTTCGTAAGGCGTCACCATGAAGCAGGTGTGAAGGAACTGCGCGGCCTGTTGCTGGATAGCGGCAACAACTTCCGGCGCGGCATGGCCGGCGTTCTGGCAGCCGATGCCACCGGTGAAATCCAGATACTGGTTGCCGTCGATGTCGCGCAGGGTCGCCCCGCTTGCACTCTCGATAAACACGGGAAGCACGGAGCCGATTCCACGCGGCACGGCTGCCACACGACGCGCCTGTAGCTTCAACGATCGCGGCCCGGGAACCGCGGTAACCAGTCGAATCGACGACTCGAGTGTCGCGCTCATTTCATTTCCCTTCATGACAGAATTCACATCCAATGCCCGCTCTATATTGCTTGTGGCAGGTGACGCAGCCGGCCATGGTGGTGACGTTGGTCACCCTGGCCATTTGCTCCATGCCTGCCACATCGCCGTGGCACTGTTCGCATTTCATGCCCGCTTCCAAATGGGAGCGATGACTCCAATAAACTCCAGCCGCAACGGCGTAGACGCGCGCCCACGGAATCGGCTCCTTCGTTTGGGCGAAAGCGGCTAGTTTCCGAATCGCAGGTTTTTCATTGGCGATGGTTGCATGGCACGCCATGCACTTCGCCGTAGCGGGAAACATCATCTTGTCGCCAGGCTCGGGGTTGACATGGCAATCCACGCATTTTAGGCCCTTCGCCACATGGGTCTTGTGGCTGTAGGGTAGTGGCTGTTCCGGCGGATCCTGCGCGCACAGGCTGGCGACGGCCAGCACGCAGGCCATCGCGGTGATGGCACGGAGAGCGGTCACGTCAACCCATTCAACACAAGCAGCTCCTGCACCGCGCGGTGAGCCTCATCCATCGCCTGGTTCGTGAAGGCTGCCGCACCCGCGTCACTGTTGGCGATGGTAACGCGGCCGAAACGCTGCCGCCCCCGCACGTGCGGACGCTGTTCAGGCGGAAGGTCGGGATCGCCCAGCGTATCGTAGGTGTAGGCATAACCGTTCGGCCAACGGTTCACCGTAATCGCGACAATGTCCCGTGCCACATCGAAGCCAGCGGGGCCTAAGACGCGCGCGAACTGCTCGCGGATCTTGCGCTCGAAATCGGCGAAGGTCATCGACAGCAGTTCCTGCTGGCCGGCTCTGTGCTGCTCGCGCCGCGGCAGCCCCGGCTTGTTGGGGCTGCGCACCATGTGAACCAGAATCGGATCCTCTGGCGAGCCCGCGCCCCGGTATCCGCCCATCGTCGAGCCCGGATCAAGAGCAACGCTGGGATGATACATGCCCGGACAGTTGATGCGCGCCACGCCGAGTTTCTGAAACGCGGTCCAGTTGCGGATCAGAACGTTGGTGTAGAGCATCGGCACTTTCACTGGGTAAGTCAGAGCCTCTCTCTGCGCCGGCGGCAGTTCAGGCAGCAGGGCCGGGATTAGCGAGTTGAAGCAGGCGAGGATGCTGTTGCGCGCCCGAACGGCATACGTCTTGCCCTGCTTACGGTAGGCGATCTTGACCGTCTTGCCCTCGGTGCCCTCGTGCTGCACGCGAACCACCGGGCTGCTGAGCCGGATTCGCATGGCCGACCCGGGCTCATCGAGTTTCTCGTAATGGACCGGCGCCTGAACAATCGTGTTCATCGACTGCTGGCCGGGCACGAAGGCCGGAATCAATTTGCCCACCAGCAGACGGGCCAGTGAGGCGTTGCCGTCGGGGAAGTGGAAGACGTACGACCCTTCATTAAACGCTTCCCCGAACTCGATACCCAGTCCATTGAAGCCCGCCGCCCCGTGGTGCGCGGCTTCCAGCGCCGGTGTCGTGTCCACCCTCTTGTTGTTCCGTCCGCCACTGCCGAGGAAAAAGGGCACTGCGTCCGGAGTCATCTTAGCGAACCGCAGCAGGTAATCCTGATAACTGATTTTGGCCAGCTTGGCGAGCTTCTGTTCCTCGGTCATCCCCGCCATGTAGTCGGGGTTCTTGCCGTGGATGCGGATGAGGTCTTTTCGCGCGGCGTCGGGCAGGGGGACTTTCTCGAAGAAACTCCGCTGCCGTGGATTGCCCGTCACCAGCTTGTCTTCCAGAAAGTGTTCCCTGTCAAAGAACGTGCCCAGACCCAAGCCGTACTTCGTTTCCAGATCGCGGTTCAGGAACTCCGCGTTGCGTTCCACCTCAATCCCCAAGTCCTTCACCAGTTGCCTGGCGGCATAGCTGTAAGGGTAGGGCGTGGCGATGCCCATGGTGCCGCCGAACCCGATGTAGGTTTTGCCCTGATAGGGGAATTCGTTTCGCTTGGCGTGGCCGCCGAAGTCGTCAAGGTTGTCGAGGATGAGGACTCTCTGATCGTCTCCCAGCGCGGTTCGCCAGAAGTAGGCTGCCGATAAGCCGGAGATGCCGCCGCCCACAATGACGAGGTCATACTCTTCGACGATCTCGTCATCGGGGACGGGAAAACTTGCGTACGCGCCTTGCCGTATCCGATCGAATTCTGAGATGGCTTCCGGGTACTCACCGCGCAGACCGGCGCGTCTGGCGGGATAATCGGCATCGTCAGAAGGCGGCGTCTGCGCGTTTGCGGCCAACCCTGCCGCGCCGGCCATACCGACGGCGACGCCATTGAGAAAGTCACGGCGCGCAATCCCGCGGTCCATTCCCAGTTCCCGATCCGATAGAGATCTCATCTGGCGCTACTCTCCCGCGATTATCGGAGGGTACCGCAAGTGAGAAAACACTTCAACAAACCTTGTTTATGGGCGTCATGATTTCTTTTGATCCGGTGCCCACTCCCGTTGCGCTACACTGCGATCACTCTTTGGACGATCAAACTAAAAATCAATTCACGCGCGGGCTGGGCCTGTTTGACTCCACCATGCTTGTTGCCGGTTCGATGATTGGCTCGGGCATTTTCATCGTATCTGCGGAGATGAGCCGTGGCGTGGGAAGCCCCGGCTGGCTGCTGGTTTCCTGGGTCATCACCGCGCTGCTTACCATGATGGCCGCGCTCTCCTATGGCGAGTTGGCCGCCATGATGCCACGCGCCGGTGGCCAGTACGTTTATCTTCGGGAAGCGTTTTCACCGCTGTGGGGTTTCCTCTACGGCTGGACATTGTTTCTGGTGATTCAAACCGGCACCATTGCCGCCGTGGGTATCGGCTTCGCGCGTTACCTTGGGATCCTGTGGCCGGTGATTGCCGAAGACCACTACCTGATTGCCCCAATCCATCTCACTTCCGGCTACGCCCTCTCGCTTTCCACTGCGCAACTGGTGGCCACCCTTCTCATCCTGTTCCTCGCCTGGGCCAACACGCGTGGACTCCACTACGGCAAGAAGGTTCAAAACGTATTCACATGTGCGAAGATCGGTGCGCTGGTGGCCGTGGTGGTTCTGGGCATCTTTGCCTGGAATTCCACCGCCCTCCACTCGAACTTTGGCAACCTGTGGACGCCGAGAGGGTTTGTGCCCGCGGCGCCAGGCCTGACGCCCGAAACCATGCTCGGCCTTCTAGTGGCTCTTTGCGTCGCGCAAACCGGCTCATTGTTCTCTGCGGATGCCTGGAACAACATCACGTTCACTGCGGGCGAAGTGCGGGACCCGCGCCGCAATGTGCCACTTTCGCTGGCGTTCGGGACCTTAATCGTGATGGGCCTCTACATCCTGGCGAACGCTTCTTACCTTGCCGTCCTGCCTTTCGATCAGGTGCAGAATGCACGGTCCGATCGCGTTGCCGGCGCTATGCTGGAAGCCATCTTCCCCGGAGCCGGGGGGCAGATCATGGCCGTGGTTATCATGGTTTCCGCCTTTGGATGCGTCAATGGGATGACGCTCTCCGGCGCGAGGGCCTACTATGCGATGGCTTGCGATGGCCTGTTTTTCCGAGGCGCGGCCAAGTTGAATAAGGCGCATGTGCCCGGTGCGGCACTGATGATGCAAGCTGCCTGGGCGGTGGTGTTGGTGCTGGCCCGTACTTACGATCCCGCAACTTCCAAGTTTGGAAACCTCTACAGCAACCTGCTCGACTACATCGTGTCCGCGGCGTTGATCTTCTACATCCTGACGATTGCCGGCGTGTTTGTCCTGCGCCGCTCACGGCCTCAGGCTGAGCGGCCATATCGCGCCTTCGGCTACCCGCTGATTCCCGCGCTCTACATCATAGGGGCGTTGGTGATTCTGGTGATGCTGTTCGTCTACCGCCCGGCGACCACGATTCCCGGTGTAGTGATTGTGCTGCTGGGTCTGCCGGTCTACGTGGCGTTCAAACGTTCGCTGAAGACACCGGCGTAGTTTTCTGTTCCATAAGGCGCCGGCGGCAGGTCTTAGCCGGTATGCGCCTCTACGCAACTCTAATCGCCGCACTGCTCGCGACCGTTGTTTCCGCCGCCGGACAACCGGTTCCAACCTTTCTCACTCCGGTGACCTATCCGGTCCCCAACGCGGCCATGGTTGCCGTGGGCGACTTCAATCGGGACGGACTGACCGACATTGTGACAGCCAACGGATTCCAGGGTGTCAGCCTCCTGCTGCGGAACGCCGACGCTACGTTTCAGCCGGCCCGTGAACTAATCGATCTTGGTCCAAACCATCCCAGCTACACCTACGTGGCGGTGGGTGACTTCAACAACGATCGGAAGCTCGATATCGCTGTTGCCAAGGGCGACTCAACGTTCAGTGTTCTCCTGGGCAATGGCGATGGCACGTTTCAGGCGGCCATCGACACTCCTGTCACGAGTATCACGCAGCTGGTTGTCGGGGATTTCAATAAAGACGGTAAGTTGGACCTGGCAGTGGATGAATCGATCATTGCGAACAATCTGCTTCAGACCAACATCGTCTTGCTGCTCGGTAACGGCAACGGTACCTTTACTCGCGGCTTCCAAACTCCTGGATCCAAGGTTCTGGTCGCGGATCTGAACGGCGACGGTAAACAGGATCTGTACGTCTTCGGAAGTTCCACCCAAACCACGATGGTTTCCTACATCAAAATGGGAAACGGTGATGGAACGTTCTTCGACGGCCAGCAGAATCCCGTCGCGGCGGTACCGGGAGCACTCACCGCGATCCTGGCGGACTTGAACGGCGACGGTAAGCGCGACCTCATCACTTACTCCAGTTACGCACCTCGCAATCAACTGAAAGACAATGTTCTGATTGCCATCGCCGTAGGAGACGGCACGTTCGTCCCACAGGCTTCTCAATTCAACACCTTTGGTTTCCTCGAAGGCGCTAATCCGTTGGCGATCGATTTCAACCACGATGGCAAGGTGGATCTGGCAGCGCCGTCGGCCGTGGTTCCCGGAAACGGCGATGGCACCTTTACCGAGCTTTCTGGTATCCCCGGTGCTTTCCCGCCCCCCACTGGCGGCTTCGCGGTCTCCTGCCGCGCCTGCTTCGTGGCCGCCGATCTTGGCCATCACGGCGCTCTGGACCTCATCTTTGCGGCCAACAACGTGGTTAGTGTCGCACGCAACACGGGCGGCAATCCGCCGCTGCTCGCTCAACTTACCTTGGGCGCTATCTCGACGGTCGGTGGCACATCGCTTGCGGCGACGGTTTCCCTGGGCGGTCCGGCGCCGGCGGGTGGCGCTGTCGTGGCTCTATCCAGTGACAACGCCGCTGCCTTTCTACCGGACGGTCCAACGGTGACCATTCCGGCCGGCTCCAGCACCGCGCCATTCACTGTGAGCACGTCTGCGGTGGCCGTCGGGACTCCGGTCACGATTTCGGCATCCTGGAAAGGGAGTGCGGTCGCCATGAAGCTCACTGTGGTTCCGCCCTTTACGCTGACATCGATTTCGTTCGCTCCATCGAGCATTTTGGGCATGTTCCCCTCCAGCGTGGCGTCTGGATTCGTCAACATGAGCGGACCCGTTTCCGATGGCGTCGTAGTGACGTTGACCAGTTCCAACCCCGCAGCCGTCAGCGTGCCCGCCACCGTTCCGATCGGTCCGGGTTTCGACAACGGCGGGTTTGTTGTGAGCGCCATGCACGTGGACGCGGTTACCCCGGTCACCATCACTGCGTCGTACCAGGGCGTCAGCAAGAGTGCCGTCTTTACGGATCTGAAGGGCACGGACTCGGTGGTGATCACACTGGCGCAGTATGTCGTTCGATCCGGCGGGCTGAAGATCGAAGGCACTGCCACCGATCTCACGGCGAAGCTGCAAGTGTTCAACGCGGCGACCAAAGCCTCGCTCGGATTCGCGACCTTCGGCAGCGGCAACAAGTTCACATTTCAGGCGACGGCCGGCGGCGGCGTCACTTCCGTTGCCGTTCAAAGCGATAAGGGCGGGCTGGCAATCGCACCGGCGGCCCAGAAGTAGTTTGCGCAAGTAGGTTGAAGTCGGGCGTCGAGGTCACCCATCGAGGCCCGGCACCTGAAGGAAATCGAGCAGACGCGGCAAAAAGCTATACTCGTTTAGACCACTCTTCCACGGGGGCGCCCTGTAGTCGCCAGGATAGCGGTAACCGCCAGCCAGGAGCTCAGCTATGTGGCTCAGCCCTCCCGACCACCTCGATTCATTTCTTAAAGGGAGACACCTACCGTGAACAGACATCCACTGGAACCCCTATCCGCCGAAGAAGTTCAGGCCGCGATTTCGTTAGTGCGGACCGTTCCCGGCTTCAATGAGGCTACTCGAATCATCAGCGTCATGTTAATGGAGCCGGCGAAAGAACTCGTGCACTCGTTGCACGCAGGGACTTCGGTTGACCGCTGCGCGAGGGCTGTTCTGCTGGACGGCAAACAGAACGAAACATCTGTGGTGGATCTGGACATCACGCGAAACCGGGTGGTTAAAAAACGCATAGCGCCTCCGGGCGCGCAGCCTACCTTGTCCGCCGACGAACAGGTGGAATGCGAGCAGGCTGTCCTTCGCAGCCCGGAGTTTCGCGCTGCTTTGGAAAAGCAATACGGCATCTCAGACACGTCGCTGGTGATGGTGGACATCTGGAGCGCTGGCTATTACGGCGAGGAGGAAGAACGAACCCGCCGCCTCACGCGCCCGCTTTGTTTCCTCAGGAGCGATGCCACTGATAATGGGTACGCCCGGCCCATTGAAGGCATTCGCCCCGTGGTGGACCTCAACCTCATGGAAGTGATTCGCGTGGAAGAGTATGGCCACTGGCCTCTGCCGCCGGAGGCTGGAAACTACGCTGCTTCGCGGATGGACAACTTCCGGCCAAAGGCCAAACCGCTCACGATTCAACAGTCCGAAGGGCCCGGTTTCACCCTTGATGGCAACTCTATGTCGTGGGAGAAGTGGAACTTCGTCATCGGTTTTAATGCCCGCGAAGGATTGACAATCCACCATGTCCGGTACAGCGATCAGGACCGCGATCGTTCGATACTCTACCGCGCCTCACTAACCGAGATGGTTGTGCCGTACGGCGATCCCAACCCGACACAGGCCCGTAAGAATGCCTTCGACGTGGGGGAGTATGGCATGGGGATGTGCGCTAACAGTCTCCGCCTTGGCTGCGATTGCCTGGGACATATCGTGTATCTCGATGCCCACCTCTGCGATAGCCGGGGACGGGCCCTCACAATCGAAAATGCGATCTGTATTCACGAAGAGGACTACGGGATTCTTTGGAAACACACCGACCGCAGGTTGCCGGATGCTCCGGAGGTTCGCCGCTCCCGGCGCTTGGTGGTTTCCTCCATTTCCACCGTTGAGAACTACGAGTATGGCTTCTTCTGGTACTTCTACCAGGATGGCAATATTCAGTTTGAGATCAAGCTGACGGGCATCCTGTCTTTAGGCACGCTGCGCGAAGGTGAGAAAGCTAAATACGGGAGTTTAATCGCACCTCTTCTTTACGCGCCCAATCATCAGCACTTCTTCAACATGCGGTTGGATTTCGATATCGATGGCGTGAAGAACACCGTGCAACAACTCGATGTGGTGGCCGATCCCCTTGATGAGGCAAACCCGTTTCAGAATGCCTTCCACGTCAACGCGACCAATCTGGAGAGTGAAAAGCAGGCCCAATCGCACCTCAGCCCACAGTCGGCCAGAAGCTGGAAGATCATCAATCCGGATTCCAGGAACGCAGTCGGCGACCCTGTCGGCTACCGGTTTCTTGCGGGAGACAATTCAGTGCCATATGCCTCTCCGAATGCGTGGTGGCGCAAAAGAGCCGGTTTTGTAGAACACCATGTGTGGGTAACGCCGCTGGCAGAAGACGAAAATTATGCGGCCGGCGACTATCCGAATCAATCGCAAGGCGGTGATGGACTCGCCAGATGGACCCAAGCCGATCGCGCGATCACAGACCAGGACGTCGTGTTCTGGTACACATTCGGGCACACGCACCTCCCGCGTCCGGAAGATTATCCGGTGATGCCAACGGCCTACATTGGCTTCCTGCTAAAGCCGCATGGCTTCTTCGATCGCAATCCGTCCAACGACGTTCCGCCGAGCGCTCCGGCAGAAACCACGAAGGCCGGCAAAGGTTGCAGTCACTGCTGATGGGAGTGGCGGCAAGGCCGACTGTATAATAGAAGAGATAAAGACAGTAAACTCTGTATAATGGGTGGGTACAAGGAGGCATCTAATGCCCTCGCCCACCCGCCGCCAGTTTCTTGGAACAGCCGCTCTCTCCGCCACTGCCACTGCCGCCGCGTCTGCGCCCAGCGCGCTTCCGACGGTGAAGTTTGGTGGCCACGAATTGACCCGGCTTGTGATTGGATCCAATCCGTTCTACGGGTACTCGCACACTAACTTCATCCTCGACCGCTTCATGCGCGAGTATATGACCCAGGAGCGACGCCTTGAGACACTCAAGAACGCCGAACGCGCGGGCGTCAATACCTGGCAGGTTCATTACAACGACGCTACCGTCGAAGACTGGAAGCGATACCGGGCGGAAGGCGGCACGATGAACGTGCTCCTGCTGGCCGACTTCGAGTTGATGAAGAATTGGAAGCTGCTGCCGGAAGTCGCCAAGCTCAAACCCATCGGCATCGGCCACCACGGCAATCGCACCGATGAACGCTTCCGCGCCGGCCAGATGAATATCGTCCACGACTTCACCAAAGCGGTTCACGATGCCGGTGTTCCCGCCGGGGTGTCGTGCCACAATCCCGCCGTTGTCGCCTATATCGAGGAGAGCGGCTGGGACATCGACTACTACATGACGTGTCTCTATCGCGTCAGCCGCACCCGCGAAGAAGCACGCGCCGAGTTCGGCGGCGAGGTAGCGCTGGGCGAACCATTCATGGAGCGCGATCCCGAGCGCATGACGGAAATGATCCGCAAAACCAAGCGCACCTGCTTCGCGTTCAAGCTGATGGGCGCCGGCCGCAACGCCGGTTCCACGGCGTCCGTTGAAGACGCATTTCGTTACGTTCTCGCCCGCATCAAGCCGCAGGATCCAGTGATCGTGGGCATGTGCCCGAAGTTCAAGGACGAAATCACTGAGAATGTGGCAATGGTGAAGCGGTTCTCCGCGCCCGTTAAAAGCGAATCTTGATGCTGAGCCCGACTGCGCCCGCGGGCAGCCGGATCGCTTCCCGAACTGCGAACTACTAGCCAAGGTTCCATCCCGCAACTGCATCACCGGCGCCTGTTCTGCGGCCTGCATCACAAAGTCGCGCAGGTCTCTGCGGAATTCATCTGCCTGGCGGCGAATCGCCGGTGCATCGGGATGGCGAATGTCCCCCAGTTCCCTCGCAGCTCGATCGACAGCCACCCAGGCGAAACCGTTGATTGATGGAAACCAACTGGCCCAGTCACGGCGCCAGGTCCATGAAAGGCGCCGCCGCGATCGCAGATGCTTGACACCCAACTCGCTCTTTCGTACAATACCAATTGGTTATGCAACCTGATGGTTATCTAGAAGGGAAGCCCATGTTCTATCCGCAAAGCTTCAAGGTCTCAACGCCTTCCGATCGCGAAGTCCAAGTGACTCGCGATTTTCATGCACCACGCCAGATCGTCTTCGATGCCTTTACCAAGCCGGAGTTGGTCCGCCGCTGGCTGCTTGGGCCGCCTGGTTGGGAAATGCCTGTTTGCGAGATCGATCTTCGGGTGGGCGGCTCCTATCGCTATTTGTGGCGCCGGGAGAATCCTCGGACCGAAATGGGAATGGGTGGGGTTTTTCGTGAGATCGTGTCACCGCAGCGGCTGGTGGCGACGGAGATCTTCGATGACGCCTGGTACCCGGGCGAAGCGCTGGACACTACTATGTTTGTGGAAGACGGCGACATCACCAGAACCACGATCACGGTGCTCTATGGGTCTCAGGAAGCGCGCGATATCGCCTCCAGGTCCGGCATGGAGACCGGAATGGCGGCGGGGTATGACCGGCTTGAAGAATTACTGTCGGAGATACAGTCGGAAAAGACGCCATGAGTGCCAAACCGGCGAAGGATATTCCTGAGTTCCTGCGCCCGGTTTCTGTGCTGGGGGGGTATTTCGCTACGGCGCTCGCGGTCGCATCCCTTGGTTGCCACTATCCCGCGTCCCGGTGAAGAGGGGTATACCCCCACGGCGCCACTCTGCCGCCCGCCCCAATCAATAACGCTTGCCAGCACAACCTCCAGCGCGGTACAACAACGTCATGTCCTGGACGCGGTCCGTTGGCCGGAATGACATTATGAGACTTTGTCCGGCGCTGTCTATATGGTGTTCCTCGGTCGTACACCCGTGATGGAGGAGCGCACTATTACGATTGCCGCGGCTCAGCATGACCTTCGCCGAGCATTTGTCGGGGGCGGACCTGGCGCATTTATTTCGGGTCTCTTGTGGCTCACGGCAGCGTTTTTGAAGACACAGCGTGGTATTGGCTGGGCATTTACAGTCCTCTTTTTTGGAGGGATGCTTATCTTTCCGCTCTCCCAACTAGCGTCGCGTTTTCTATTTCGCCGCGGCCCGGCCACTCCAGGAAACCCTCTCGGGCGAGTTGCGTTAGAAAGTACCATTGCTATGATTGGCGGTCTCTTCGCAGCCTGGCTCTTCCTTTCTTATAAACCGGATTATGTCTTCCCGCTATCGGCAATTGCGGTGGGAACTCATTACGCAGCTTTCCGAACCGTATACGGAGACTCCGTTTTCTGGGTGCTTGGAGGCTTGATCACCGCCGTAGGCGTCTTAGACATTCTCCGTTACGTCAACATTCCCGGTGGCCCAATCCTAGCGGTTGGGTTAATTGAAATTATCTTTGCGGCCATTCTGACCGTTCGCGCCAAGCGAAATTTATAAAAAACGCGATTTCGTGTTCGATGATGCGGCTTAACTCGCCGCTGACGATACCGACATCCACTTCCGGTGGGCCATGCTGGCGTACAACCTGAACTGCTGGTTGGTGCTGTTCAATAGCGAACCGCAGGCCGATGCCACCGCACTGCGGCACACGCCGCCGGCCACACTACTTCGCCTCCTGTCCGTCGCCGCCAAGATCTGCGCCACGGACTGCTAGGCGGCGGCTGAGGAAATCTCTCTAACTTAGTAAATGAGATTCATGCGACTATATTTAACGCCGTTCGCCGCTATTCTTGCACTTCTTCCCTGAAGTGAAGTAACCTTGAAAATTACTTGTCCTCATGACCCCGCGTGAGGCCCCGCTCGATGACCGGGTGGCGCGAATCAAATCGGAGCAAAATTCGGCTTCTCTACGACAACGCCGATACGTCCATCGGCATCACGCTCGTCGCGATTACCGTCCTTACGTGTCTCCAGTGGAATACCGGTTTCCTGGCCCAGCGTCTGTTGCAGTGGCTTGGTAAGGACCGCGCTTCAGTTAAATTTACAACGGGCACGAGGTGGAGACGCATGGCTTCGCCTTCCAGGAGATCATTCGCCAGTGGATCAATCATCTCGATCACTGATCAGGGAGGAGGTTCAGTCCGCCCTCCAGTCGTTGAAAGACAAAAGCACAACGGCCAGCCGCGAGGGAATGGCGAGGTATGCCATCCCTTCGGACCATGCGCTGGGTGTCGCCATGAGGGACATTAAAGCGCTTGGCAAAGTGCTCGGGACAAATCAGGAACTGGCCGAAGCTCTCTGGGAAACCGGCGTGTATGAGGCCCGGATGTTGGCGTCGTTTGTCGGTGATCCGCAACGCCTTACCGCTGCGCGGATGGATCTATGGTGCCGGCAATTTGATAGCTGGGCGATTTGCGATGCGATGTGTTTCAACCTCTTCGACCGTTCACCCTATGCCTGGAGCAAGGTTTCAAAGTGGAGCGGAAGTACGAAGGAGTTCGTCAAGCGTACGGCGTTCGCACTGTTGTGGAGCCTCAGCGTGCACGACAAACGCGCCGCCAACGATCAGTTCATGCAAGGCTTGACGCTTATCGAGCATGCCGCTGACGACGAACGCCACTTCGTCAAGAAGGCCGTGAACATGGCTCTACGCGCCGTCGGGAAAAGGAACGGCGCACTCAATGCCGCGGCAGTCGCTGTGGCTAGCCGCCTGGCGGAGTCACCCCAGGCCACAGCACGCTGGGTGGGCAAAGATACCCTTCGAGAACTGATGAGCCCATCGGTCTACCGGCGGCTCGCGTCGCGATGATCCGC
>JBDTMC010000105.1:0-19066 GCA_039934475.1 Bryobacteraceae bacterium | reverse complement strand
TTCCGGGTGTGAGATCAGAATGCCGGTAATCCTGGCAAGCTTCTCACGCGTCTCCGGCTTCAGTGTGTACTTCCCAAAGTCAAACAACACATCCGCCATGTTGACAATCAGTCCACGCGCGGTGTCCTGAGTCTGCAGTACCTTGTTCAACTGGTCCTTAAGCTGGGCTCGCAGGGCCAGACGGTCTTGTTCGCTCTTCTGGTTCGCAGACTCCGCTTCGGCAGCCCGTTGCTTGGCCTCCGCCGCCTGACGGTCGGCCTCCGCCTTTTCGTTCTGCGCCACAGCTGCCTCATTTAGCGCGCGCTGCCTCAGCCGGGCTTCTTCGGCAGCCTGCTCCTGGGCGACCCGTTCGCGTTCCATCGCTGCGCGCTTGTCCGCTTCCGCCAGCGCGCGCTGCGCGGCTTCGCGCTCTGCATCTGACTTGGCGGCGGCGATATTTTCTTCCGATGTGCGCCGTTCGTTGGCAAGATCCTCCGCCTGTCGCTTGCGCAGCGTGATGATGCGGGCATCCTCGGACAACTGGGTAACATTGCGCGCCAGTGTCTGGACCTGTTTGGTGTTCTTACGCGAACTCCAGAAACCCTCGGCATTCTGCAATTCTACGGACGCCTTCTGCATCGTATCGGCAGCATACTTCATGGCGCCAACACCGCGCGCAATCGCCATCGCATGCCGTGCTTCCTTCAAGTCCAGAGGCACATCGTTACGCTGTTTCACCAGAGCCCGGTCGGCCGCCGGCAGGACGGCGTCATAGGAACCGTGCTCCAGAAGCTCATACTTCGCTTCCACCGGGCTAAAAGTGCCCGTCGTCCCCTCCGGACCGGGTTTGATGACCCCTTCCATCACTACGATGTCGCTCGGTTGCGTCACCGCGAAGTAGGGTTCCGCCGTCACAATGAGGCCGAACGACTGAAGTTCGGTCGCCCCCTGCAGCCGCGCGTCGTCTCCCGTAACAAAGACCTCGCCGAGGTTCTCAGGACGCCCTTCCGGCGTAATCGCCCACATCACATACGTCAGAAAGGAGTCTCCGTGGGTCTGCGCAGGCTCCATTTTGCTGAAATTGATATCCAGCTTCGTCGCCCCCGTTTTGCTGTCGATCCGAGCTTCGCCCTTCGCACGCGGCATCAGACTGGTACCCACCAGATTGACCGTGGTGTTCCCCTGGCGATGATGGAAATTGATCGCTTTGATTGTTCGGGACGTAGCGGTGATCCGGAATACTGGGGTCCCTCCGGTTACTTGCGGTGTATTGGCCTGGGTTGGATTGGGTACCTGCCCGAACAAAGCCGCGGAAAACATCACAAAAGCAAAGGACTTGATCATATGTGTAGTGGCCTCTTCCCGGTCTCGGATCTTGCTTTCAAGACGAATGACCGAAGTAGACGATCTGCACTTAAGATTCCACAGTTGGATTTGGGTTGCAAATTTGAGGCTCTAGCCGTAACTCACACAAAACACGGCTACGGCCAGGAAAGAGAAAGGAAAGATTTTCCCGGTAGGACCCTACCTTTTTACCGCTTTTGTAAGTCCGCGCCGCGAAATCATCTCATCGCCGATCGATTGACGGTCACTGCCGGAAAGACCGTCAGCCGCCGGGAAGACCTCATTTTCTTCGGTCTCGATGTGTTGGCGATACAGCTTCCGCAGTTCCACCAGTACCGTTAGCAGCCGCTGCGCCTCTGCGGGCGGCAAGACGCCGTCTCTCAGCCACTGCCCGCCAAGGTGATCCACCTCGCGATGGCTTGCGTCCGCGGATTGGTGCTGTTCTTCGAGTGATTCAATGCGCGCCAGCAGCATGCGCACTTCGTCGCTGTCCATTCGGCGCAAGCGCGGAAACAGGCTCTCGTCCTCGTCCGCAGTGTGCTTTGGAGCGGCGTCGCGGAAGTAGCGCAGCGCATTGTCGAACGCCCCGCGCCGCTCCTCGCTCAATGGGCCTCCGTGGGCCTGCTCAGCAACGCGCACCAATACTTCAAGAAACCGCTCAATGCGGCGGTGGCAGTCTCTCAGCATGCCGATTGGGTCTGTGAAATCGCTTTCGCGCCTGGCTCCAATGACGACTGGCATGGTTCGATACTAACCTGCTCAATCGGCGGATGGAGTGACTTCGGTCACTAACTGGACGGAAAACGCCTCTATCGCCGCCCGAAGACGGCTAACCAGCTCGTCAAACGGACACTCCGCCCAGAAAACATGCTGAAATCCGATCGCCACGCTACCGCACCACAGCACGGCCAGACGCACCTGCTCGTCCAGGCGGCGGAATACCCACCGGTACTCTCCCGCCGATCGCAGCCAGAAACACTCACCGGCACCGTCTTTCTCCACATCGTCCAGCGCTCCGCTCAAGGCTAACAGCCCCTCCCGGACGTCGGCGCAACTCACCGTTGCGGTTGATTCCTTGTTTGTCAGCTGGCACGCCAAACGGCCGAACTCATCGAGTTGCAGGGAAAGATGAACCATGTCTCCAGTTTAAAAGTATTCGGGGGTTTTGGCCCTCTTTCTCTTCATAAAATGCGAGGTGGGGCAAATTGCGCGTACCCTCCGCCGTTCCCTCCCGGTGCAGCGATCCTTTCTAACTGTAGGAATTCGTTATCTTTGTGATAACCAGACCCCGATATCCTGTCTTGGCAATCCAATTGCTCTCTAACCACGTTCCTATTCGGAGGTAAGGCCCATGCCGACCGTCGCAACAAAACGGCTGAGTGAGACCCTTCGCACTCTGCCCGGTGATGATGTCCGTCAGATTCTCTGGCGCTTCCAGGACCGCTACGACTTGCAGATGCTGGTTCAATCGGCGCGATCGGTTGCCCGCGGACCGGTAGCCCGCCTGGTGGCCGAGGGTGGCCGCAACACCCACGAATGGACCGCCGGCAAGGCGAGCTTGTTGCCCGCCTACGACGCCGCCGGAATCACCTCCGTCTTCATGGATCCCGAAGAAGGCGGCTACCTCGAAGGACCGAAGAACCTGGCGCTGTCGCTGGTCGCCTTTGAGCTGGCCTGGGTGGATGCCGGAGCTTCGACCGCCAGCCTCGCCGGTTGCCTTGCGCTGTCCCCCATCCACGAAAGAGGCACCCCGGAGCAACGCGCGCGCTACATGGGCGGGGCTGTCCCCGGGCGCACGGAGAAGCAGCTTCGCGGCGCCTTTTGCCTCACTGAACCCATCCCGTACGTTGGCGTTGAAACTGGATTGCTCAGCGGCAAAGTGACCATCGCGGAGTGGAAGGAAGGCGAAGAACCGCTCCTCGAAGTCAACAAGCGGGGCCGCTTCATCACCAACATGGGCTTCGCCAATTTCGTCACCGCGGCAGTCGATACCGGCGACCAGCGTATTGCCAGTTCCTGCATGGTGATTCTGGAAGAAACCGACCCCGGTACATGGGACCGCGGCACACCCACCCGCAAGCTGGTTCACCAATTGAGCTCCACCAGCGACCCCGTCTTCAGCCTCCGCGTTCCGGCCAGCCGCATCGTCGGCGGCTACACCATTAAGGCTGGCGTCATCGTTCCCAATTTCACCCATTCGGAAATCATCGAAGCCGTCTTCCGCCGTACTCGCGTCGGCGTAGGACTGATGACCGCGGCGAAACTGCTCAGCGCGGTCGAGCCGGTGATCCGCTACCACCGCGACCGCTTCCGCGGAGGCGCCGCCGTTCCCGAAGGTTCGCCCCGCTATGAGATGGGCCTGCAGCAGAAAGAGGACGCGCTGCACCGTCTGCTGGATGTGTGGGCCACCGGCGAGGCGTCGGCTTCACTCGGCTTTGCCGCTGCCCGCATGTTCGATGAGTTGGACCCCATTGAGAAACAGGCTGATCGTATTCTGGCGGACATGGGCGCGGCCAGCGGGTCGGCCCGATTCAAGGCCATACGCCGGCTTTCCAAGGACGCCCTGGAGTATCTCGAACTGAAGAATCGGAGTCCCAGGTTCCGCGACGAAGCGCGCCTGGAGCAGTTGGCAACCGATCCGATGGTGCAATTCCTGTTGCTCGACTCCCAGGCCAACGTCTTCTGCCCGGCGTGCAAACTCTGGAATACCGGCCATGGCGCCACCATGATGCGCGAAGCGGTGAGCCTGATGGGCGGCTACGGAATCACCGAAGACTGCCCCGGTTTCCTCGGCCACAAGTGGATGGACGCGCAGTTGGAAGCCACCTACGAGGGCCCCGAAGCCGTTCAGCGCCGTCAGCTTTCCATAACGATGGTGAATGAAGTCTTTCTCGCTCAGTTCCGCCAGTGGATTCCCGAGTTGCGCGCCATCGCAGGGCGCCGCGCCGGCACCGGCGCCTGTGCCCTTGCCTCCGCCATGCACCTCTGGCTGTGGACCGTGGAGCACCTCCAGGTTTCGAAGGACGCCGAGGGCGACCGCCTTTACCATGGCAGCCGACAGGGCGTGACTTTCCCGCTCGCCGACGCTCTCTGCTGGCTGCTGGCCGCCCGCCAGCAAATCCTCGATCTGCTGGAACTCGAAGTCAACGGACCTGAAAATCCGTCCCTCACCGAGGGCTTCGACGGCCTTCTCGGATTCCTTACCGATCTCTGCCACATCCAGACGGCACGCGCCGCCGGTGAAGTGGGCCGCATCTCCGCCGAACTCGTGTTTGGTTACAACCGCCATCCCGCGTGGGATAACGACGACTACCCCGGCTGCTTCCAGGCCGACGAATTGGTCACTCTCGAAGCCCTCGTGCCCGGCGCGTCATGCATGGTCGTCGATTTCAAGAATGCCGACGGATCCCATCCGCCGAAAGCCGGCCCATGCGTGCGGTTCGATGGCTATGAGCAGTTCGTCAAGCTGCGTTCCAAACTCGACGGATGCCTCACCGGCTCGCAACTGGCGAAGGATCGCGCGGCCCAATCGCTGTTGAAGGTAATGATTCCAGCCGCTCTGGACTACCCTCGATGAGCGAAGTAGAGCGCGACGTGATGGAAGTTGACCTGGTGTGCGTGGGCTTCGGCCCCGCCACCGGAGGCTTTCTCACCACCCTGTCGCGCGGGATGGAAGGTCTTGAAAGTAGGGTGATGCCCGGCCTCCCGCCGCAGGTTCTCTGTTATGAACGCGCCGACGATATCGGTTTCGGCGTCTCCGGCGTTGTGACACGTGCGCGCGGAATCCGGGCCTCCCTCCCGGATCTCGACCCGGCGCAGATCCCCATGGCGGCGCCGGTGACAGCCGAAAAGGTCCTTTATCTTCTCGATCCGCTCGGCGCCAGCCGCCGTCCCGCCCTTCTGCGCGTCGCTGACCGCGTCCTCGGGGCGGTAGCCAAGCACTCCGCCATCGAACTCCCTTACACACCCGAGTTCCTTCATAAGAAGGATGGCCTCGTCCTCTCCATTGGCCAGTTCAATCAATGGGTGGGTCAGCAGATCATGATGTCGGGCCTCGTCCAGATCTGGCCCGGGACACCCGTGGCGCGCCCGGTGTTTGAAGGCAAACGGGTGACAGGCGTGCAGTTGGTGGACCAGGGCATGCCCGGGATGGAGATCCGCGCGGGCCTCACGGTGGTAGGCGATGGACCCGTTGGTGCGGTGGGGCGCGCCATCGACGCCCGCATTGGATTGCCCGGCGGCCACAGTCGCGACGAATGGGCGGTCGGTATGAAGATGGTGGTGGAGTTGCCCGAATCCTGCGACCTGCCTGCCGGAACCGTCTTCCACACGCTCGGCTTTCCTGAGCCTGAAATCTTCGGCTTCTTTTATGTCCATCCAGACCGCCTCGCCTCGGTCGGCATCTTTGTCCCTTCGTGGTTTCAGAACCCCATCCGCACTTCCTATCGCTATTTGCAGCATTTCATCCAACATCCTTACCTGTGGCGGTATCTGCAGGGCGGCGTGATGAAGTCGTGGGGCGCTAAGTCGCTCTTCGAATCGGGCCGGCGCGGCGAACCCTTCCTCGCCGGTGACGGTTTCGCGCGCATCGGGGAAGGATCGGGCAGCACCAACGTCCTTACGGGCTCCGGCGTCGATGAAGCCTGGACTACCGGCGTCCAACTCGCTGAAGCAGTGCTCGAACTCTGGAAAGCAGGCCAGGAGTTTACCCGAGAGAACCTGCTTCAGACGTATGTCCGGCGGCGCCGTGATAGTTGGGTGGAAGCCGAAGCGGCGGTGGCTGAGAAAGCGCGTGACGGCTTTCAACGCGGCTTCGTTCAAGGTCTGATCGGCATGATGCTCTCCGGCATCTCCGGGGGCCGTTTGAACTGGCCGGGACGCCCTCGCCAACCCCATGAAATACTGCAGGCAGCGCGGGGCGCGTTTCAACGAGATGGCCGCGCCCTGCTGATGGAGAAAGCCGGCTGGCCCCCCATCCCCTATGACGGCCAGTTGCTGGTGACGCATCAGGACGCGTTGCTGATGGGCGGCAAGGTACAAGCGCCGCCCGGCTACGCCGATCACGTAACGTTTGTGGAACCGCGCCTTTGTGAAACGTGCGGCATTCAAACGTGCGTCGAGATGTGTTCCGGCGAAGCCCTCCATCCGGCGGAAGGCGGCGGCCATCCCCTCTTCGACCGCGAGAAGTGTATTCATTGCGGCGCCTGCCTCTGGAACTGCGTCGAGGGCGCCAATATCGAATTTAGCGCCGGCGCCGGAGGCCTCCACTCCGCTGTGAACTGAAAATCGTATGCCTTATCACATTGTTGTTTGCGCGGGCATTGTCCCCGACCCGCTTCAAACGCTCGAGCCAGTGCCCGGGCCTGCCTTGAAGAACGAGATGATGCTGCCCGCCGTGCTGGATCCGTGGGCTGCCCACGCGCTCTACGAATCCGCGCGCTTGGCCAAATCGGTGCCGGGATCGAAGGTCTGGCTTGTGAGTCTTGGCCCCAAGGCGAAGTTGCAGCAAGTGATGATGACGGTTGCCCAGAAAGCGCCGTTCGAGCTGGTCGCACTGGATGGTCCCGCCGGAGGCTTCACTGATTCCTCGGCCGTGGCCGTCGCTTTGGCTGACGCGATTGCGGCAATTCCCAGTCTCGACCGCGCCGCCCTCATCCTCGCGGGTGGTTGGGAATCCGCCGCCCGCGCCGCGGGTACCACGCTGCAGATGGTGGGCGAGCGTCTTGGCATCGTCGATCAGTTCCAGGGAGTGGACGAACTGACTGTGCAACCGGACGGCACCCTTCGCATTCTGGAGCGCATCGAAGGCGGCGTCCACCAAGTCTCGATCTGCGAGGGACCTCCGCTCTTGCTCGGCTGGGCCACGGGAAATCTCGGTGAGCCACCCAACAATCCGCAAGTGGGTATGGCAAACATGCGCGCCATCATGCCCGCGCTGCAGAAAGCCAAACCCGCGGCAGTCAACTCCAGCGCCCTCTGCTTCACCAGCGTCAGCGTTCCCAAGCAGTCTCGCCAAACGAGGATTGTGAAGGATATGCCCGCCGAAGAAATCGCGCGAGAGATCGCCGCCTGGATCGGGGAATAGCAAAATGGAGACGGTTCTTTTTCTCGCCCATACGGAGAATGGCTGCTTGTCGAAGGCTTCCCTGGAAGCGCTGGCGATGGCCCGCTCGCTAGGCGGCTCACTCGTCGCCGGTTTGGTTGGAACGGATACTCAGGCGGCAGCCAACGCCATTGCCGCTTGCGGCGCGGCCCGTTTTCTGGCGGTAGACGGAGAAGCCTTCCAGGTGCCGCGCTTCGCCACTGACGCCGCCGCGGCCGAAGCCCTCGCCTGCGCCGCCGGAGCTACCGTGGTGATCGCCCCCGGCACCTCACGCTGGTCGCGCGTTTTACCCGCTGTCGCCCAACGTCTCGGCGGAGCCGTGGACACTCACATCACAGCCATCGGCGTGGAAGGAGGCATTACTGTTTCGCGCTGGTATTACCGCCAAAGGCTGGAGGCGCTGCAGACCCGTACTACGCGCCCGTGGCTGATGCTGGTAGAATCCGGCGGCGCCGAAGTATGGTCTGGCGCGCCAGGACAAGCCAATCTCGAAGTCATCGCCGTTCCCCCGGGAAAGCAGCGCACCACGGTGACAGGCGTGCAATCGCCGGCCGCCGATCAGCAAACCATTCGCCCCGACGCCAAACTCCTCTTCGTCACTGGAGCCGGTTGGACAAAGAAGCAAAAGGATGGCCAGCCCCACGTACCGGAAGCGGCCGCCTTGATTCTCGGTTTCTTGACTAAGTCGCAGTGTTCGCTTGGCAGCAGTAAGTCGCTCGTCGATTTGAGCGGCGAAGGGCAAGACGTACTCCCCTTCCTCACACATTTGAATCAGGTTGGCCAAACCGGTTCTACGCCCCGCCACCTCAAGGGCCTGTCCACATGCTGCCACGGAGAAGAGCCGCACGTGGTAGGCTGGCGCTTTATCAAGGAGCGCCGCGCCATCAACCTCGACGCGAATTGCGGCTGGGCGCGCGGCAAAGCCGACGTGTTGTATGTCGCCGACGCTTTCGAAGTCATGCGAAAGCTAAATAAGTTACTGTAGTTTGCTATGGCTCAAAACTGGATTGGGATTCGCGCCAGCGCGATAATCACGATTCTCGGCAGCGCCGGCACGCTTCTCATGGCTGGAATCATGATGCTGGCGGCCTTCCTGCCACAACCCGCCGCCGCGACGCCTTCACCTATTCCGATGAAGCCGTTGGGTATCGTCATGTCAGTCTTCTTTCTCGCGTTGGCGGCTTGGGGAGGCTCCACCGGAATCGGCATCATCCTCAGGCGCCGCTGGTCACGAATTTCGATCATTATCTTCGCCGCAATCCTCGCCGTCATCGCCGGCGGAGGAATGCTCATTATTTTCGCCATCCCATTACCCACACCGCCCGGAGCCGATCCTGCGATCATAGCTGGCGTTCGATATGCCATCGCCGGCTTCTACGGCCTACTCACCATCATCAGCATCTGGTGGCTGGTGCTTTTCAATCGCAGCATCACAAAGTCTTACTTCCACGGGCTCGATCCCGCGGGCGAGAGCGTTCGGCCCTTAAGCATCAGTATTGTCGCCTGGTATCTGCTGAGCGCCGTGGTCTTCTATGTGCCCGTGCTGCTGTTCCGCTCGCCGGCGGTGGTATTCGGCGTTGTCTTCACCGGTTGGATTGCCCTCGTGATCATCGCCGTCTTCAGCGCGGCGCAGATCTACATCGGGGCTGGCTTACTTCGCCTTCGCGAGTCGGCGCGAGTGGCGGCGATGGTCTACTTCTGCATTGTGGGAGCCAACGCCTTAGCCTCATTGAGACCGGCTACTCAGGCGGAGATGATGCGCCAGATGCAGATCTCCATGCCCAAATTCTTCCCCACCGCTGCCACGGGCGCAGTCAGCCCCTTCCCGTGGCCTTTCGGACTCGTGATGATTGTGCTCACAGCGTTGCCTATCTTCTTCCTTGTCCGGCGCCGTGGAGCGTTTCAGCCGATTCGGTAAGCCGTTCCGGCATCCCCCGGAAATCCTTTCCACGGCAAGGATTTCATCTCACCGTAACCAATTGAAAACACTAGAGAGTCGCTCTGGCAACCCCCGTGCCTTTACAGGTGGCAGGAGACGATTCACAATGAGCAACTTTGATTCCCCCAATCAACCGACCCCCGTCATCGAACAGAAGCGGGCGTCCCATTCCCCTTGGCTGCCGGTGTTGGCAGTCGGGCTCGCCGGTATTGCCGGCTTCTCCTTCTATCAGGCCAATCACCAGTCCACGCAGCTCGATAGCCTGCGACACGACTTGGCGACAAGCCAGCAAGAGGTCGCCACCCTGCGCGCCGGCGTGGATAAAGTAGATACCACCGCTCGCGGCTCGCTCGACGAACTCCGCCAACAACTGACTACCGAACACAAGGGCGTTACCCAAAGCATCTCCCGCGTCCAGGAAGGC
The DNA here is from genome assembly GCA_039934475.1 of Bryobacteraceae bacterium. GTDB lineage: Bacteria > Acidobacteriota > Terriglobia > Bryobacterales > Bryobacteraceae > JBDTMC01. Next base: position 9,277 of record JBDTMC010000105.1, on the reverse strand, counting down.
ACCCGCCGCCACCTCGATGAAGTCGTGAAAAAGAGCGCTGCTCAGCAGGCCGAACTCGCCAATGAACTTTCGACGGTGAAGACCGCCGCTGCCGATACCTCTTCGAAAGTGGAAGGCGTCACCACCGAAGTGGCCTCAGTGAAGAGCGACGTGGCCTCGGCTCGTACCGCCCTGGATTCCGCCACTAACGACCTCAAGCGCGTCAACGGCGACATGGGCGTCATGAGTGGCCTCATCGCCACCAATGGCAAGGAAATCCAATCGTTGCGCGAGCTAGGTGACCGCAATATCTACGAGTTCAAACTGACTCGCTCCAATACCATGCAGAAAGTGGGCGATATCCAAATGCGCCTGGCCAAGGTTAACGCCAAGAAGAACCGTTACACCATGGTTGTCTTCGCCGACGACCGTACGGTGGAGAAGAAGGACAAGACCACCAACGAACCGGTGCAATTCTACGTCGCCTCCAAGGCGCGGATGCCGTATGAGGTTGTGGTCAATTCTGTTACTGGCGACACCGTAACCGGCTACCTCGCGACTCCGAAGGTCAACTCCGCCTCGCGGTAACTGGATGTTGGGTGAATCGATGCGCGCGCAATCCGTGGCCCGGTGCGCGCGCGACAGCCGGTTTCAGCCAGCGAGTGGAATCTCAGAAGACGAGTGGAATGTCAGAAGAAAGGAGACCGTTTGGATTATGCAGACCGTACCTTGGCAGTCGAAAACGTCGAATCGTCCCGATGGCATCACTATTCTTGATCACAGTCGCGGGTTAGTCGTTCGCGTTCGCAATAACATCAGCGTGCAGAGCTCCGCCGGATTCCGGCAGGAAGTTCTCTCCGCTTGGGAAGATCGCGGCAATCCACCACGGATCGTTCTGGACCTGACAGACGTGCATCAGATCGATAGCTCCGGTGTCGGAGCCCTGATGTCGCTCTCACAGATGGCCGCTGCCGCCAAGGTTCCGTTCATCGTCTGTGGTCTGCAAGAAGGTCCGCGCCGCATGCTCCTCCGCACTGGACTCGGCAATCTCCTGCGTACTTCTGACAGCGTCGAAGAAGCGCTGCTTGGAGTGTCGATGCAAGGCGTGGGCGAATCAGAGGTCATCGAAGAGACTGCCACAGAGGACTTGCCCAAAGCGAAAGCCGTTCCACGAATTCCCGTGAACCCTCCGGCTCCTCCGCTGCGCCAGCCAGTAGTTGCGCGTCCGCTGCCGCCTGTTTCCAGCCACACACATACTCGCATCTGGACCGCAATCGGCATCTTGCTGGGCCTGCTTCTGGTGGCTGGAGGATGGAGTTGGTGGGCAGTCGGCACTTATCGCGGCAGCCTTGATCTCATACCAGCGATCCACGACGATCTCGCCGCCACAGGCAAGCGCCTGGATGCCACCGAAGCCGCCATTCGGGATTGGAACGCGCAGCGTGCCGCCTGGGGACACAGACTAGATACGGTTGAGAATCGCGTAGACGGAGCAGTGAATGCCGCTCGTGCCGAAGCCGAAGTCGTGGCCGCGAAGTCACAACAACGAATTCAGGTTGATTTGGATCGCAAAACTCATAGCATAGAAAACCGCCTCGACTCACTACAGGCGGCGCAAAAAGCTGCTGACGCTCGCCTGGCGGCGATGCAGTCCCAAATACAGCAGACACAGCCAAAGTAAAAAGCGTCCACCGAGACGTGATCGCCCGGTAACTTCGATGCTTAGACCTCTGTCCGCACTTACAATAGCCCTGGCGCTCGCTGGGTGCAGCCGGCAGCCGGCCCAGCAAACGGTTGCCGTCAACCCGCCGGTGCAGGAAGCGGCCCCGCTGGCTGAACCCACCCCGGCTGATCGGCCCGTGATGCCCGGTAAATTGTCTCAGCCACAAACCAGTGAGGGCCTGGTCCCGCGCACTGCAATGATCCCCGCCGGCACGCAAATCCGTGTCCGCCTGGGCCAGTCTCTCGACACGAAGACCACCCGGTCCGGCGAACGCTTCGTGGCCCACCTCGATCAGCCTGTGGTCGACGGCGATCGCGTCATAATCCCTCGCGGCACCGCCTTCCAGGGTCACGTAGTCGAAGCCAAACACTCGGGCCGTTTCAAAGGCCGCGCCTATCTCGCAGTAACTCTCGATTCCTTTCAATTGCACGGCTCCACGTATGAGATCGCCACTGCGGCCAGCGGCCGCTCCAGCACTTCGCATAAGAAGCGGAACTTGATCCTGATGGGTGGCGGATCGGGAGTCGGAGCAGCCATTGGCGCTCTCGCCGGAGGCGGTACCGGTGCCCTTATAGGCGCCGGTGCTGGCGCGGCGGCAGGAACCACCGGAGCCTATATCACCGGGAAGAAGAACGTGAAGCTACCAGCGGAGACGCCGCTCACGTTCTCGTTGCAACACCCGGTGACCCTCAGGGGTTGACCCGCCGCCATTTGCGTGCGCGGCTCCGTAAGTAGCCTTGGACGGAGCCGCTCGCGTCAAGCGTTTCACTTCGAACGTTTTTCCAGATCCTCCGCCAGCACCCGCGCCCGTTGCGCCATCTCCGCCGCTGCCGCCAGATCCAGCGGATGGAACTCTTCCGCCTGCTTGATAAACGCTTTCACTCGCCCTGCCATCTCGCTTCGCTGCGCGTCCAACGTCGAGCTGCCCACCGCGGACAGTATTGTCCGCGCCTTCTTCAAGTCCAACGCATAGATCGCATCCAGTTGCTGTCTTTGAGCAGCCGGAATCATCGCGCCTAGCTGCGGCACTGGCGGGGCGGGCGCCACCACTTGCGGTCGCGACGCGGGTTGGACTTTAGGCCGCTGTGCTGTCGGCTTAGACGGGGTCGGCTTCTCGACGGCCGGTATAGTGGCCTTAGGCGCGGGAACAGGCGCAGGCTGTGTAACCGGTGCGGGTGGCGGCGGCACCACCACGGGCTTCTTCTTCTTTTGCCAGCAACCGGTAGACAAAACCACCGCCGCCGCGACAACCACGATAGACAGCGTCTTCACGAGCCTCTGCTCCAAACAACCGGAAGGGACAGGATCATCGTCGTACCTTTACCCACATCGCTCTCCACCGACGCTGTGCCCCCGTGAAGCTGCAGCATCTTTCGCGTCAATGCCAGCCCGATCCCCGAACCCTTCTCCTTGGTGGTGAAGTACGGCTCAAAGATTCGATCGCGCACCACTGGCGTCATACCAGGACCATTGTCGGTGACTCTGATCTCACAGTGTAAGCCAACACGCCACACCGAAACCCGGACGCGGCCGCCATCCGGCATGGCCTCGATGGCGTTATTCAGCACATTCAACAATCCCTGTTGGATCAAACCATAGTCCGCGCGTACCGGAAATGGCGGCTCCGGCCTCTCCCACTCCAGTTCGATAGCGTGCGCGGTCGCTCCCGGCCGCACCAGGTCCGCTGCTTCGTCAATCAGCTTCCGCAAATCGAAATCGCGCAGCTCCAATTCCACCGGCCGCCCCAGATCGAGGAATAGCTTCACCACGCGGTCCAGCCGCGAAACCTCGGCGCTCAACTTACCGATCTCGACGTCAGCCTCCGGCACATCGTCGGCCACCATGCCTCGCAGTGTCTCCAGACGCAGCGCCATCGCGTTCAGCGGATTCTTAATCTCATGCGCCGCGCCGCGCATCAGGCTGGCCACGGCTTCGCGCGCTCCGTGCATCTGCTCCCCCAACAGGTTCAGGCGGGATTCGATGATCGCCACCTCGCGATCCGTCTGCGGTGTTACTAACCCCAACGGATTGCCCGTAGCCAGTGTATCGATCGCTTCTCCGATCCGTTCCAAAGGACGCAGCGCGATGTTCGCCGAGAGTACCGCCAGCGCCGCTGCCACAAGAACCGCGAACAAGGACGCTATCCCCGTGCTCTTTAACTGCGGCGCCAGCACGGTCCGCAGCAGAGCCGGTGAAACCAGCAGTTGAACCTGGAACACCGGCTTCCCCTGGTCCGCGAATCCAATTGGCGTCCGTGTCTCGAAATCCGCTTCTGACCGGAAAATCGCTGCAAACCTGCCGATCGGCCCCAGGTCAAGCACATCCGGAAGGCTTCTCTGCGTGCGCACCGGAGACCCCACGCGCGCTAGATTCGACGAGGCCAACACCGTGCCGTACTCGCCAACGATGTTGATCTCCGCGATGCCGCGCGAGTCCATCATCGCGTTTGCCATCGCCCTCGCTACCTCGCGATCCGAGATGACAATATCCCGCCATGCCAGCTTCACCTCGTCTAGGCTCTGCGTAGTAGCGCCCTTGACGTTACGGTCGGTAACGCGTTCAATCACCGCCGCCTGCACGTGCCGGCTTGCCGCGGCGCTCAGGTCCAGGGTCGCGTCCAGCCACGTCTCCATCAGGCTGTTGATGTGGATCGCTGCCAGCACCGTCACGATCACCGCTACCGTTGAAACCGACATCAACAGCAGCCGCGTCCGCAGGCTCATTCTTCGGGCTCTCCGTATTGCTTCAGCTTGTTGAACAGCGTCTTCACGCTTAAACCCAGCAGGCTGGCAGCCCTCGTCCGATTGCCGCCCGTATGCCTCAGCGTCGTCAAGATTAGCAACCGCTCACCTTCCTCTACCGTCACGCCGGGACGCAAAGTCACCACATCGCCACCCGCTTCCACTGACAACTCCGGCAAGCCCGCGAAGCCCGGCGGCAGGTGCGAGCGGCGGATTGTCCCCTCACCCGCCAGAATCACTGCCCTTTCCAGCACATTGCGAAGTTGTCGTACATTGCCTGGCCACTGGTAGCCCGCAAACAGGTCCTGCACTTCCTTGGCAACCTCCGTGACGCGTGTGGCGTAGGTCACGTTGAGGTTCCCAATCAGCGTCTGCGCAATGACGGGGATGTCTTCCGGCCGGCTGCGCAGGGGCGGGAGAAGCACTTCGAACACATTCAAACGAAAATACAAGTCCTCGCGGAAGGTCCCCTTCTTGACGCTCTCCTTCAGATCGCGATTGGTGGCCGCCACAATGCGCACGTCCACTTCGATTTCCCGCGAGCCGCCCAAGCGGCGCACCTTGCGGTCCTCCAGCACACGCAACAGCTTCGCTTGTGTTCCCAGCGGTGTCTCGCCGATTTCGTCCAGTAACAGCGTCCCGCCGTTGGCAAGTTCGAAGCAGCCTGAGCGCCGTTCCGCCGCGCCTGTGAATGCGCCCTTTTCATGGCCGAAGAGTTCGCTCTCGATCAGCGATTCCGGCAGTGCCGCGCAATTCAGTGCCAGGAAGGGGCGCGCCCGCCGCGGGCTCAAATCGTGAATCGCGCGCGCCGCCACTTCTTTCCCCGTGCCTGTTTCGCCGGTAACTAAAATCGTTGCCCGAGTCGGCGCAGCCTGCTCCAGAATCGAGAACACTTCACGCATAGCGGGTGACTTTGTTACCAGTCCGCCCAGCACACCCTGCGCCGAAAGTTGCCGCTCCAGGCGCGCTGAATGCCGTGCCAGCCGTCCCTGCGCAGTCGCCCGTTCCAGTATGGTCCGCAGCGCGCGCGTCTGCACCGGCTTCTCCAAATACCAGAACGCACCCAGCCGGTGAACCGTATCTACGGCCTTGTCCACGTCCCCAAACGCGGTCAGCACAATCGCCGGCGGCGCCTCCGGCAGGTTCTGCAATTCCGCCAACAGCCCGGCGCCATCCATCCGCGGCATGTTCAGGTCCGTGACAATCGCGTCGGCCCATTCGTCGCGCAGCTTTTCCAGTGCATCTGCCCCATCGGTTGCCGTGCGGGTATCGTACCCCCACTTTTCCAACAGACCCTGCAGCGCCGAACGCTGGCTCTCTTCATCGTCTACAACCAGAATTCGCGCGCGCTCCGGCCCATTTGCCTCAGTCGTTTCATCCACACCAACCACTGTAACCGAAGCGTTCGCATATACACTGTATGGTCAGGCGCAATGAAGAAGATATTGAAGTGGTTCTTACTCTGCCTCGGCGTGCTGGTACTGGGGCTCGTGGGCTTCGCTGGATTCGGCTTCTATCGGGTCTATTACGGAAAGCACATCTATGAGACCGTGCCGCCCCAGTTGCCCGCCCAGTTGAACCCACCTGCCATTCTGATATTTTCGAAAACCAACGGCTTCCGTGATGATGCCGCCGTGAAAGCTTCGAATGAGGCACTCGCGGCGCTTGCCCGCCGCCGCGGCTGGTCCGTCTTCGAAACTGAAAATGGCGCCGTCTTCCAACCCGAATTGCTGCGCCGCTTTCAAGCTACCGTCTGGAACAACACCAGCGGCGACGTGCTGAACCAAGAACAGAGAACGGCCTTTAAGGAGTACATCGAAAACGGTGGAGGTTTCGTTGGAATCCACGGAGCCGGTGGCGACCCGCGCTATGAATGGCGCTGGTACGTGGAGACGCTCATAGGCGCGCAATTCAAGGGACATCCGTTAGGCCCCCAGTTCCAACAGGCAACCATCCGTATTGAGGACCCCACCGATCCAGCCACGCGCGACCTGGGCAAAGAATGGATTCGCACCGACGAGTGGTACTCCTTTGAGAACAACCCGCGAACCAATGGAGCAAAAGTGCTGGCCACGCTCGACGAGCGCACCTATAGCCCTAAGATGATGTGGAAGGATGTCAGTATGGGTGCCGATCATCCCATCATTTGGAAACGCTGCGTCGGCAAAGGGCGGGCCTTCTATTCGGCCCTCGGTCACGCCGCCGGAACGTATCGGGAGCCGCTGCATTTGAAAGAACTGGAAGGAGCCATCGCCTGGGCCGCGGGTCTGGAAGGAGTGGGGTGTCCGCTGTGAGAATCACTCTCGCACTGGTCATCCTCGCTTGCCCCCTGGCGTCAGGCGCGCCAGGCGCCCTCACGTTTTCCCAATCGGCATCAACAGTGGCGGCCTACGACTTCATGGAAGTGGAGGTGCGCGTCGCCAGTCCCTCCGCAGCCAACCCGTTTACCGATGTCGCCGTCACCGGCTCTTTCTCTCAAACCGGAGCCACCGAACGCTTAACCGTAGACGGCTTCTGCGATTCCTCCGATGGCTCTCTGTTTCGCGTCCGCTTCCAGCCGTCCAAACCGGGCAACTACTCCTATACGGTGAAGTACGTTGAGAAGGACTTCGAGAAGACCGTCGATGGCGTCTTTCAAGCCACCGCCGGCGGCCGTCGCGGACTTCTTGGCGTCGATCCGGATCACCCCTGGCATTTCATCTGGGAAGGCACGCGAGAGCACTACTTCTTCCATGGGACAACCGCGTTCTGGTTGATGGGCTGGCGCGACGAACGCGTCATTCGCAATAGCCTGGAGAGGCTTCATCGCCTGAAAGTGAACCGCGTGCGCGTGCTCCTCGGCGGTCGCACCAACATGATGTACGGCGAACCGGCGATGAACACTCCTGACTGGAGCGTGTTCCTCAGTCCATGGCCGGCCGTCAAGGCTGACGACTTCCTTCATCCCGGTTTCGACTACACTCGCTTTCGCATTGAGCACTGGCAGCGCTTCGAACGCATGCTCGCCTACGCCCGCCAACGCGACATCATCGTTTCAGTCATCTTCGATATCGCCGATGGCCACGTCCATCTCAGTCCCGGCAGCGATGACGAGAAGCGCTACATCCGTTACGCCGCTGCCCGCTTCGCCGCCTTCTCCAACATCACTTGGGACCTCGGTGACGACCTCGACACATTTCGCGACGAGACGTGGGCCCACCAGACAGGCGCCCTGCTGCAAGGTTGGGATCCCTATCACCATTTGGCGACATCGCATCCGGTACATCGCGAGCATCAGGATCGCGCGTCGGCTTGGTTTGGCTTCACCTCCATTCAAGACTGGTCGCGCACACAGCACGCACTCATGCTGGAGGAGCGGGAGTTGCAAACCAAAACGGGCCGCATCATTCCTCAGACAAACGAAGAGTACGGCTACGAGGATCACTACCCCTTGTGGGCGCCGGAACCGCCAGGAGACTCCGCAGAAACGTTGCGCCGCACAGCGTGGGACATCGCGATGGCCGGCGCCTACGGCACAGCCGGCGAGACCGTGCGCCGCGGCGTCGGCATCTGGCCGGATACCGGCGGTGGTTGGATGAACGGACGCAGTGACGAGACCACTACAATGCTCGGCGGCTACGCGCACATGGTGGACTTCCTTACCAGCTTCGAGTGGTGGAAGACGGAGCCGCACGACGAACTGGTAGACGCCGGAAACTGGTGCCTCGCGGAGCCCGGGCGAACCTACGCCGTCTACATTCCCAACGCGGGCAAGGCCAACATCCATTTGGCGCCCGGCCGGTATGACGCCTCGTGGTTCCATCCCATCACTGGCGAAGTGATTTCCATCGGCGTGGCGGAAGGCCCGCAATGGACCTCGCCTGCCGCGCCCGCACGCGGCGATTGGGCACTCTTGTTGAGGAAATAACTATGCTCAAATCCGTCTTATTCACGGCGTGCGCCGTACTCGCCCTGGCGCAGGAACCGCAGTTGATCGCCAAGCTGGCGGCCGCGCGCGCCAACCTTACGGCTACCGCCCTCTCCGATCCCCTTAACGACGTCGCCTTGGAAGCCGCCGCCGCAGCAATTGCTAACGCCGAACTGGCATTGTCCGGCGCCGGCGCAGTCGGTGGCTCGCCCGATGGCGTAAGTCGCGGCACCATTCCGAACATCCGTGAGGCCCAGGTCACCGCGATCACTCGGATGACCACCGATCTGATGCCGTTGACGCGAACGCTAGCCGTGGCCCGCTCCTCCCTCGCCGAAGCAGCCCGCGTACGTCCTCAGGATGACGCCGCCATCAAGAAGCACGTCGAAGAAATCAGAATTGCCGAACTCGCCGTGGCCCGCGCCCGCGCCGCTGCGTTCACAAAGATACAAGCCTCGCCTGCCCGCCTCACGCCGCCCCAGATTGAGGCTCTCGTCGCCATGGGAGGGTCGTTCGAAGGCGTGCGCTTCACCCAGCCTGAGCCGTTGCGGTTCAGCGATCACGAAGGCTACGTTTCCCTATTCGATGGGGTCAGCCTCAAGGGTTGGGACGGCAATGCCAAGTTCTGGCGCGTGGAAGGCGGCGCTATCGTGGGTGAATCCACGCCGAAGAATCCGAGCGGCAATTCGTATCTGGTCTACCGGGCCCTCGAAGCCAGGGACTTCACACTGAAATTCGAGATTAAAGTGGAAGGCACCGGCGGCAGCGGCTTTCAGTACCGCAGCAAGACTGGCGCTCCGTGGCTGGCCGGCATCCCCGCCAATGTCACTGCCAACGTCGGTCCTGTCAACCTCAACTGGATGATGACCGGCCCTCAAGCCGACTTCTGGCCGGGTGCCGAACACGGGTGTTTTCAACCATCCAGGC
>JBDTMC010000104.1:0-19146 GCA_039934475.1 Bryobacteraceae bacterium | reverse complement strand
CGTTCGCCAGTACCTTCCACAACCCCGGGTCTTCCGCCCCCAGCCGCCACAGTCCTACGCCCCGGAATCCGCCATCCGAAACCTCACGAATGTGATTCAGCGCCGTCACCGCATCCAGAAACCACACTTCATGTTCCGCGTTGCCGTTACGGTAACGGAGTACCGGACTATCGGTATCCATATCCCATTCCACTGTTCCCTTATTGGAGATGGCGGCCGCCATTACATCGTTATACGCCACTTCCGCCGCGCCGTTTGATCCTATAATCCAGTCATATCCGTAGTTACCAAAACCGATCACTGTCTTTTCCGGCGGTAGCACTTTGCCTAGTTTGTCCAATTGCTCCTCAAACCAGTCCTGCGACGCCACCGGTCCTGGCTCCCCCGATTGGTAGTGCTCGTCGTAAACCATCGGCACAATGTAGTCGTTCAACTCCGCCAGGCGCGCCAGATCATAGGCAGGGTCCCCGTCGGCGGGTACGCTCTCCGAAAGTACGAAGCCCTCCGGCTTCAAGCGATCCCGCAATGCCGCTACAAAGTCGATCAGCTTTTGCCTGTCCCTCTTCTCCACCTGTTCGAAGTCCAGGTTCACACCCGCAAACTTGTGCTCCACAAGGTTGGCGTGAATATTGTCGATCATGTTCTCTCGCGCATCGGCATTGTTCAGAATGTGGTGCACGTCGCCGCCCTGCCAGCCGTCGCGGTAATTTGTCACCATCGCCAGAATCGGCGTCTGGGCCTGCCGTGCGATCTCGATCACTTGACTGTCTGATTCATCGCTCAAGTCCCCCGCGGCGTTCTTCAGCATCAGCCATTCCGGCACGATGTGCGTCAAATGCTTTAGATTCTGGCGCAGCGATAACTGGCTTCCACGATCCCAATTCACGTAATACCCGAACACTACCGGCTTCTGCGGCGTCACCACCGGCGATTGCACCGGATGGAGTACCGGCGATGCCGACCGCACGTAATTCAGCTTCGCCGCTTCCTTCTTCATCCGCGCGTCCACCTTGCGCAGCTTAAACGGCACGTTCTTCGCCGCCCGTTCGCCCCGTATGATGCTGCGAACTTCTGAGAAGTCAACCACCCGCTCCACATCCGGCAGTCCCAGCGTTTGCAACTGTGGCGTAGTGATCAGCGCCACCACCAGCAGTGCGGCAAATAGACCGAAGAACACTGCGGCCGTCCGCGCCACGCGCCGGAACCGTCTCCAGCGCCGTCCGGTAGGATCGTGAAAAATGAAATCTCGCTTCATGGTCGGCTTACAGGGCAGTCCTTTTGACGGGTTTGCCTCACTCTATGTTGCCAGAGTTCGCGCTCCCCGTCGCCAAACTCGCGCCATAGTGCGCCAAACAGCGCCAACTTACTCGTGGCAAAGCATTTCGCTTTCCGTCTCCCCCAGTCGCCCTTATTCTGGATTTCGTAAGGCACAGTGATGGAGACGCTAATCATGAAGAAGCAAATTGTGGGATTCGTAATGACGGCCCTGGTGGCGATGACCGCCGCAGTTCTCCCGGCTTCGGCCGCAGGTGTCCGTGTGGATGTTCCTTTTGCGTTTGAAGCGGGCAAGGCTACTCTGCCGGCCGGCTCTTACGTCCTCCAGAACATCTCTGTGGGTGGCGCCATCTCCGTTTGGAGTGTCAATCAGAACAGGACCGTGCTCCTCAGCACCGTTCCGGTTGGCAGCCCGAACGAAGTCAAGCCTGCTTCCCTCGTGTTTGAACGTCTCGGCAACGCTTACCGGCTCGCTGAGGTCCGTATGGCCGGCGCCCGCGCTGTGGGTATCCCACGTACCGGGCGCCAGGCCCTCGTCGCCGGCCAGGAAAGTAAGACCGTGCTGGTGGAAGTGGCGATGTTGCGTTAGGCCCTCCACATCCGCTGTTTACAACTCGCAATCGCCAAGGCTCGCCATAGTACGCCAAAGCGCGCCACGCGGGCCTTGGTGTTGGAAGAAAACCGGAATTGAAACGTAGTAGCAGATAGAGACGAGTTAGAGGAATTCATGGAGAACTCTTTGATCAACAGGATTTTCGCCGCCACTTCGCTGGCCGCCCTGCTCACCGCCGCGCTCCCGTTGTCCGCGCTGGCTCCCGTAAAGGCCACTGTACCCTTCGCATTTGAAGCCGGTAACGTCAAGCTGCCCGCAGGCACCTACATCGTCTCGCGCTCCTCTAACGGCCACAGTATCACGGTGGAGAGCGTCGGCAAGCCTGGCGCCATTATGCTGCCGGTGATCAACTCCGGCAATGTCGCGGCGTCCAAAAGCCCACGCCTGGTGTTTGAGCGGCTAGGTGATCACTATCGCCTCAGTGACGTCAAGGTCGCCGGCGGTGTGGAAAGCAGCTCCATCGCGCGTGATAAGAAACAGTCTCTTGTAGCGAAACAAATGGGTTCTACGTCGTACGTAGAAGTGGCGCTCAACTAACCACTGGTGTCACAAGCTGAGGGAGCGGGTCTGCCGGGGGGTAGACCCGCTTTTTTTGTTTGTAACTGCCCTATTTCAGAGCCTTCAACAACCCTTCAAACCGGACGTTTCCCCTAACCGCATCCAGGTTGCTGTCGTTTTCGTACCATCCGCGTTGGGTTAAGCCCTTTTCTACTGCTCCCTCAAGACAATTCAGCGATTCGTCAATAGCCCCGATCAGGGAGTAGATACAACCAATGTTATAGAGCACCATCGGGTCGTCCGGACGCATCGCCAGCGCCCTGTCGGCCCATTCGCGGCCGCGCCGTTTCTGTCCTAATGCCACCAGGCCGTTTGCGCCCATGTACAGGGCCCGCGGGTCATCGGGATGTAGGCTCAAATGCCGCTCGGCAATGTCGATCCCGCGCTGCCTCGCCTCGCGCGCCTTCTCCGGCTGCCCCATGTCCTCATAGATCTGCGCCGCCAGCAGAGGACACTGGTAATCTTCCGGATGTCCGCTCATCGCCGCTTCGTATAACCGCAGCGCTTCGCCGGCGCGGCCTCTGGCGAAGCAATGCCGGGCGAAGAAATAATGGGCTTCAAAAAGGTTTGAGTCCAGGCGTAACGCCGTCCGGAAGGAGTCTTCCGCCGCATGGTCACGCTCGGAAAGGGAATGCACCATGCCGCGCGAAGCATGCGCCGTGGCCGCCTCCGGATCCAGTTCCACTGCCCGCGCACTCGCCCAGTCGGCTTGCTCCCTCACCCTTTCATTGCGGTCCGCGTAGAGGTACAGAAAGCTCCAGCAATCCGCCAGACCCGCGTATGCCAGCGCGAATTCGGAATCGCACCCAGTAGCCCGTGTGAACAACTGAATGGCATACTCCATGTCGCGAATGCCATAGCCGTAGAAGTATTGCCTGCCGCGAAGGTAGAAATCATACGCCTGCAAATCCCGCGTCGGCGCCTTCTGCAAAGCTGCCTGCTCCTTCGGCGTTAGGCTCACTTCCAGAGATTCCGCTACGTGGCGCGCAATCTCTTCCTGAATGGCAAAGATATCGCTCGATTCGCGATCATACGCTTCTGACCACAACTGATAGCCTTTTTCGGCGTCCGCCAACTGCACCGTTACCCGCAGCCGGTCGCCTGACTTGCGCACGCTTCCTTCCAGTACCGTGCTTACACCCAACTGCCTGCCGATGCTGCGCAAGTCCGCTGACTCCACCCCAACGCGGAAAGACGACATCCGCGAAGCCACCCGCAGTCGCTTCACCCGGCTCAATGCGCCAATGATCTCCTCGGCGATGCCGTCACAGAAGTATTGTTGGTCGCGCTCCCGACTGAGGTCCCGGAAAGGCAGCACCGCAATGGAAGGATCCGGCTCCGGCTCCGTTTCCGCCGGCTGTGGCTGCAAATCCAGCTTCGTTCCGCGGCTCTTCCACCACGCATCTAACTCGCTCTTATACCCGTAGACGGAACCCAGCTTCTCGTGGTGCAGCCGGTGGACGGGCAACCCTTCTTCCCGCTCCCACCTCTGCACGGTCCGCGCCCCTCGGTTTAAATAGGAGGCGATCTCTTTCCAGGAGTCCAGGCGCTCCTCAGGTACCGTTACTGTGCTATCGGAAGGCCGCTGCATAACCTACTTAAATTCTAGTCGACTTAGACGCTCTCGCCCTGAGCCAAGTCTTCCATCGTCTCACGCCGCCGCACCGTCCGGAACGTTCTACCTTCCACCAGGACCTCGGAAGGCCGCGGCCGTGAGTTGTAATTCGATGCCGATACAAACCCGTAGGCGCCGGACGTACATACCGCCAGCAAATCCCCAGGCAGCACGTTCGCCATCTCTCGATTCTTAGCCAGAAAGTCGCCGCTTTCACACACCGGGCCCACCACATCCGCGGTAATTGTCCCCGTCGGCCGCTGTCGCAGCGGAATAATCTCGTGGTGCGAGCCGTACAGAGAGGGCCGGATCAAGTCGTTCATTGCCGCGTCCACCACCACGAATTCCTTGCGCGCCGTGCTCTTGCGATACAGCACCCGCGTCAGCAGCACGCCCGCTTCGGCCACAATGCTGCGCCCCGGTTCAAACATCAGAAACAATCCGCGCTCCGCCACACGATCGCGCACCGCGCCCACAAACGCCGCGATGTCCGGCCGTGGATCCGTAGGCTTATAGGGAACGCCGATGCCGCCCCCCATGTCCAAATGCCAGATATCGAAGCCGCGCGCCCGCAGCCGTTCCACCAGGTCCAGCATCTTGTCCAGAGCCTGATGCAGTGGAGCAGGATCCAGTAATTGCGAACCAATGTGGCAGCTCACCCCGTCCATGTCGATGTTCTCGAGCGCCCGCGCCCGCAGGTACACATCCTCTACAGCCCCGATATCGATCCCGAACTTGTGGTCGCTTAAGCCGGTGCTGATGTAAGGATGTGTGGCCGCGTCCACATCCGGGTTCACACGCAGCGCCACAGACGCGCGCCTCGCCAGCCGCCCAGCCAGCGCATTGATCAAAACAAGCTCCGGCTCGCTCTCGCAATTGAAGCTATGGATGCCGTTCTCCAGGGCATACTCGATCTCGGCGGCTGTCTTCCCCACGCCGGAAAACACCGTGCTCGCCGCATCGCCACCCGCGCGCAGCACGCGGTACAACTCGCCCCCCGATACGATGTCGAACCCCGCGCCGGCCTTCGCCAGCAGAGCCAACAGGCCCAGATTGCTATTCGCCTTTACCGCGTAACAGATTTTGTGGGGGATGCCCGCCAGCGCGCTTTCATAGGCCTGAAACTGCTCGCGAATGGCTGTCGCCGAATACACGTAGCAAGGCGTACCGGCCGACGCGGCGATATCGGCCAGTGGAACTTGCTCGCAGTACAAAGTATCGCGATCGTATTGGAACGGAGTCGCCAAGCTTCAGCTCACTTTCATCACAATCAGAGTCTGGTCGTCGGCGATCGCGCCTTCCTGTTTGTACTTGTCCAGGTCGCTCATAATCGTATCCACGATCACCTGCGCCGGCAGGTTCGCCACCTGCTTGATCAACTGCGCCAGCCGGCTCCGGCCGTACTCTTCTTCCGTTAGGTTCTGCTGGTCTTGCACGCCATCCGAGTACAAAACAATGACATCGCCCGGCTCGGCTTCAAACGTCAGCTCTTCGTACTCCCGATCATCCAGCAGGCCCAACGGTACACCCACCACATGCGGGCGTAGGATATGGCCGTCGCGGCAAACCATCGGTGGAATCGAACCGGCATTGGCCATCGTCAGCGTCCGTTCCCGCGCCTGCCACAATCCCACCAGCAGCGTCACATACTGCGCGTCTACTTTGCGCTCCGTCAATACTTCGTTCAGCGACTGCAGCAGCAGCGCCGGACCCCTGCGCCGCGGCGCCAGCGACCGCAGCAACCCGCTTACCAGCGCGCCGTACAAAGCCGCTGCCGCGCCCTTGCCGCTCGAATCCCCGAACGCCACCAGCGCGTACTGATCGCCATGCTCGAAAAAGTCGTACAGGTCGCCGCTGATCTCATGCGCGGGACGCAGCCCAATCCCAACCTCAAGCCCGTGGATCTCCGGAGCCTTCCCCGGCAGCAGCAAGCTCTGCACCTTGCGCGCCGCCTTCAAATCCTGCTCCATGCGGTGCTCGCGTTGCGCGATCTCTTCGTACAGCCGGGCGTTATCGATCGATATGGCAATCTGCGGCGCCAGCAAAGACAACAACCGCACATGCTCCTCGCTGAAGAACCCGATGCGCTCGCTCTCCAGGTCCATCACGCCAACCACGCGGTCTTTCATCACCAGCGGCACGGCCACCTCGGATCGGATACCCGGATGTCCTTCCACGTAGCGCGAATCCGATAGCGTATCTTCCACCCGTATCGCCACGCGCCCCGTTGCCGCCGCGCCAGTGATTCCCTTGCCCAGCGGAATGTTGTCCAACTCCACGCGCTGGTCATACCGTGCGCTGAACCGGTGCCGCAGCATGTTGTGAGTACTGTCCAGCAAATACAGGCTGAAGGCGTCGTAGTTGATCATCGTGCGAATGGCCTTCTCAATGCGGCCCAGCAACTGATCCAGATCAAGAATGGAGCTGAACTCCTGGGACAGGTGCGCCAGCGTGCGCAAAGTCCGATTCTGCCGCTCCACACGCCGGTACAGTCGCGCATTGTCGATAGACGAGGCCACCCTCGATGCAATCAGCATCAGCAGCGCCCGGTCCTGCTCGCTGTAGGCGCTCTCACGCGTGGATTGCACGTCAATCACACCCACCAGCTTGCCTCGCGCCATCATCGGCACGGCCAGTTCGCTCCGTACCGCATCCATCGCGTTCAGATAGCGTGGATCGCTGCGGACGTCCCCTACCAGAATGGGCGTCCGGCTCTCGGCGGCAATCCCCGTGATTCCCTCGCCCAATCCGATGGTGAGGTTCTTCACCACTTCATCGCGATGCCCGCGCGCATAGCGGATGCTCAGGCCGCGCTGGCGCTCGCTATAAAGCAGGATCGCGAACAGATCGTTGGGAATTACCTGCGACACGATATCGGCCACGTTGGCCAGCAGTTGATCCAGGTCGAGCGTGCTGGCGATGGCCGCGCCAACCTCAAGCAGAAAGTCGAGAAGCTCCGCGCGTTCCCGGAAGCGAACGCGATTCTTGCGCGGCGCAGGCATGGTATTAGCGGCCGCCGGCCGCGGCTTCCATAATCGACACGCTCGTGCTCGCGCCTACGCGGCTTGCCCCCGCCGCCACCATGCGACGCAAATCCTCGAGCGTCCGGATGCCCCCCGCTGCCTTCACACCCATCTCTTTCCCCACCACTCGCCGCATCAACGCGACGTCTTCCGCGGTAGCGCCGCTTGCTGCGAAGCCGGTGGAAGTCTTCACGAAATCCGCGCCTGCCACCTTGCACAACGCGCACGCGATGGCCTTTTGCGCGTCGTCAAGCAGTGCATTTTCAAGAATCACTTTGGTGATTGCGTTCCCGCGATGGCACGCCTGCACCACGCCGCTGATATCCGTCCGCACGCGTTCATAGTCACCGCCCCGCAGCGCCCCGGCATTGATCACCATATCCACTTCCTGCGCGCCGCACCGCACAGCGAGTTCCGCCTCGGCCACTTTGATCTCAGTCGCGCTCGCGCCCAGCGGAAACCCGGCCACGGTGCACGTCTTCACCGCCGAGCCCTTCAATTCGGAAGCCACCAACGACACCCAATAAGGATTCACGCACACCGCCGCAAACCCATAATGGAGTGCCTCGGCGCACACCCGTCGAACATCCGCTTCGCTCGCGTCCGGTCTTAAAATGGTGTGGTCGATATAGGAGGCAACGGTGTGGTCCACCAGTGGTTTTCCACCCAGGCGAGACCGGATCTCCTCACTCACCAAAATCGCTAATTGTGCCGCGTCCAACTTCTGCATCTACGGGGAAAAAGGGCCCTTTCGTGATCACGAAAAGCCCAGTTTAACATGCCCTTCTTCGCCACCACCGGCGGTATAATGCGCCCACCAGCCCGGCGGTGCACCTGGAGCCGCGAATCCTAACTAACAGGGGCCAAAGCCATTTCGAAAACACACCTGCACTGCTTCCCAATCAGCGTCCGACAACCGCCCAATGCGTCGAACACTCCTTTGAGGCAGCGTCACAAGAAATAGCCGGAAATAGGAAGGAGCGTGCAGCCCCGCGTTCTTCCAATTGATCAGCGGGCAGTCCGTTGGTGCTTGTGGGTTCGGTCGCTGCGACGTGATAAGCCCGACAATGATGTCAGGCCTGTGTCGTTCGTAGTCCTCGGTCGATAAAGACCACGGCTGGACGTGCTTTGGTCAACTCGACGCCCGGGAACGAGCACACCACGACATCGCCGGGCTTCACTGATCGTCAAACTCATCGCAGTCAAATTGCCCAAAAGCCGCCCTGGTGACGTCCTCTGTATCCTCTCCGGACCAGGAATCCGACCACTGGATGGGCCTTCCCTGGGACAGGTCGGTGAGCTGGCGTGCCCAACCAAGCACCTTGCCGGCCTCCTCGGGAGGTAGTGCCCGGACGATGCTGATCAGCGATTCTTCTTGCGAACTGAGCACCATCACACTATTCTACCTTTCCTCTAATTCCACCGGCCACGACGATGACGCATAAGGAAGGAGCGAGCCGTTTATGACTGTCACAGGGGTTCACGATCTTCCCGCGATTCAGATCGCGGAGATCTGTCGGCGGTATCAAGTCAAGGAGCTGTGTTTATTCGGCTCGGCTGCCGTGGCCAGATGCAGCCATCAAGCGACATCGATCTCCTCGTCGATTTTCTCCCGAATGCGCGTCCCGGGCTTCTCGGTTTGTCCGCGATGACTCGTGAACTCTCCGGCCTACTCGGTCGAAGAGTTGACCTGGCGGTCAAGCCGGCGCTGAAACCGCGCCTCCGTCCCGGGATTCTTTCCAGCGCCCAGCTCGTTTATGGGGCGTGACCTGGAGCGGCTCAACGATATTGTTGAATCTCTCTCGATTGAATTGCGCGCGCCGTTGATGGTCTCACGGCGCCAGATCAGCGCCATCAAAGCAGCGGAATTCGCTGCGTAACCCCTCTCCGACACCCTCACCGCCTACGGAGCCAACGTGCGCATCTTCGGCAACACACCCCACGCCTTCGCTTCCCGTCTCCTCTACTATCAACGTAATCGACCGGGTTGTCAGATAACGGCCGTCAATCCGGCCACTCGATTAGGCCTTCCGTCGGAGAGCGAAGTGCAACTTCGCATGTGCACTCCACCGAGCCGATTCATGGCTTCTGTGATTCCATATAGGTTCTCAGCACGGCGTTGATCCGAGTCTGATAGCCTTTCTGTCGCCGCAGCCAGCCAAGCAAGTCTGCATCTAGCCGAATAGTAACCGTCTGCTTCGCTTGCGGCAGTACGATCTTCGCCTGCTTCCAAAAGTTCACGTCCGTCGGCCGAGCCTCTGGATCGGCCTCAACGGCTGCCCTGATGTTCTCCTCGCTCAAGGTGCGCAGTCGTTTCCAATCTGTTGCGCCACTCTTAGCTGAGGCTTTGCCAGTATGCTTTTCTCTCATGGTGTTCGGCCCTCCATGCTGTAATGATCCGGCGCTCCGCCTCCGATACATCCGTGTAGATCACAGTGATCTCAACGCCATTCACCACGCCAATTATGTATTTACGGGGCGACTCGGCGCAAATGGGCTGGCAAACATTCTCCCCTACACCGCTTCCGCCGCCACCAACACCATCACCGCCTCCGGAGCCATTGTCCGCAACTCCGGCAACACACCCCGTAGTTTCGCTTCCGTCTCCACCACCATCAACGTAATCGGCCGGTCGTCCGACATCCCCAATAATCCCCGCCCATGCACCTTATGGTGGCTGCCGTACCCCATAATGCCCTTTGTCACCGTAGCGCCCCCAATGCCCAGGCGCACCAGGCGTCGCACCATAGCCTCATACATCGGTACATCGTGCCACAGATCGGTCTCGTCCAGGAAAATCAACAACAGCTTCAATCGGTCCTCCCTGCACCGCGGCCTGCCACCAAGGCATACAGGCAAGGCAGCGCGAATAGTGTCAATAGTAGTGTCGATAACAGCCCGCCCACAACTACTGTGGCGAGGGGCCGCTGCACGTCGCTACCGATGCCTGTCGCCCGAGCCGCCGGCACCATACCCAGCAGTGCCACCAAAATCATCATCAGCACCGGCCGCATCTGCGATAGAGCGCCTTGCACAATGGCCTCATGGGCGTTCATCCCAGGGTCGTCGCGCCGCCGCCGGTTGATCTCTGCCAGCACCAGCACGCCGCTCATCACCGCTACACCGAACAGCGAAATGAATCCTACCGCGGCCGACACGCTCAGGTTGATGCCGCGCATGTACAGGAACAGGATGCCACCCACCAGTGAGAACGGTACATTCATCAGCACCAGCCCCGCATAGGCCGGCGAGCCGAACATGAAGAACAGCAGCACGAAGATAATCGCAATCGTGATGGGAAGAATCACAGCCAACCTCTTGCGTGCCCGATCGAGGTTCTCGAACTGGCCGCCCCAGTCTACCTGATACCCCGTCGGCAGCTTCACCGTTTCATCGAACCGTTTCTGCGCCTCGGCTACAAAACTCCCCTGATCGCGGCCCCGAATATTGGTCCGCACCGTAATCTGGCGCCGGTTCTCGCGCCGTGCGATGATGCTCGCGCCGTTCACCACTTTGATCTCCGCCAACTGCGAGAGCGGCACGCGGCCCTCGTGAGTCGGCACCAGTATTTGTCCAATCGCGTCAACGTCGCGCCGCGCATCCGGCGTATAGCGTACCGTGATATCGAACCTCCGCTCGCCCTCGAACATCGTGGCGCTGGTGCGGCCCCCAATCGCCATCTCAATTACGTCCTGCACGTCCTTCACGTTAATGCCGTAGCGCGCCGTCGCCTGCCGGTCCACGCGAAGCCGCAATTGCGCCTGGTCCGATTCCTGCTCAATCGCCGAATCCGCCGCGCCCGGAACCGTCTTGATCATCACCAGGGTCTGCGCCGCCAGTCGCCGCAGCTCAGAAAGATCTGAGCCATTGATAATCACCGCCAAATCCGCCGCCGAACCCGTCACCGCCTCCGTCACGTTGTCGATGATCGGCTGTGTGAAGCTGAAGCTCGCGCCCGGTATGCGATCTCGCAGTTTGGCTGAAAACTCCTCCACCAAGTCCGCCTTCCGCTTCCCCGACGGCCACGTATCGTAAGCATTCAGCGCGACAAATACCTCGTTCCGGTTGGGCCCGTACGGATCGGTGCCTGAATCATTGCGGCCCGTCTGCGAACTCGTCAGCTTCACTTCTTTGGACTCACTCAAGATCCCCCGCACTTTGGCCGCGATCTCTGCCGATTTCTGCAGTGAGATCCCTGCCGGCAGATTGGCGCGTACCCAGATCACGCCCTCATCCAATTGCGGCAGAAACTCACTGCCCAGAAATGTGCCGACAAAAAACGCGAATGCCACAATCGCGCCCGCTGCGGCAACCACGATGGCGGGGCGCGGCATCACCGCTCGCAAGGCGCGTTCGTACAGCTTGTAGAGCCACGTCACCACGGGGTTCTCCCAGCTCTTGGCGCCATCGCGGAACAGATATGTCGCCAGCACCGGCACCAGCGTCAGCGCCAGAATCATCGAACCCAACAGCGCGTAACAGACAGTGAACGCCATCGGAGTGAACAGCCGCCGCTCCACACGCTCCAGCGTGAACAGCGGAATATAGGCCGAGATGATGATCAACAGTGAGAAGAAGATCGGCCGTTCCACTTGCAGCGCGGCCTCCCTGATGGTCGCCATCACGCCGTCCTTCGCCAGGTCCCCTTTGTGCCGCCGAACCTCCAGCAAATGCACAACGTGCTCCACCATCACCAGAGACGCGTCCACGATGATGCCGAAGTCCAGCGCGCCCAGGCTCAATAGATTGGCCGGAATGCCGCTGAACTTCATGCACACGAAGGCAAACAGCAGAGAGAGCGGAATCGTGATGGCCGTTAATAGCGCCGCCCGAACGCTGCCCAGGAATAGGAACAGCACCGCTACTACAATCACCAGCCCTTCCATCAGCGTGTGGCTCACCGTGCCGAGAGTATTCTGGACCAGGTCTGTGCGGTCGTAGATCGCCGTCAGCTTCACGCCCGCAGGCAGCCGTGTCTCGTTCAGGTCATCCACAGCCTCATGAATGCCCTTCAAGATGTCGCTAGGGTTCTCCCCGCGGCGCATCAGCACAATGCCTTCCACGCCGCCCGGCTGCTCGTTCACGCCGAAGATGCCCGTCTGCGGCGCTGCCCCAATCGCCACCTTAGCCACGTCGCGCACGAACACCGGCACGCCGCGCGACTCCGTCACCACAATGGTCTCGATGTCTGAGATGGATTGAATCAAGCCAACGCCGCGCACCACCATCGCTTGCTGGCCGTTGTCCAATTGAGCGCCACCTGCGTTCTGGCTGTTCGCGTTTACCGCCTGTGCCACCTGCGCGATGGTGATGTTGTATTTACTCAGCGAGAGAGGATCGATCTCAACGTGATACTGCTTGATCAGGCCGCCAAAGGGAACCACGTCCGCCACGCCCGGTACCTGCAGGAAGCGCGGCGTAATTACCCAGTCCTGCAACTCACGCAGCTTCATCGGGTCCAGGCTCTTAGCGTCCACCGTATAGCGGTAGAGTTCGCCAATAGGTGTCGACAACGGACCCAGAGTCGGCACCACACCATCGGGCAAATCGGCGTCGCGCAGTTTCTCCAGCACCACTTGGCGAGCAAAGTAGTCGTCAGTGCCGTAGGCGAATGTAAGCTCCACTACAGACAGTCCGAAGATCGTCCGCGATCGTCGCGCGATCACTGCAGGCACGCTGTTCAGTGCCCGCTCCAGCGGCACGGTCACCTGTTGCTCTACTTCCTCCGAAGCGCGGCCCGGATACAACGTCACCACCACAACTTGCGTATCCGAAATGTCGGGATAAGCTTCAATCTTCAACTGCTGAAAGGCCCACACCCCCAAACCCACCAGGGTAAGGCCCAGCAGCACGGTGACGAAGCGCTGCTTCAGCGCGAAGCGCATCAATTGTGCAATCAAAACTGCGGCTCCTTACTCGAGGGGGATCAAAGTGACTTCAACAGCATTGCGCCGTCGGTCACCACACGGTCGCCGGATTTCAATCCGGATATCACTGGAATACGGTTGCCTGAGCGATTGCCCGTTGTCACCTGCGTCTTGCGGAACACGCCCTGCGATACCTCGACGTAAACCACATTGGTGCCATCGCCCTGAATCAGGGCGCCCGCGGGGATCACGGGCCGCCGTTCCATCGCTTCCACATGCCGGATCCGGCCGAACATCTCTGGCTTCAACTTGCCCGACGCGTTGTCGATCTCAGCCAGCACCTTGATGGTCCTCGTATCGGCGTCCACGGTGTCGGCGATCCGCGCCACCCGCGCGCGAATCGTTTCGCCGGGAAAGGCCGTCAACTCCACACTGACTGGTTCGCCTACTTTGATCAGGCGCAGCGAACTCTCCGGTACATCTGCGGAGACCCATACCGTGGAAAGATCGGCGATGGTCATCACTTCAGCATTCGTGTCGTTGCGGTACTCGCCCGGCACCAGTGATAGGTTCAGCACCTTGCCCGACGTGGCCGCATGCACCACAACGTTCTGCGCAAACTCACCCGGCTTCAGGCCAAGAATTTCAAGCCGTCGCAACGACTGCGTGCGCCCCGCCAGTGACTGCTCCACGCCCGCCTTGGCCTGCGCCTCCGCGGCTTCCGCATTCACCAGTTCCTTCTTCGCCACCGCATCGTGCTGGAACAGATCGCGCGTCCGCTCCATGTCGGCGTCGGCTTTCAACAGCGCCGCGCGCGCCTGGTTTACCGCTGCTTCAGCCTGCAGCGCGCCTGAGAGTGCGGCGTCGGCGTCCGGTGCATTGATCGCGAACAACGGCTGGCCCTGTTTGATCGAATCCCCCAGCCGCACCATCACGGAAACCACCCGTCCGCTCACCGGCATCGTGACGTGCGACACCCGGTTGGGGTTGGTCTGGATCTTGCCCGCCGCCACCACCTCATCCGTAGGTACCTCTGCTTCGCTCACCGTTTCCACCCGGATCTGCTTCAACTGTGGTGAATTTGCTTGCAGCGTGACCGTGTTGGCGTCTACCGGAGAAGCCTTCGGCGCCGCCTCATTGGCTTCCGTGGTCGACTCCTTCCTCTCGCAACCCGCCAGAAGCGCCGCCAGCGCCATGACGGAAATCCACTTCCTCACGGCTGCACCACCTTCGCCGACACGGCCTCAATCAAATAGAGGCTCCGGGCATAGTCTGCCCGCGCTTCGTTGTAGCTCTGCATAGTTTCGTTGAAAGCCCTCTGCGCATCCAGAAATTCCACCAGCGACGCTTCCCCGCGCCGGTAGGAATACTCGGTGATTTCGCGCACGCTGCGTGCTTGCTGCAGCATGTCCCGCTCTATGTTTTCCACCAGGCTGCGCGACGTCTCCCACTGCCGGTACGCGTTCTCCGCCTCTGTGGCAATCGCCCGTTCTTGCGCTTGAATCCGCAAATCGGCCTGCTTGTGTTCGGCCTCCGCGCGCGCTACTTCGCCCTGGTTGCGATCGTAGACCGGCAGCGGAATGCTGAGGTAAGCGCCGAACAACCTTCCGTTTGAGTAGGTGTATTGATGCTGGTAGGCCACCCCTACGGTGTAGTCGATCTTACCGGTCGCTTTCTGCAGCCGAATGTCCGCCTCGCTCCGCTCCCGGTTCCTTCGCAGCGCCAGTAGGTCGGGTCTGTTCGCCAGTGCCTGCGTGCGTATCTCGTCCAGCAGGATCAGTTGCTTGTCCTCGCGAATCGGGCCCGCCACGTCCATGCGGTTGTCTGTTGTCGTGCTACCGATCAGTTGTTGCAGCCGGTTACCGGCCGTGGTCAGTCTCAGTTCCGCCTGCTTCACGGCGTTCGAAAACTGCAGCGCAGCCAGTCGCGACCGCGTCACTTCCACCTGCGCCAGGTCTCCCGCGCGTGCCCGGTTCTCATTTACAGTCACGATCGCGTTTAGCGCGTCCTGGTTCTGCTTCGCCAGCGCTACGCTCTCCTTGGCCGCTTGAACGTCCACAAAAGCGTTTTCCACATCCAGCATGAGGTTCCGTACGGCATCGCTCAAAGTCAGTTTCGCAACTGAAGTCGTCAGCTCCGCTACTTCCACACGCCGCTCCCTCTTCCGGCCTCCTTCGAGCGTGTAGTCGGTGCGCACGGAAAATTCGCTCGGTCCGGCGTTGTTCTGAACCGTCACTCCCCGGCCCAGCAAATCCATGTAGTCCGAGGCAAAACTCAAGTGCGGGTTCGGCTTGATCCGCGCCGTGATGATCTTGGCTTCGGCAATCGGTACGTCCAGGCGCTGTGCCATCAAAGAAATGTTCTTTTCAATCGCGTTCTTGATCGCCTCGTCAAGTGTCAATGGCTGCGATTGGGCCTGTATTTCTAAGCAGCCACACACGAACAGTGCAGTCAGTGGTAATAATCGCTTCATGAAGGAAATGCGGGACTTCTTGTAGGTACTATCTAATTATCGCCGCTGTGTTCAACCCCCTGTCATCGCCAAGATGGGGGATCCATGGGTGCCTATTTACACCATGCACCATTAGCGCCATTTGGGCATGTCTCAAGGCGTACACTATGTTCGAGGAGCCTCCACGCGAAGGATGCAGCCACACGGAGTCACACCGCAAAACATAGCCCGGGTACAGATGACCGGATTCGCCGTCGTCATCGCCCTGTTGATGACATCTGGCTTCATCGCCATCCACAACGTACGCAGCATCCGCGAGGCCACCAGTACTCTCGTTCTGGAACAGTCGACCACTCAGAATCTGACGAACGAACTACTCCGCACCCGTGAGGTACTCAACAATATCCTCTACGGCATCGCCGCGCCTGGTGATGTCAACGGTGGGCGTCAGAATATGCTTGCCAACCTCGCCGCCGCCGAAAGGGACATCCAGCGGCTCGCCCATGGCACCGACGATCCGGCCGAAACCCAGCGGTGGAAGACGATGGAGTCGGCCACCGGCGAATTCGGCGCTGAAGTGCGGCGACTCATGGCCACTCCGGCATTGGATCCCGAGCCCACCCAGTTGCTTCTCGAACGGCATGAAAATCTCGTATCCGCAGCCACCGCCCTCATCGTCACGGGCGCCGGCCGCATCGCCGCCGCCCAACGTCGCATTGAGGAAGAATCGTCATCGCTACTCACGGAATCCGCCATCCTCCTCGTCGCAGGCCTCATCTTGGCTGTCGGCGGAGCTTTCCTCACACTCCGTGTTACGGGCGGCCTCCTGGAGCGCATGGAGGCGCAAAACCAGGAATTGGCCCGCGTCTCCTGGCAGATGCTCGAGAATCAGGAATCCATCGCGCGCCGCTTCTCCCATGAGCTGCATGACGAGATGGGCCAAACTTTGGCTGCCATCAAAGCCAACCTTGCCGCCATTGGATCGTCTGGTGAATCGAACCAGGACCGCGTCAGCGATTGTCTTCACCTCACCGAAACCGCCATCAGCAACGTCCGCGAGATGTCGCAACTCCTTCGCCCCACCATCCTCGACGACTTCGGACTCTGTGCCGGAATTCGATGGCTCGCCGACGGCTTCATGCAGCGCACTGGCATCGAAACCAACTGCGAGTGCCACTTTGCAGGCCGCCTCGCCGATGAGACTGAGACACATCTTTTCCGCATCTCGCAGGAGGCCCTCACCAACGTCGCCCGGCATTCCGGCGCTACCCGCGTCACCATCCAATTGCGAGTACAAGACGGATTCGCTGTCCTCCGAGTCGAAGACAATGGACACGGGTTTGATCCCTCGGCGCACATCGGTCACCGCCATCTCGGTCTGGTCGGAATGCGCGCCCGCGCCCGCAGCACTGGCGGAGAATCGGAGATCCAAACTGCGCCCGGTGCAGGCTTTGCTGTTATCGTGAAGGTGCCAGCCCGTGCTGAGTCAAATGAGCAAACAGAAGATCCGCATCTTATTAGCTGACGACCACGCTGTCGTCCGGCAGGGATTCAAGATGATCCTCGGCGCCCAACCCGACTTCGAGATTGTTGGCGAGGCCGGCAACGGTCGCGAGGCCATCGAACTCGCCGAAACATTGAATCCGGACGTCGTTGTGATGGACGTCGCCATGCCCGAACTGAACGGCATCGAAGCCACCCGGCGTTTATGCGCGGCATCCCCCCGAACCCGCGTTCTGGCCCTCAGTATGCACAAAGACTCGGTCTATGTCCGCGAGATTCTTCGCGCCGGGGCACGAGGATACTTACTCAAGGATGCCATCGACCGTGATCTGCTCGACGCTGTCCGCGCCATCGCCCGCGGCGACGGCTACATCAGTCCCGCCGTTTCCGAGGCCGTTCTTACCGACTATCGCAAGCATGTTACTAATCCCATCGACATGCTCACCACCCGCGAGCGCGAAGTACTCCAGTTGATCGCCGAAGGCAAGACCAACAAGGAGATCGCCAACCACTTGGGCCTCAGCGTCTACACTGTTGACGCCCATCGCGGCCGCATCATGGAAAAACTCAATCTCCATAGCACCGGAGAACTCGTTCGCTTCGCCGTCCGCAACGGCCTCATCGACTAGCTCCATGCCCGCTTCTTAAGTGACCGAGCCGCGACCGTTAGGGAGCGACCACAAATGCACCTCCTTTACCCGGGAACTTACTAAGGAAGGAAGACGTCGAACACGGCATGCCATTCACGCGGCTCGCGGCCGTTGCCATCATCCTCGCAGGCATCGCGCAGGCGCAACCCGCCACAGGAGCGTTAGCCGGGCGGGTGGTGCTGCGAGTTAGTGGTGAGCCTGTGCGGAAGGCAGCGGTGTATCTACGGTTGCACGGGTCGGTGCCTTCGGTCGCGCTCGCCCGTACCGATGGCGCCGGCCGGTTTGTCTTCGAGGGACTGCCCGCCGGGCAATACACACTGAGAGCCGATCGCCAAGGTGTAGGCACCGGCGAGATTACCGAATTCGTCACCCTTGGGGAAGGAGAGCGGCGCGTCGGACTTACCATCCGCGTCAGCCAATTGGCCTCTATCTCCGGTGTCGTCTTCGACGCCGAGGGCGAGCCCGCTTCGAGCGCCAATCTGGAGATACTAATGGAATTCTACCCCCGCGGCGCCCGCCAGTTGGTTCCCTTCATCCGTGCGACGACGAATTCCAAGGGGGAGTATCAGGTCGCCGGCCTGCAGCCCGGAAAATACTTTCTTCTCTTGCAAGGCTTCGGTCAAGCGCCCGGTCCCGCAAATCAGGACCAGGTCTACCGTTCCCAGTACTATGGCGACACCAGGGATTGGAGGCGGGCAACGCCGATCAATCTGGAGTCGGGACAACAGCTTCGCGGGATCGATTTTCGAGCGATGATGACTCGAGCGGTGAAGGTGTCCGGGCACGTCGTCGGCGCGCCCACGCCGCCGTCGCCTCAAGGGCAGGGAGACGCGCCCGTTCAACCCGGCCCCTTCATCAATATCAATCTTCAGCCGGTGGGCGACGACACGGTGGGGACGTCCAACGGCGCCGGCGCGGCGCCACCCGAGTATAAGTTCGAAGTTCACCAAGTGGTGCCGGGGTCTTACCAGGTGAGAGCATCGTCCCAGGGGGCGGAGGGCCGTACCCTCTACGCGCGTCAGTTAGTCGAAATTGGAGAGCAGCCACAGGAGATAGAAGTGGTCCTCCTGCCTCCGGTCGACGTCAAAGGAACGGTGCGTTACGAAGGCGACCCGGCCCGGCGGCCTCCCGCGTTTCAAGTGAGTCTGTCGCCCGGCGAACCCATTCCAGTCCAGCCGCCTGCCTTGGCAAAAGTGAACACGGACGGGACTTTTGTGATCTCCGGAGTGCCCCCAGGTACCTGGGATATCAATCCGGGGCCGATTCCGAAGGGCGGATTCCTCAAATCGATGCGGCTCGGTGAACAGGATGTCCTCACCGAGGATATGGACATCGGCCCTGGGACGGATGCTCCTCTCAATATAGTCATCAGTTCGCGCGGCGGAAAGATAGCGGGAGAGTTGGAGACCGGGAAGCCGCCGCGAGGGCCTGCCACAATCATGCTCGCGCCAGTAGGGAAGTTCGCTGCCGTGATGAGCTTCTTTTCTGTCGTCGAGTCGGAAGCGGACGGGAAGTTTGAGTTGTCCGGTTTAACCCCCGGCAAGTACCGACTGTTCGCGTTTGATCGCCCACCGCAGGGAGATTTACGTG
>JBDTMC010000103.1:0-19304 GCA_039934475.1 Bryobacteraceae bacterium | reverse complement strand
GGAGAGACCTTCTGGGTACGATCCCCAACACCCTCTATTTCACCGGTGTCAGCAGCTATTCAGCCGACCTGAATAGCGTCATCAGTCGCGCCGTGGCCATCGCGTCTTTCCCGTTGCAACTCATGCAGAATACGGAGAATACGCTGCAGTCAAAGGCGTTTGCTCTGAAGGATCTGGACACCAAGTTCACCGCCATTCAAACAGCACTCAGCAGCCTCAGCACCGCCATCGGCCCGAATTCATATACCGCCACTTCATCGGATCCGTCCACGGTTGTAGCTACTGCCGCCGCGGGTGCGCTGGCTGCTACCTATACTGTCGAAGTAAGCGACGCCGGTTCCTCCACCAGTACCCTCAGCCAAGCCGCGTTGACGAAGGTTGTCGATCCCTTTGCCAGTTCCATCAGCTCTTCCAGCGCATTCACCTTGACCGTCAACGGCAACACCTACGGGATCACACCCGGTGGCGCTGGCCTCATGGATCTGGCAAGTGCCATCAACAACAGTTCCGCCGGTGTGCAGGCCTCGGTTGTGAATCTGGGCGATTCTGGCTCACCCGACTATCGCTTGTCTATCCGCAGCAATAAGTTGGCCCCCGACACAATTCAGCTCAACGACGGCAGTTCCGATTTGCTCGACACCCTATCCACCGGTGGCAATGCCGCCTATACCGTGAACGGCATTGCCACAGTGATCCACAGCGACTCGCCAACCGTCGATTTGGCGCCTGGCGTGAGTGCCCAACTCCTGCAGACGAATGTCGGCTTTCCGGCTACCGTTACAGTCGGACAGGACAATGCCAATCTGCTGAAGTCGCTCAACTCGTTTATCTCCGCCTATAACACGGGTGTGGACGCACTCGATGCACAGCACGGTTCGAATCCGGGAATCCTCTCCGGCGATCCAACTTTGAATTCGCTGTCGGATGCTCTCCGCCAGATGACGCAGTATTCACCCGGCTCCGGTCCAATAGCGAATCTCGCCGCCATTGGCGTCACCCTCGACAATACGGGGCATTTGATTCTTGATCAGACGGCCTTCGATGCCGTCGATACCCAGACCATGTCAGACTTCCTCGGTAGCGTCGACACCGGCGGCTTTTTGAAGATGGCGAACGATGCACTTAATACTGTGGAAGATCCGGATTCGGGCGTTTTGAAGATTGCGATCTCAAGCAACACAGATCAGCAAACCACGGCTAACGATAACATCGCCACGGAGCAACAGCGCGTTGACGACATGACCGCCAACCTCGTTCTTCAGATGGCGGCTTCCGACGCGTTGATCGCTCAACTGGAATCCCAAAAGAGCTATATGACTGCGTTGTTCGCGCCCTTCACGCAGGCTACAGGTTCGACTCCGAAATGAGCCCGAACCAAAGTCTCTTCGCATACGAGCGGGAACTACGCCGGCTCGTCCGGGCACAGGCGATGCCGCGGGCTCAGGCTGCGCTTGTGCTCTATTGCGAAGAGTTGAACCGGCAATTATCCTCGCTGCCGGCAGGTAGCGAAGCGCAATTGGAACTGGGCCGCACGGCCGGCGAACTTCTCAATTGGGTCTCCCTCATGGTCCGCAGCGCGCAGGCACATTTCTGCGATGAGCTCTTCCAAATCTCTCAACTCTCTGGTTACCGTCAAATCGATACCCCATCCCACCTCGAACTCCGTGTCTGACTCGTCAACGCGGTGACGCTGTCAGCCGTTTGACAGCCTTACTAGTACTCCTAAGCCCTGCCTTTTCAGCATTTCTCTCATGGCATCACAGTTGCCTATTCGTAAGTGGATTGACAGAGTCACAGCACCGCTAACCTCCATAGTTTCAGCATTTGTCGCGTGGTACTAGAGTTGCCCATGAGGAGGTACCATGCTCGACCGCATCACTCAAAGCATTGAACGCTACATGGACCTGCTGAGCACCCGGCAGAAGGTGGTCGCCTCCAATATCGCCAATGCCGACACCCCAGGCTACAAAACAAAAGATCTCGATTTCCAATCGCAGTTCCGCGCCGAAATGAATAGTCAAACCGCCGGTATCAACGAAGTCGGCGGACTGCCCATCAAGAGCGATGGAAACAACGTCAGTATCGACCGTGAAGCCAGAATGCTGGCCGAGAATGCGCTCCGGTTCAATCTCGCTTCCAACTTAATGCGCTCTCAACTCCGCATGGTCAAGGAAGCTATTCAGGAAGGAAAAAGCTAAATGAGCCTGTTCTCTGTTCTATCGGTCAGCGCATCTGGTATGGCCGCCCAGCGCACGCGCGCCGCCCTGCTCGTGGAAAATCTCGCCAACTCAGAAACTACCCGCACACCCAACGGTGGCCCGTACCGCCGCAAAGACGCGGTGTTTTCTTCCGAGGCCGTCGGCTCGGAGTTCGGATCCGAACTGGACGCGCAAATGAGACCGCAAATGACCGGTGTCTCCGTATCGCAGATCCAAGTGGATACGCGCGAACCGGAACGCCGCTACCTTCCCGGACATCCCGACGCGGACAAAGACGGCTATGTCTCCATGCCGAGAATGAATCCGGCTGAAGACATGGTGGACCTCATGAACGCCACGCGCAGTTTCCAGGCAAACGTGTCGGCAATGAGCGCCATTAAAGACATGATCCAACACTCCATCGACCTGATGCGCTAAACGGAAACGACATATGCCTGCCCCCATCTCCGCGATTCAACCGCCCGCACTGGCGGATCTCATTCAGCAAACCACGGCTTCCAAGCAGAAGCCTGGAGAATTCCAAAACGCATTACAGGGAGCCATTCAAAGTTTGGAAACATCGCACAAGAACGCCAACGATGCTGTGCAGAGCTTCCTCTCCGGAGAGAACGATGAACTTCACACGACAATCATGGCCACTCAGCGCGCTGAAATCGCGTTTGACCTCGGTCTTCAGGTCCGCAACAAGGTAGTAGCAGCGTATCAGGAAATCATGCGGATGCAGATGTAGCGGACCTTGAACAATGGATGAACTGACAAAAATTGTGGGCAGTCTCTCGGCGCGGCAGAAGATCACGATTGCGATTACGGCTTTCATCGTGGGATTGAGCATCTTCGGGTTGACCAGGTGGAGGCGCGAAAGTGACTTCCGCGTTCTCTACAGTTCCTTGGCCGCCGAAGACGCCGCCGGTGTTGTGCAAAAGCTAAAGGAATCGGGCGTCGAGTACCGGCTTACGGAGAATGGTGCGTCGATTCTGGTTCCGTCGGCGCGCCTCGCCGATTCACGCTTGACCCTCGCCGCCGCCGGCTTGCCACGAAGCGGCCGTATCGGCTTCGAACTCTTCGATAAATCGAATTTCGGCGCCACTGAATTCGTCGAACACATCAACTATCGGCGGGCCATGGAAGGGGAGTTGGAACGGTCAGTCATGTCTCTCGCCGAAGTGGAGCAGGCGCGCGTTCACATCACTCTGCCCAAGGAATCCGTGTATCTGGATTCGCAGCAGCCCGCCAAAGCCAGCGTCATGCTGAAGATTCGGCTGGGCGCTCGCATATCACCACAAAATACCGCTGCCATCGCCCACCTCATTGCCAGCGCCGTCGAAGGACTTTCGCCAGAATCCGTCTCAGTTCTCGATATGAACGGCAATCTCTTGAGTCGCCCCCGCAAAGGCGGTACCGACGATGCCTCTCAGATTCCCGCCGAAGCGTTGGAACTTCGCCAGCGTATCGAACGCGACCTCGTTGCGAAGATCAGCACCACGCTCGAACCATTGCTAGGTACTGAGAAGTTCCGTGCCGGTGCATCCGTGGAATGCGATCTCAACAGCGGCGAGCAGACCGAAGAGACATTCGATCCCACCAAGTCGGTTATGGTCAGTTCGCAAAAGAGCGAGGATTCGAGTGATCGCGGTTCCACATCCGGAGTTCCCGGCACCGCATCCAGCCTTCCGCGCGCTACTTCTCAGCCTGAAACCAAAGCGGCCGGACTTTCCCGGCGCACCGAGAACGTCACCTTTCAAACCAGCAGGCTAGTGCGTTTGACGCGCATGCCTCAAGGGGCCATCAAGCGTATGTCGCTATCGATCCTGGTCGACCAGGATGGTCGCTGGGAAGGGCAAGGTTCAGCTATGCACCGTGTGGCCGTCCCGCCGTCGCCGGAGCGCATGAAGGCGATACGGGATGTGGTGGCCGGCGTTACGGGCTTCAACGAACAGCGTGGCGACCAGTTGATCGTCGAGAGTCTGCCCTTCGAATCCAATCTCAACATGGAGCCTCCCGTGGGAGCCGTGCCCGCAAAACCGGGCTCGAAAGAATGGACCAATGACCTCCTGAAGAACCGCAACGTCGTCATTGCAATCGCCGCCGGCATCCTGTTGTTGTTCGTTCTGCTTTTTGCGGCCGTGAAGCTTCTGAAGCGCGCACGAGCACCGCGTCAGGTCGAAGTAGTCCAGCAAATCGAATCTCCAGCCATAGCGGCGGATCTGATTGCCGCCAACACAGAGGGCGACGTTCGGTTCCAAGAGAGTTCGCTCAGCCAGGCAGGCCAGGCCGCCCTTGCCGCCCGGACCAACGAACGTATCGAGATGGCGGAACGCGTCCGTGAAACCGCGCAGAAGAACCCAGCCGTTTCGGCCAACGTGCTGCGAATGTGGCTGCAGGAGAGCGCCCGCCAGGCCGAATCGTAATTCCTATGACCTCTCCGATGACACTACCACTTCCGTTACCCGGCGTTCGCAAAGCCGCGATCTTTCTCTTAAGCCTCGGCCAGGAGGCCAGCGCCAGGCTGATTCGCGAGCTCGCTCCCGACGAAATCAAGGTCATCAGCGCCGAGATCTCCTCCTTCAACGCGGTCGATCCGGACCACGTGCTCGATATTATGGAAGAGTTTGAGAGCCTGGCCACAACCGGCCGCTTCTTCACCACTGGTGGCCCTGACCGTGCCCGGCGCATTCTGGAGAGTGCCCTCGGACCCGAATCCGCCCATCAGTTGCTTGCCGCACCCAAATCCCTGCCTGAGCCCGAGCCGGTGGCCGGCGTGAGTATTCTCGAGACATCCAATCCCCAACAGATTGCCTCTTTCCTGCGCAGTGAGCATCCGCAGACAATAGCGCTGGTTCTTTCGAATATGGCGCCGCAGTACGCCGGCACCGTTCTAATGTCGTTGCCCGCCGACCTTCGCCCTCAAGTGGTCGCCCGAATGGGCAGCCTCGACCGTGTCTCCCCCGAGATCTATCAACGCATCACCGATGCCATCGGTCTGAAGCTGAAGAGCTTCCGGAAGGTCACCCGCACTAACGGGGTCAAGGCCGTTGCCAGCATGCTAAATCAGGTCGACGGCACGGCTGTAGATGAGATTCTCGAGGCGGTTGCGTCCCAAAACGTCGATATGGTCACCTCCATCCGTAACCTCATGTTCGTCTTTGAGGACGTCGTCAAGGTGAACAAGGAAGGAATCCGTGTGCTGATGCAACGCGCCGACCGCAAGACCCTGTTGATGGCGTTGAAGGGAACAACCTCGCAAATCAAACAGCACTTCACCCAAGTCATGTCGGAACGAAGCGCCGAAATGTTGTCCGAAGATATGGAGGCCTTAGGGCCTGTCCGAATCAAGGACGTCGAGGCAGCTCAGCAGGAGATCATTGCGCTCATTCGGACGCTGCAGCAGGAAGGCATCATCAGCACGTCCGCCGGCGGGGAGCAGTATGTTGACTAAGGTTCTGGAAGGGGACCAGGAACCGTCGCTCCGCCGAATCACTTGGCGCAGCGTTGAAGACGGACGAAGGACGAGGCCGCGCCAGGACCCGCCCTCTGCTCCCGTTGATCAGAAAGCAGCCAGCGATCTCCAACTCGCCGAATGGAAAAAGCAAGCCGAGGAGCGGGTCAAGGAATCCTACGCCGAGGGCCTTCGCGCTGGCGAAGCCGCGGCCAAAGCGGCTGCCACTGGCGAGTTAAAGCAGGCCGTGCAAACACTGGCCGACAGCGTTGTGGAGATCTCCCAATCTCGCGCCGAAATCCTCCACCGCGCCGAAGCCGACGTCGTCCGCCTCTCCATTGAGATTGCCCGCCGCATACTGCATCGAGAGCTCACGTTGAACACGTCCGCGCTAGAAGCGCTGATCCGCGCCGCCCTCGAAAAATTGCAGGCTCAGGAAGTCTATCGCGTGCGAATTCATAGCGGTCAGGCAGAGCTGATGCGATCGTGTCTCGAGAAGAGCGGCCGCTCCGCAAGCGTCGAAGTAGTCAGCGATCCGTCACAACCCGTTGGCGGCGCTGTTTTTGAGATTAACCGCGGCGTTCTTGACGCCTCCGTTGAGACGCAATTGCGTGAAATCGAACTCGGCCTTACCGACCGCCTCCAGGACAGGCTATGACACAACCCCTGCATCTCGACCTGAATCCCTACATTAACCAGGTTCGGAACTCTATCCTTCTTCCCTGGGCTG
Organism: Bryobacteraceae bacterium; assembly: GCA_039934475.1. Classification (GTDB taxonomy): domain Bacteria; phylum Acidobacteriota; class Terriglobia; order Bryobacterales; family Bryobacteraceae; genus JBDTMC01. The sequence goes on along the minus strand of JBDTMC010000103.1, from coordinate 12,919 downwards.
GAGAAGTCGTGGAAATGGTCGGACTTCTCATCGCTTCGCGCGGGCCGGCGGCCGCGGTCGGCGATTTCTGTGAAGTCGCCACCTCATCGGGCAGGCGCGTCCGCACGCAGGTCATTGGCTTCCGTAATGGCAACGTGCTGTCGATGCCCCTCGAAGAGATCGACGGCATCCAGTTGCATGACAAAGTCTTCGCCCGCTCCGACGATGCTCGGGTCGCCGTGGGCCCGGATCTCATCGGACGTGTCGTGGATGGCTTCGGCCGTACCATTGACGCGAAACCGCGCATTCAGCCGTCGGCCTTCTACAACCTCTACCAACCGATGTCCAGCCCTCTTGACCGTGAGCACATCACGGAGCCGATTGAGACCGGTATCCGCGCCGTTGATAGCCTCACCCCCTGCGGCAAAGGGCAGAGAATGGGAATTTTTGGTGGCAGCGGCGTAGGGAAAAGCACCCTCCTCGGCGCCATGGCTCGTCACAACAATGCTGACGTCACCGTCATCGCTCTCATTGGAGAGCGCAATCGCGAAGTCCGTGCCTTTCTCGAACACGAGCTGGGCCCCGATGGCTTTCGCCGTTCCGTCGTCGTTTGCGCCACTTCCGATCGGCCTGCCCCATTGCGTGTCCGCGCGGCATTCGTCGCCCTCGCAATTTCCGAGTACTTCCGTGACCAGGGCGCTAACGTCCTGCTGATCATGGATTCCGTGACACGGCTCGCCATGGCCCAGCGGGAGATCGGGTTGGCCGCGGGTGAGCCTCCAAGCCAGAAGGGATACACGCCGTCGGTCTTCAACCTGCTGCCCAAGGTGCTGGAACGCGCCGGTAATTTCAAGCGTGGTTCTATCACCGGCTTCTTCACCGTCCTCGTCGAGGGTGACGACTTTAACGAGCCCATCTGCGACGCCGTCAGGTCCATCCTCGACGGGCACATCATTCTCTCGCGCCGGCTGGCGGCGACCGGGCATTACCCCGCCATCGATGTCCTCAACTCGGTAAGCCGACTTACCTCCCAGCTCAGCAAGCCGGAGCAACTGGCCGCTTCCCGTAAAGTGCGTGAAGCGCTGGCCGTTTATGACGAGTCCCGCGACATCATTGAGCTGGGCGCCTACACGGCGGGTACCAATCCACGTCTGGATAGCAGCCTTCGCATGCAACCCCAAATCACGGAATTCCTCCGCCAGGACGTCACCAGAAAATCCACGCTGGGTGTCACTAGCGCCGCCATGCAATTGATAGCGAACGGTCTGTAAAAGGCACTATGTCCGCCTTCCGGTTTCGCTTGCAACGCGTTCTCGCTTGGCAGCAACAGCAATGTGACCTCTCCCAGGCCCGAATGAGCGCGTGCTACGGGGCTCTGCTGCGCTCCCAACAGGAGCTGGAGACCCATTCCGCCGCATGCGTCGCGGTGCGGCGGGAAGTAATTCACTCCGATCTGCCGACTGCCTCGGAACTCTCCGCTCTCGCCTACTTTCGTATTCGCGCCGCGAAGCTGGAGCTTCACTATCGAACCCAAATCGCCTCTGCCGAGCAGCGCCTGGAACAGGAACGCCGGGCCTTGGTCGAACTGCAACGTCGGGCCCGCCTTTTGGAAAAACTCCGCGATCGTAAATTCGAAGAACACCGGTACGAAGAGGAGCGCGAGGCGGAGAATCAGGCGTCGGATATATATCTGGCTACCTGGAACGGCGCCTCCAATGGCCTCTTTCGGAGCACAAGGACAGGTTCCCAACCTGCCTCTGGACACTGAAATCGAACCTTCCGTCACCCCGCGTAACCCTCTTCTCAAAAAAGTCGCGATGGGCCAAAAAAATCCTAGAAATACCTCCCAAGACCACCAGGAATAGTACTAATATATCTAGTACATAGTAAAAAAGTCCTGGTAGGATTAGTACTAAAGCGTGCTTGGGATGACTTCAGTGCCAATAAACCAAAATTATCGTATTAGTGAACAGTGTCAACAAGCTTCTTCGGGTCTCTTCCCCCTCAATTCTGGCAATCTCGCACGTCTTCTCTGGGTGGCGGACAATGACCTCACTCACAACATCCAGACATGGGAACAACGGCTGGCCCCTCTTCACGTGACTCGGGTCACCGAACTGGACCAGGCTCTCGAGTTGGCCGCCTCCAAGGCAATCGACTGCGTATGGATCCAGGGTTCGTCCTCCTTTGCCGTAGCCGAGACAATGGCAGCGATCCAGAGGGTGAATTCCAGTGTGCCCGCAGTTGTGTGCAGCCCGGACCTGACGGCCGCGGGCGCCGTGCGGCTCGCTAAACTCGGCGCCTATCAGTGCTTTTCGGGTTCCGACGATCCGGAAGAAATTGTGTCCGCTCTGATCAGCGCCATTGACGAGAGTAGCCAGCGAAGCCGCGCCATCGGCCAGGCTCATGCGGAAGAACCGTGGCGGCGATTCCTGATTGGTGATAGCAGGCCCATGCAGCAGATCGCCAGCCTGGTCCGCCTCATCGGCTCCCGCCGCAGCACAGTCCTCATCACGGGTGAGACCGGGACAGGGAAGGAGATGGCCGCTCGCGCCCTGCACATGGCTAGTCCGCGTGCCGCTTCGCAGATGGTGGCAGTGAATTGCAGCGCCCTTCCTGAGCACCTGTTGGAGGCGGAACTCTTCGGCCATGTTAAAGGAGCATTCACCGGTGCGATTAATGCTCGGGTGGGACGGTTCGAGCAGGCTCACAAGAGCACGTTGTTTCTCGACGAAATCGGCGACATGCCTCTCGACCTCCAGGCAAAGCTCCTCCGTGTCTTGCAGGAAAAGGAGATACAGCGCCTGGGAAGTTCCGAAACAATCAAAGTGGATGTCCGCGTGATTGCCGCGTCGAATGTCGATCTCGAGGAACGCATCCGGCAGGGTCGTTTCCGCGAAGATCTGTACTATCGCCTAAACGTAGTTCCCATGCAGATGCCGCCGTTGCGCGAACGCACCTCGGATATTCCCGCGTTGGTTCATTTTTTCGTCGACAAGGTCTGTAAGAGTGAAGGCATTCCCGTTAAGCGGATCTCCCAGGAGACCATGGTGCGGCTCTGCCGTTGCCCTTGGCCGGGAAACGTTCGGCAACTCGAAAATACAGTGGAGATGGCTGTGGCGCTCAGCGGCGATCGTGAACTCCTGCTGGCAGCCGATTTTCGTTTGACTAACGAGAGTCCGGTTGTGCCGCTGAAAGCCACGGCCGGCCCCACCGTGGAATTCAATGGCTCTCTGAACCTGGAACAGGCGCTCAGTACTCTCGAATTTCAATTGCTGGAACAGGCGCTACGAAAAACCGGTGGCAACAAGACCGCCGCGGCTGACCTGCTGGGCCTCAAGCGTACCACCTTGATCATGAAGCTTCGCAACTACCGGTTCGAACTGTCCCGGGATGCTCATCCGAAGTAGTTCCGGGTTTCGAACGTGGCACGGTGGCCGCGTTGAGTAGGTCCGAGCGCCAAACAGTGTCAGGGGAGAAGACCGGGCTCAGGCAGGTCGCGTAGCGCCGTCACCGCCGCTCACTGCGGTGGACGTTTCAATCCTGCAACCTTCAGCACCAGTTCAATCTCGCTCCGCGGAGCCTGCAGCGTCGTCGCGATGGAACCCGGTGACTCGCCGCGAGCAAACATGTGAAGCGCCTGTTCCCGCCGGGTCAGTCGCACCTCGTCCACGGGCGCGGGCCGCGACGGCTCTCTTTCCGATTTCACCAATTTCTCCTCAAGGCGTTCCAAGTCGCGGGCGAGGCAATCGATGGTGCCGGACAATTGACTGCGCATATCCTCCGCGGACCTCCGTAGGTCAACTACTTCGCGCTTCAGCGATACGAACAGAAACAAACAAGACACCATCGCCACTGCCAGCAGCGACAACAGAGTAATCGGGTTGAGAATCCACGTGAATGGCATAGAGTTATTGAATCCTGATCGGATGGGACACAGAGGATGCGGCGGCAGCACCGAGGGGCAGCGATCCGCTCTCAATTCTTTCGCCGCGGCTCGCAATCTCGGTGATACGGACTCCGTAGCTGCCTCTCACTTCCACAACTTCACCACGGGCGACCACGCGGCCGTTCACCAGAATGTCCACCGGATCCTCAATGAACCGGTTTAGCTCCACCACCGCGCCGGCGGTCAGGTCGAGCACTCGTCCCAACGGCATCCGAGTCCGTCCGAAAGAGACGGTCAGGGGCAGTTCCACATCCAGGATCAGGTCAAGAGTACGGCCGTTGGCGGCGCCTCCCAACAACACTTCTATAAGCTCCTGGTTGAAACCCAGCGCTACCGTGAACGCCGAACTGCCGGGCAACCGTACGTCTAACGCTGCAATCGTCGACGGAATCTCCGAACCCGCGGCCACCAGACTCTCACACGAAAGTCCCAGCGCCGATGGCAGCGACTTTCCGACGATATCAGCCACTGTTGAGTCGCTCGCGCCAACCCAAACAATAGCCCCCGGCGCGTAAGCCAAAGACTGCTGCCACCACGTGAGCGTTGCCGCATCAAACGGTGTCGCGGTCCTCGCCAGCACTGGCTTCGATCCCATCTCCTGCTCGATCACTGCCGCTAACGACGGCAGCCAGGCATCGATAATCTTCTCGACAGTCATATTTTCCTCGTTGTCGGAGTAAGCCAGACTCTCTCGAAGTGACTTCGCAGCCGAAGGATCGCCTGCACGCGCAATTGCGCCACTCGCGAAAGATGCAGATTGACGATTTCAGATATCTCGCGAAGATTCAACTCCTCGTAGTAGTAGAGGCTTAGAACGGTGCGCTCAATCTTGGGCATTCTCTCCAAAGCCAGCGCCAGCACTCTCTCCAGGTCGGCTCGCTCGGCGATCTTCGACGGCCATTTCTCCTCGTCGTCTGAGAGGAACTGCAGCGGGCCGCTGTTCTGGCCCTCCGCGGATGTAAACTCCAGGCACTCCAACTCAACGCTCTGCATCTCCAGCAGCCACTTGTGATATTCCTCAGCGCTGATTTGAAGTTCAGTGACAATCTCTTCCTCTGACGGATCCCGCCCGTGGCGCTGTTTGGCGTTCTGGATCGCTGCCTCAATTTGCCTGGCCCGCTTCCGTGTATAACGTGGCGCCCAGTCCATATCCCGCAGGCTGTCCATGATTGCGCCTCGGATCCTGCGGTCCGCGTAGGTCCGCAGCTGAACGTTCAAAGACGGGTCGAAGTTGTCAACGGCAGCCAGCAATCCGATCGTGCCCGCTGAGACCACGTCATCAAAGCTGACGCTCGCCGGAAGCCGGTTGTGCACTTGCCTGGCGATCGAGTACACCTGAGGCAGATGCCCTAAGATCAGGTTCTCCCTGTCTTGGCCAGCGTCGCTGCCGAGATGACCGTAGCTTTGAGAACCGGGGGCAAGCATGGCTTCAGGCAACCGCGCGCTCGTAGTGAGACGACGCTCCCGGCAGCGACTCTGTGATTCGGGCAATTGAGGCAGGCTCCATGTCGTCCGGAACAACTTGCCCCGTCCCAAAGAAGGAAAGCGGCAGGCCAGATCGCGCCGCCTCGCTGAACATGGCCGCGAAGCTTTCAGTTTCATCGAGGTTGGTGAATAGTAGCTTTGTCGGATGGAACGCTTCGTAGCGCCCGGCCACCCGCGCCATATCGGCGCCGCGCATGTAGGCCGGCAAAACCAGATGAATGTCGATGTCCGGATATCCGCTCAATACGGTGGACAGTCCACCGCCGTTCTCACTGAGCGCCGCGGAACTGAAACCTGGAGTGTCGATGAGAACGAGGCTGTTCTCGGGAAAAGACGAAACCACTTTCTCCAGCGACGCGCCTGCCTCCAACGTTCGGAAGGGCAGCCCGAGTAGAACCGAATAGGACCGCAGCTGATCTGCGGCCGCGATCCGGCAGTTGTCCGTCGAGAGCAATCGCACGGGTCGCCCCGAGATCATCGCCCTCACGGCCAGCTTGACCAGCGCCGTCGTCTTGCCACAGCCGGGAGGTCCCACCAGCGCCGTGACGCGCCCCGTCTCGGGCTGGACAGTGATGCGACTCCGAAGTTCCACTTGTAGCGACTGAAGAATCGTCTCCACGTCCCACACCGGCAAAGCACGGGGACGCCCAATCTCAGTCACCGACTCATTCGTCAAGCGCCGCTGTGCGGCCGCAACCAGCTCGCTTGCAAAGTCGTTGGTAAACCCCGCCTGCTGCAGCGACCCTTCCACAATCGCCGACGGCGGCGGAGCCTTTACCGGGGGATGGCTAATGATCTCCACCAACTCCCGGATCTCATCCATGCGCCGCTGCAGTTGCTCTACCGGATTGGTTGATTCCTCCAGCACCGGCTGCATCGCCGGGGGAGGGGTGGCGAACACCACTTCGTACGCGCCCAGATGAGCGCCTTCCGGAGTCGCCTCGCGTGAGTTCAGCAACATTGCGTCAGGCCCCAGTTCCTCCCGCGCCTGGCCGATCGCTTCCTTGATCGTGTTGGCAAAGTAGGACTTTACGTAAACCCGGTGATTGTTCTCAAGTGCAGGCATGTTATTGAATCACTCCCAGGGAGACGATCTTTGTCTCCATCGGAATCTCATTATGAGAGATGAAGTGGAGGTTACGTATAGTTGGCTCCACCAGTTGCCGCAAGAAATAGCGCGAACCCGAACTTGTGATCGCCAGTACCGATGCTTCGGGATGGCTCACCCTCTGCGCGACGCGCTGCAGCAGGTCTCGAATGACTGGCGGCGCCATTGCCAGATGGCTGTTTTGTTCGCCGTGTTCCACAGCCGATTCCACCATTTGCTCGATTGATGGGTCCACCAGGTATGCTTGTAAATCCCCGGTTGCGTTAAGGTACGGTTTCACTACAATCCGCCGCATCGCCTGTCGCACATATTCCGTCAATAGAATCGGATTCCGGGTCGTCACTGCTGCCTCTCCCAGAGCCTCGAAAATGCTCACCGCGTCGCGAATCGATACGCGTTCACGGAGCAGATTCTGGATGACTCGTTGGACTACCGCTAGAGGTAGCAATTTTGGGACCAGATCTTCAATCACCTTGGGATGTTCCACCGCAACCCTGTCAAGCAGACGTTTCGCATCTTGCCGTGAGAACAATTCGTGAGCGTAACGCCGCGCGATCTCGGCTAAGTGCGTGCCCATCACACTCACCGGGTCCACTATCGTGAAGCCCCGTCGCCGCGCCAGTTCCGCCTGTTCCGCCGGTATCCACCATCCCACCATGCCGAAGGCCGGTTCTTTGGTCTGCTTACCTCCGGCAGGGGCGTCTAACTTACCCACGGGAATTGCCAGCTCACAGCCGGGCGGAAGTTCATATCGCGCAATGATGGCGCCCTTCAGCGTGATGGTGTACTCGTGTGCTTTCAGCGCCACGTTGTCTGCCACGCGAACCGGCCCCAACAGAAATCCGAGCTCCGATGCCAGTTGACGCCGGATGCCGGCGATGCGTTTGATCAGCGGTGAGTCCTGTCCCCCGCCCACGAACTTCAGTAGCCCCAGCCCCATTTCCAAAGCCACTGGTTCCACACGCACCAGTGCTTCTAGCTCGTCCTTCGCAGCCGGTTTGACACTACTGTTCGCTTTTTTGACACTTTCGTTCTCCTTTCGCATATTCCAGCCGCAGAAGCCGAGCGCTGAACCGAGCCCCAGGAACGGCAGCATCGGCAACCCTGGAAACAAAGAAAGTGCGACCATCGCGCCGCTTGCCAGCAAGAGGGGCTGGGGACTGCCGAACAATTGTGTTCCCACATCCTTGCCTAGGCGCGCATCGGAGCTGGCCCGGGTGACGATGAGACCACCGGAAATCGAAATCATCAGCGCCGGGATGACGGTCACAAGTCCATCGCCAATCGTTAGCACCGTGTAGGTTTCCAGCGCGTGCTTGAGATCCATTCCGTGCTGGAAGACACCAATCAGGAACCCCGCGATGATGTTGATTCCGGTGATCAGGATGCTCGCAATCGCGTCGCGCTGGGTGAAGCGCGAGGCGCCGTCCATGGCGCCGTAAAACTCCGCTTCGCTCGCTAACTGCTTGCGTCGTTTGCGCGCTTCGTTCTCGTCGATCAACCCTGAATTCAGGTCCGAATCGATGGCCATCTGCTTCCCTGGCAGCGCGTCGAGAGTGAATCGGGCGGTGACCTCTGAGATGCGAACTGCGCCGTGGTTGATCACCACGTATTGGATCGCAATCAAAACCAGGAAGATCACCGTGCCGATGATGTAATTGCCACCTACTACGAAGTTTCCAAAAGCCTGAATCACATCGCCGGCCGCCGAAGTACCCGTGTTTCCGTTCATCAGAATCAGCCGCGTAGACGACACATTCAATGCCAGCCGGAACAGTGTGCAGAGCAGGAGAGTTGTTGGAAACACGCTGAATTCCGAAGGCTTTGTGATGTACATCGCGACCATCATCACAATCACTGAGATCATGATGTCGGTGACGATGAACAAGTCGAGCAGGAAGCTCGGCATCGGCGTGATGAGGGCGACGATGATTCCTAAGACGGCGAGCGGAACGCCCAATTCCCGCCAATTAGTGCCAGCCAAGTTTGATAATTGCTTCCAGGGCGCGGGTGTCGCGATCGTGTTGGTGTCTGCCAAAGTGCCTGCTCCTCAGAGAAGTTGGATTTGTCTTATGCAGGTAGCTTGCCGTTCATCAGACGGAAGACGTAGGCGAGGATTTCCGCGACGGCGCGATAGAGATGGGCCGGAATTTCCTGCCCCACATCCACGGACTTGTAGAGAACTTGGGCCAATGGTGGATTCTCGATAATCGGCACTCCGTTATCGATCGCGGTCTGCTTGATCCGCAGCGCCAGGAAGTTCTTCCCCTTTGCCACCACCGTCGGAGCGCCAGGCGCGCCGGCGTCGTACTTCAGGGCGACGGCGAAGTGCGTAGGATTGACAACCACGGCCGTTGCCGTGGGCACCGCCTTCATCATGTTCCGGCGAGCAGCATCGCGGCGCAGGCGCCGGATGCGCAGTTTCATCATCGGGTTGCCTTCGATCTCCTTCGATTCGTCGCGAACTTCCTGCTTCGTCATCTTCATGTCCTGCTGGTACCGCATTCGCTGGCGAAACATGTCCACGCAGCCGAAAACCAGGAATAACCCCGCTGCCTTCCACAGCAACGCGAAGATGGATCCTGAAAGCTGGACCGCACCCGCATTGATGCTCTTCAGCGGCAGGGTAAGATAAGCCTCGAAGTTGTCTGCCACCAGCGCGTAGATGACAACGCCAAACACCGGCAGCATCACGACCGCCTGCAGCATCGCCGGTACATTCTGTTTTGGGAGATCTTTGATTTTCGCCAGCGGGCTGAGGCGCTTCAGATCGGGCGCGAGCTTTTTCAGACTCATGCCGAACTGGGTGAACACTAGTTGTACGGCCACTGTCACCACTACCAAAACAAAGCCAAGCACGGCCAGGGGCAGAAACATCTGCTTCAGCAGGTTCAATCCGATACCGACAATCTCAGCGCCTTGCAGGTCCCGCGCCGCTGCGCGATTCAAGATCTCCGCCGCCAGCACCCTCAAGCTTGCGATCCACTCTCCGCCCCAGGCCGAAAGCATGGCCACAAAGGCGGCAAACTGGAGCGCGCTAACCAACAGCTTGGCTGATGGAAAGTTACCGTCTTCGCGCGCTTTCGTCAGGCGGCGTTGAGTCGGTTTCTCGGTTTTCTGGCTCTTGTCGGACATGAGGCTAATGCGCCAGTAGGCGCTGCACAAGCGACATCAGCACGCCACTCTCCCCACGAAACACCGCCGGGAACAGGAGTGTGGTCCAGGCCAGCAGGAACAGGCCGACAAGCATCTTGATTGGGAACGACAACGTAAGCAACTGCAGGTGCGCGTTCACCCGCCCCAGCAGCGCCAGGGAAATATCCACCAGGATCAAAACGGCAATCACCGGCAGCGCCAGCCGCAGGCCGGTGGAGAACATCAACGAGCCCGCTTCCAGGATCTGCTCTACCAACCCTCGCGAAAGACTGAAACTGCCCGGCGGATAGATCTTCAGGGTGCGAACCAGGATGAGAATGACTTCCCGGTGTAGTCCCGAGGCGAAGAATATCGTTCCCGCCGCGAGTTGTGAGAACACTACGAGAACGCTCGAATCGGCTTGTGTGCCCGGATCGATCGTTGACGCGTAGGCGTAGCCTGCCTGCAGGCCCATCACCTGAGCGCCCACTGCGAATGATTCCGTGAGGAAACTTACTGCCAGGCCAATCGTGCTGCCCAACGCCGCCTCGCTGAACAGCCAAAGAGTGAACAATCCCGCGGACACATCTCCGGAAACTTGCGGCCACTGTGGGTAAAGCGCTACCGACACGGCCAGCGTGAAAATGATTCGCGCCATATCCGCGCCGGTTTTCAAGCCCGGAATCGGCACAAAAACGAACACGCCCCCGATCCGGATCAGCACGAGTAGGAACCCGAGAAGGGAAGACGTCGCTACGGAGACACTACCGGGCATATTTCCCGAGATCGCCGAAGATCGCCGTCGAATAGGCAACCATCTTCTGTAGCATCCAGGGCAGGGTAACGATGAATGCCAGCAGGAACGCGGCCAACCGCGGGACCGCTCCGAACGCAGTGTCCTGAATCGAAGTCACAATCTGCACCAGGCTCATGACGATGCCGATCAGGAATCCCACGGCCAGCAGCGGCAAGCTCACAACGCACGCCGTCAGCAAAGCCTGACGGAGGACCTCAATGACCATTTCGGGTGACATAGTAGTATCAGTAAAAACTCTTCATCAGCGAGCCGATCACAAGGTTCCACCCGTCCACCAGCACAAACAGCAGGATCTTGAACGGAGCGGAAATCATCACCGGAGGCAGTTGCACCATTCCAATTGAGAGCGTGACCGAGGCCACCACCAGATCGATAATCAGAAAGGGCAGGAAGAGCATTGCGCCGATCTGAAACCCGGCTTTCAACTCCGACAGAATATAGGCCGGGATGAGGACTCGCAACTCCAGTTCTCCTGGGTTGTGTGGCTTTGGCGCCTGCGTAATGGTCAGAAAAAGCTGTACGTCTTTCTCCCGCACAAACTTCGCCAGGAAAGTCCTCAGCGGTTTGGCGCCCGCGTCAAACGCCTGATCGGAACTAAGCTGGTTGCTTTGGAACGGCTCCCAGCCTTTGTGGTACATCTCACTCGCAATGGGTTGCATCAGCAGCATTGTCAGAAACAGCGAAACCCCTACCATCACCTGATTCGACGGTGTCGTTTGCGTTCCCAGCGCCTGGCGCAGAAAGTGCAGCACGATGGAGATCCGCAGGAAAGGCGTCACGGACATGACAACAGCCGGCAGCATTGTCAGTACCGTCAGTAAGATGACGATCTGCATCGGCGCACTGGCGGCGTCCTTGCTGTTCGAGAGATTGACGCCAAACGTCGAGGCGGACTGCGGCGGTGCAGCGCCGGCCGCCGCCGCCATCAACAGCACAGCCAGGAGGAAACGGGCAGACTGTGCGAGGATCACTCTAACTCCTCACGCGATGGCGTCATCTCGGTAACCGTACAGGACGATGGTGAGACGGCAACCATGACGGTCCGATCGTCAACCCGCACCAGGTGGAGCGAGTGATGGGGCGTCAGCGTCAGCCGTTCAATGGACTGTAGCCGCGGCCCTGGTCCGGGCCGCTTCCAGCCGATTCGCACGATGTTTGTCCGCAACCAGTGAATCATTCAGCGCCGCCCGGCAAAGCGGGTCATTCGCACGAAAACACGATTTTGTGAAACCGCGATTTCACCGAACCCGACCTGCGTGTTTGCGGCGAAGATACCAAACTCCTCGCCCACTCTCTTTTGTGTCGCCACCACAGTGCCCACTCGTAAAGCGAGAATCTGGCTCAGCGTTAGAGTGGGACCGTCCACACTCACATCGATCTCCAGCGGGATATCAAGCATCCTTGCGAGGGCATCGGCATTAGCCATGGCGTTACCGGATCATGGCGATCGTCTGCTGCATCATGTCGTCGGAGGTCGTGATGACCTTCGAGTTGGCTTGGTAGCTGCGCTGCATAGTGAGCAGGCTGGTGAACTCGCGGGCGATGTCGATGGTGGATGCTTCCAGCGCTCCGCCGACAATCTTCCCCCGGCCGCCGCTCGCCGCCTCTCCTATGGCCGCTTCGCCCGTTGTGGTCGAACTCTTCAGATTGTTATTCCCAACGCCTACCAGCGATTCTGGATTACGGATGCTCGCCACCGCCAGTTGTCCGATCACCAGATCCTGGCCGTTCGAGAAATGGGCGGTGATGGCCCCACCGTTCTTCAGGGCGATGCTGGAAATCTCACCTGCTTCCGCGCCATCTTGCGTCACCGAAGACATCGCTGAAGTCTGCGCGAACTGTGTGATCGCGGATGAGCCGCTGTCCCACATGCTCCAAGCCACAGTCTGGTCTGCCGCGCCGTCGACAAGGCCGGCTATCTTCACATCGATCGGAGCGTCTGTCGCGGCGGGAGCGCTGAGAAATCCGGTGGCATCGAATGCCAAGGATCCCGTCGATAGTTCCGTCGCCCCTCCGTCTTTCAGGTCGGCCTTCGGGATCTCCACTTTGTATTCCCATTTGTTCGCGTCCGTTTTCGTGAAAGTAGCCGTGAGGATGTGCGTATTGCCAAGGGAGTCAACCACCTGAACCGGCGTCGAGAACGTCCCCGTCGCGGCATCTCCTACCGTGGCTCCTGCATTCAGGTTCACGTTCATCGACATCTTCGTGGTCACAGTAGCCGGGACCGCGCCGCTCACGGGGAGTGAAATGTTGCCGATCGCTCCGCTCGCACTTACCTTACCGTTCACCGCGCTCCAGCCTTGTACGTTCTCGCCGGAGGCCGTCAGCAGATTGCCCTGTGCATCCATTCGGAAGTTGCCGGCACGAGTGTACAGTGTCTGGTTTTGTTGGTCCTTGACGACGAAGAAACCATCGCCGCTGATGGCCGCGTCCAACGATCCGTTCG
>JBDTMC010000102.1:0-19379 GCA_039934475.1 Bryobacteraceae bacterium | reverse complement strand
GCGGACCGCCGTCCATCGGACGACCGAAGCCGTCGAGGACACGGCCTAAGAGACCGGGGCCGACTTCCACCTTGGCATCCTCGGCCCGGGCGACGATGCGGTCACCCGCCTGGAGCCCGCCTGTCTCTTCGAGCGGGATCGACAATACACGACCGTTGCGGAAACCAATAACCTGCGTGCGGAGCTCACGTCCAGCCCCTGTCTGAATGTGGCAGAAGTCACCGACGGCGGCTGCCGGCCCGCGCGATTCCACCAACAATCCGACCAACTCGGTGACCACTCCGGCCCACTCGACAGGGTCGACGTGCTCCAGGCACTCCAAATACGGCGCCACGTTCCAGCCGGTCATTCTTGTCTCCTGACCATGTCGGCGAAGCCGCGTTCTATTTGGGAGAGTTGCGTTTCCGCGCTGGCATCGAGGCTGCCGCGGCTGGTCTCGAAGATAACGGCCCCGCGCTCGAGCGAGGAATCGGCTTCGATTTCAATTCCCGCCGGAGCCTGCATCTGAGCCAAATGCCGGCGAACAACGGGCGCATCCTCCGGATTAAGCCGGACACGATGAACTTCGCGCAAGCTGATTCTTTCCAAGGCGACTTTCACGAGACCGAGAATGGCGTCAGGTTCGGCATTCAATTCGCGACGCAAGACACGGCGCGCGATTGCCAGCGACAACCCCACGAGATCTTTCTCCGACTCCTTGCGAAAGCGGTCACGGTAGGCTGCGAGGTCCGCGATGGTACGCGAGAGGCGTTCCCACAAGGGGTCGACCTTGGCCGCCGCGCGGTGCTGCCCGATGACCTCGCCCTCGGCCAAACCACGCTGAAATTCAGACTCTGATCGATTCTTTGCCTCCAGTTCCGCTTTCTGCAAAGCGGCCTTCCAAAGAGATTCGGTTTCCTGGCTCGACGGCTCCTTGGCAGCACCCACGGGCGACTGAGACTGAACGGGTTCCCCTGGAGCCCGGATCCAGTCGATGGGCTTCGCATCCATTGCCTCGTCCGGCCGGAGGATGCTAGACGACATACTGTTCGCCCACCGTGCCCTTCATGCTGATGACACCCTCGTTTTCCAACTGCCGCACGACGGAAATTATCTGCTGTTGCGCCGCCTCGACTTCCTTAATCTTCACAGGGCCGAGTGAATCCATGTCTTCGCGCAACATTTCCGCGCCGCGCTGCGACATGCACTGCAAGAAGTGATTTCGTAGCTGATCGCTGGTTCCTTTGAGCGCAACGGTCAACAATTTTCGGTCTACGCGCGAGAGGACTTCCTTCAGACCGTTGGGATCGATCAATAGCAGATCCTCGAAGACGAACATCAAATGCCGGATAGTCTCTGCCAGATTCCCATCAGCCTGCTCAAGGGTGTCCAGAATTTCTTTGCTCGATGTCGAGTCCATACGGTTGAACATTTCGGCTACGGCACGAACACCGCCGTACGACTCGCGGCTGAGTTCGCCCAGGGCCTTCAACTTCTGGCCGATAATCCCTGCGATCTTGGAAATAATGTCCGGCGAGATTTGTTCCAGGCTGGCCATGCGCAAGGCAACGTCGGCGCGCAACTCCGAGGGCAGCGAGAAGAGTAGTCCGGCGGCCTGAGAGGGATTGAGATGCGAGAGGATCAGTGCGATGGTCTGGGGATGTTCGGAATGGATGAACTTGGCAAGTTGCTGCGGATCGGCCTTCTGAAGCGCATCAAAACTTGCGGCCTCCGTGCCCAGTTGTTTCATCAGACGATCGAGAAGCTTCTTTGCCTGCTCCGGCCCAAAGGCTCCGATGAGGACTTTCTTCGCGTAGTCCAAACCGCCTTTGAGCACGTAGTCGTGCGCCATCAGCATCTGGTAGAACTCGTCGAGAACTTCTTCGGCCACCTCTGACGAAATAGTGGTGAGCCGGGCGATTTCCCGGCCAATCAGTCCGACCTCATCCTCATCCATCTGCTTGAAGACTTCCGCGCTCGCCACCTCCCCCAACATCACCGTGAGGACGGCCGCTTTGCGAATGCCACTGATCTCTTCGGCTGGCTTGCCGGTATTGGTAATCACCGTTCCTCCCCTTCATTGAGCCAAGTTCGCATGATGTGAGCGAGAGCCGACGGATCCTTCTTTGCCTGTTCCGTGATGTGTTTCTTCAGAACCTCGGTCTTCTTAGTGGCGGTGAATGGGACAGCAAGAGCGTTGAGCATTTCCAGTTCCTGCTTCTCCTGCTGTGCCGCATTCTCAGCCAGTTTGGCGTGCATCTGCGATTCGACGGACGGACCCTGAGGGGCCGCAATCTCGGCCTTGCCTCCAGCACCGCCCGCGATTGCGGGAGCGGCGCCGGCCTTGATCTTCGTTTTCTTTGTCCGCATGCGAACCAGGAAGAACCCAAGCCCGCCCAACAGCGCGAGCAGGACGCCACCCGCCATTCCAAGGAGTACCGGCATACCGACCTTCTTTTGAAGCTTATCGGCCCATTCCGGCAATTTCATTGTGCCCGGCGCGACTGGCGGCGGAGCCAACAGAGAGGGCGGCGCCTCGGGAGGACCTTGGGTCAAGGTCGATTCAAATGGAAGAGTCTCAACCAGAAGTTGGTCGCCGCGTTGCGCCTGCAACCCAACCGCTCCGGAGATGAGGTTCCGGATGCCCAGCAGGCGTTCCGGCGACGGAGGGATAAGAGACATTTTCGCTTTTGGACCGGTGCCTTCCCAGCGCACCGCCTGATCGACCAGTAGGGAGATCGAGAGGCGACGAATGGCGCCCTGTGGGAGGCGCAAACGCTTCACCAGGCGGCTGGACTGGTAGCTGGTATTCTCGGTCCGCCGGGTCACCCCGGATCCTCCTCCGGAACCGGAGCGGAGGCCTGGCCGGGGCAAATTCGAAGCTGTTCCGGGGAGTCCAGCGGCGGCATTAGCCCCGCTCGCTTCTTCCGTACGCTGCGAAGACGACATCACCGATTTCCCGGGATCGAAAGTCTCTTCGCTCTGTTCCCCACTCGTAAAGTCGCATTCCACTGACACGCTGGCACGGTACTTATCCGTGCCCAACAGTGGATCCAGTTGCGAATGGACTTTGGCAAGATAGTCCCTCTCCATCTTTTGTTGAAACTCAAGCGCCCCGTCCGAGGTCTCTACTCCGTCCGCGCCAACCGGGCGCCGCGGCTTGCTCAACAGGTTTCCCTGGACATCGATGACAGATACCGCCTCGGGCAGCAGGCCCTCCACCGCGCTGGCTGTGAGATGGCAGATTCCGGTGACGTTCGACGGCGATAGCGTGGCACCGGCCCGTAGTTTCACCGTGACACTGGCTTTGGCCGGTTGGCGCGACTCGACGAAGACCGAGTCCTTGCCGAATGTGACGTGGACACGCGCCGATTCCACCTCCGCCAGCGACATGACGGAGCGCTCCAACTCTCCTTCAATCGCGCGGTGATACTTCACCTGCTCGGCGAATTCGGTGCTTCCGAAATCGGTGCCGTCGAACAGTTCAAAGCCAATGCGCCCGCTCTTCGGCAGGCCGGCAGCGGCCAATTGCAGGCGCACTTCGGCGACGCGCGAGGAGGGAACAAGAATGGTCCCGCCATTTTCAGCAACCCGATAGTCGACGTTCAACTCTTTGAGGCGATTCAC
Organism: Bryobacteraceae bacterium; assembly: GCA_039934475.1. Taxonomy (GTDB): domain Bacteria; phylum Acidobacteriota; class Terriglobia; order Bryobacterales; family Bryobacteraceae; genus JBDTMC01. Next base: position 15,773 of record JBDTMC010000102.1, on the reverse strand, counting down.
CACCGCCCCGGCATCTTGAGACCCAACCTCGCGGAAGAGGGGGTGGAAGTCTCTTTCCTTGTTCCAGCGGGCGACTGCGAACAGGCCACCACTGGCGAGTATCGCCACCAGTACGATGGTGATTCTCTGGCGTAAGGAGAGGCGTTCTAAAAGAAGCTTAAGCTGGTCCATGGCCGGGGTAGTCTAGCGCCGTCACAGCTGCATGCGCATGATTTCCTGGTAGGCCTGAACGGCCTTGTTTTTCACCTGGAGGAAGAAATCCAGGGACAGTTCGGCGCGCTGCGCCGCCAGAACAGTCTGATGCACCTCTTCGGACTCCCCGGACATCAGCCGCTCCATCGACTTCCCGGCGTCCTTTTGGAAATCATCCACACGCCGTACGGCATCTTGAAAGACCGATTGGAACTCTCCACCGCTCGCCGTCCCGGCCGCTGGCGAAGTGGCTGCCAGGTCGGGCATCCGCATCCCTCCGGACAGACCCTGAATGGGCAATGACATCGCCGGTTTCCTTTCTTAGGTCAGCGCATCAAATCGATGGAGCGCTGAATCATGTCCTTCACAGCCGCAATGGCTGAGACATTCGCCTGATAACTTCGTGTTGCACTCATCAGATCGACCATATCTTCTACAGGCTTTATATTCGGGAATGATACGTAGCCATCTTTATCCGCATCCGGATGTCCGGGCACGTATCTCTTCTCCGGTTCGGAGGTATCCTCGACGATCTGGGACACTTCCACACCGGTCACTCCACGGCCGATTTCCGTTTGAAAGACCGCCGAAAAGGGAGAATCCTGTTCGTGACTGGCGAACACCGCGTCCTTGCGGCGGTAGGGCCCCCCTTCCGGTGTCCGTGTGGTTTCCGAGTTGGCGATATTTTCGACGAGCAGTTCCGCACGCCTGCGTTGGGCAGACATTCCGGAACTGCTGACGGAAAGCAGAGAAAAGAGGCTCATGAGTTCTTCCCATCCTGAATGGCGGACCGCACCATGCGGATCTGCGAGCGCATCATTTGCGATGCCAGGCTGAAGCGCATCGCGTTTTCCGACAACATCCGTGCTTCCCGGTCGAGGTTGACATTGTTACCGTCGTTGCGAGTGGTGAGGCCCGGGGGCAGTATGGTCTGCGGCGATTGCCCTTCGATCTGGCTCATATATTCGAATTGAAAGTCGATATCACGAGTGTGGTAGCCCGGCGTCTCCGCATTCGCGATGTTGGACGCCGTGAGTTTCTGTCGTTGGCTGAGCAGATCCATGTAGTGTTCAATGCGAGTGGCTATTGGATCGAGCATGCAGTACGTACCAAGCAGAAAGAAGACCGTGGGTAAGTGCTTGATAGGTCAGGAAGAGGTGCGGGGGGAGGGGTGGTAAAAACTTGCCAGCGGCGAGAATTTGCCGCGTTTATGTGATGGGATCCTGGGCCATCGTCGGGTAAGCCCGATCCATCTCTGAGGCGATTTCCATGGCTGCGCCGATCTGAATCAGGGGGCCTTTTCCGATTCCCGGGCATCGCGCCGCAGTGGCCCGCCACGTATCGACATTCTCCAAAAGCTCTGGCCAGAACGGGAAGAGGCGGCACTGTGTGGGCTTCGCCGGATGGATGGAACACCCTGTCTTTTCGAGAAACTTGCACTGCTTCTCGCGTGGCTTTCGCAGCCGCAACAGATGTTTGGTGCGGTACACATACTTGCGCTCAAAGGCCGTGGTGGTCATGCCGACATAAGCCGCCGCCCGCGTGAGGTCGTCTTCGGTCAGGTACACATACCCTTTTACTTCACAACAGTTCGTACAACCGGGCTGGCAGACAAACTGTAGCTGATCCATGTTCCGAGGATAGCGGCTTCTACGCTGCGGTGCTTGGTGAGGCGAGGCGTTCCGCCGTGACCACGGTAATGTCGTCATGCTGCGGCGTGGCGCCAGCGAACGCCCTCACCTCACTCATGATATGGGCCAGCATCGCGCCGGCTCCCGCCACGGGAGCGCTACGCACGGCCGCCACCAGACGCTGGTCCCCGAACTCCTCGTACGTCTCGTTCATGGCTTCGGTGACGCCATCTGTATAAAGGATGAGCCGGTCGCCCGGCGCCAACACCACCTCGCTCTGGCAGTAGGTGGAACGGGAGGACAGACCCAACCCGATGCCGCCTGTAGTCAACCACTCCAACTCGCCCGAACGCCGCAACAGGAGTGCCGGATTGTGCCCCGCGGACGCCAAACGCAAGCGTCCCGAAGCCGGATCGTACAATCCATACCAAAACGTCGCGAAGCGGCTGGTGGGAGTGAGATCATAAATCAGGCGGTTCAGTTTGGTTAACAGATCGCCCAGATCCTGCAATCCGGCAGCGCTGAGGCCCCGCAGGGACGCTTGCAAACCCGCCATCAACAACGCGGCGGGTACTCCCTTGCCGCTGACATCGCCAACGGCCAAGCCGAGTTCGCCGTTGGGGCCGACAAGAAAATCGAAATAGTCGCCGCCCACGGACTGTGCGGGCAGACAGGCGCCCGCCAAGTCGAGTCCTTCCACCTGCGGCGGCTTTTTGGGAAAGAGGCGTTGCTGGACATCGCGCGCAATCTCCAACTCGCGCCGCAGGCCCTCGCGGAGAGCTGCCTCCTGGGCATAGGCGGCGGCGAGGCGGGAATTCTCCAGAGCGAGGCCGGTTTGCGACGATACCGATTGGAGCAGGCGGAGGTCCGAGGGAGAAAACGGCTCTTCGCTTTGTTTGCCGCCGAGGGCGAGGGCCCCGAGGACCTTTCCTTTCGAGGTCATGGGTAACAGCAATTCGGCGTCGAGTTCGGGAAACTGCCCGTCAATCACTCGCACGGCACGCTCTCCGGTTGCCACCGCCCGCGTCAGAACTCCGCTGATGGCAAGCTCGGGCGGCAGCATGTGCGCGCCAAAACCATGCGCAGCTGCCGGTCTGAGGAGATCGCCATCCACCAGCAGCGCCACGACGCGCGGCACGTGCAACGATTCCGAAATAGTGGCACAAACCGTTCGCAGCAACGTTTCCGGATCGATCATACTGTGGACCTGTTCGCTCAATCCTCCGAGCAGGCGTTCGGCATCCACTGCTTCGCGAAAGAAACGCCGGTCGAGACGCGACCGCAGCCAAGCGGCCGCCCGTCCCAGGAGCAGGATGGCCAGCACACAAGCGCCAATGGCCTCAAACCGCTGCCACACTGACAACATCGAGCCGGCGCCAAGGCTGACGGCCAGCCACAGCAGAACCAAGGTCAACAAGGCCCGCACGATGGTCACGGTGTTCGATGCAAGGGCATATTGAAGGCCCAGACGGACGGCAATACCGAGATCCATCGCGCGCTGCACAATAACCACATACGCCATCGTCGCGGGCACAAAGAAGAAGAGTCCCGAGACGGTAAGCAGAGCCGCCTGGCCGAAGCTGTTCGGATCGCGGTCGAGCACGGCACCCAAAACAACCAACAGAAACAGCGGCAGGATGCCGAGAGCGAGCCCAGCGAGCAACACCCGTAGCTTCCTTCGCGGCGCGGGCTGTGGTTCGCGTATGGTTTTCACAATCAGGTTGGTGGCGCCGAGCAACAACGGCGCAGCCAACAGGAAGAGTTGCAGGAAGGAGGGCAAAAACCGGTCCACTCGCATCCAGGGCGGTGTGCCCGTACCCAACTGGTGAACGGCGGCGGAGGCAAAGCCACCGATGACCCCAAAGACGATGGCGAGCGCGGTGAAGGGCAGCCGCAACCAACGCAGTATTGTGAATCGAGAGCGCGGGTCGGGGAAGGTGACGGAAAACCAGAGGAACGCCGACGGCCAGGTGGCGAATCCGATGCTCAACAAGAAGAACGCGGGCAGCACGATCCAAGGCGTTAAGCCAAGCGCATACTGTCCGTTGGTGCGAAAGGATTGAGAGAGACCCCAAAGAAAGAAGAACAACGAAACGGCGGCCGGATCAGAGGGACGCCGGATGGCCACGAAGCCGCCCAGAATGAGGCAAAACCACGGCGTGAGGATACCAATAAACAGCACCGCGCTTGTGTCGTCCCAAGTAGGGCCTTGGGGTCGCATGGCAGGCAGCGTGAATCGCGTTTCAAACGGCGGGCCGCCGCCGCGCGAGGCTCGGATGGTGATTGAGTCTCCGGCGTGATGGCGTAGCATGGCGCTGTTGTAAGCGGCGCTCGACTTCATCGGTTCGCCATCTAATGCCAGTAAGATGTCTTTTTTGTTCAGGCCATTGGCGGCGAATTTGCTAACCGTGCCGATGGTGAGATCGTCCGGCTTGACGTCGAAAGGAAACTCAGGCAGGCGCCGTCCGTTCACCAGCGTGCCGATGAGCATGAGCGTCGAGCAGAACTGGAGCCCCGCGGCGATGGCAAAGAACAACACCACCAAGTTCCGTGGCCGAAAGAGTCCTGACATAGTTTCTTATTCTACCCGCAGCAAGATGAAGTCCCGTTCTCATGAAATCCGATTCATAGCGAAACTGGCTATGGCATCGCATACGTTTGTTGCAGTGAAGGCAGTTGATAAGGCCTTTAGAACGGGAGAACGAAGATGCGGTACCTGAAGTATTTCGCTTTGCCGGCGTTTGCGCTGGTGCTTTCGGGAGCCCAAGGCTTGTATGCGGGCGACCGCGATTGGGACGACCGCCACGATTCTCGCTACAACCGCGAAGACGTCCGCGACGATTACCGTGACATTCGCCGCGATGTAGGGCGGGCCGATCGACTACGCGCCGATATCGACCGCGACCAATGGCGTCTGAACGAAGCCATACGCTGCGGTAACGACCGCGCCGCCGCCCGCGTGGCCCGCGACCTGGCACGCGACCAGCGCGCCCTAGCCGCTCTGGAGCGCGACATGCGCCACGACCGCCGCGACGTCTATAGGGATAGCTACCGGGACCGGCGGGACTCTCGCGACGACTCTTCCTATCGGGACAATTACTGGCGCGGGCGGTAGCAGAGAACTGGACGGGACAAGGCCGGCAGGGGCTTGACTAAGCCGTTGGGACGGGTCACAATGAAGGCGAACAAAAGGCGAATATGCCGTACATCGAACTTCATGCCCGGTCGGCCTTCAGTTTCCTGGAAGGATCGTCGCAACCCGAAGAATTAGTTAAACTTACGGCTAGTTTTGGAATGCCGGCGATGGCCCTGATGGACCGTGATTCCCTGTCCGGGGCGCCCCGGTTTCACATGGCGGCGAAGAAGCTCGGGGTACGGGCACACATCGGGGCGGAAGTGACCTCAGTGGATGGGTGCGGGTACCCTCTGCTGGCGGCGTCGCGGACAGGCTATCGCAATCTGTGCCGCCTGATCACCTCGATGAAGCTGCGCTGCCCGAAAGGGGAAGCGGCGGCCACACACGAAGAGTTCACCCGCTATAGCGAGGGTCTGATCTGCCTCACCGGAGGGCCTGAGGGCCCACTGGCCCACGCGATGAAACAGGGTGGCGAGGCGGCGGCGCAGATGCTGCATCTGCTCATCGCCGTGTACGGTAAAAGCAACGTCTACCTGGAGCTGCAGCGCCATCATCACCGGCCGGAGGAAGCCCGCAATCTGGCGGCGGTAGCGCTGGCGCGCCAGTTTGGCCTGCCGCTGCTGGCCACCAATGGCGTCTCCCACGCCACGCCCAAGCAGCGTGAGTTACTCGATGTCCTCACCTGTGTCCGCCATAAAGTGACGCTCGAAACCGCAGGCCGCCTGCTCTCCCTGAACTCGGAACGATACCTCAAATCTGAGCGTGAAATGCGCCGCTTGTTCGCCGATCTGCCGGAGGCACTGGCACAAACCAAGGAGTTATCCTCGCGGCTGGAGTTCACGCTCGCCGACTTGGGCTATCAGTTTCCGCTGTACCCGGTTCCGCCCGGGGAAACGCTCGATTCGTTTCTGCGCCAGCGGACCGATGAGGGCGCGCGGCTCCGTTACCGCCCCTATTATGAGCGGGCGCATCTACAGGTTGAGCGCGAACTGGCAATGATCGAAAGGCTCGATCTGAGCGGCTATTTCCTCATTGTCTGGGACATTATCCAATTCTGCCGGCGCGAAGGCATCCTTGTGCAAGGCCGCGGGTCGGCTGCGAATTCCGCCGTCTGTTACTCGCTAGGAATAACCGCCGTGGACCCGGTAGGCATGGAGTTACTGTTTGAACGGTTTCTCTCTGAAGAGCGCGGCGAGTGGCCGGACATCGACTTAGACCTGCCGAGCGGCGATCAGCGCGAAAAAGTAATTCAGTACGTCTATCAGCGCTACGGAACGCGGGGGGCGGCGATGACGGCGAATGTCATCACCTACCGAGGGCGATCCGCGGCTCGCGACGCGGGGAAGGTCTTTGGGTTCGATGAGGCGGCGTTAGGGCGCCTGGCGTCCCTGGTGAGGGGTTGGGAGTGGAAGGACCCCACCGACGATGACGAACGCCGTTTCCGAGAAGCGGGGTTTGACATCCGCCAGCCTCTGGTGAAGAAGTATTTCGAGATCTTCCAGTCGATTCAGGATCTGCCACGCCACCTGGGACAACATTCCGGAGGGATGGTAATTTGCCAGGGACAATTGGATTCTGTTGTCCCGATGGAGCCCGCGACCATGCCCGGACGCGTCGTCATCCAGTGGGATAAGGAAGATTGCGCCGACCTCGGCTTGATTAAAGTGGATCTGCTTGGCCTGGGCATGATGGCGGTTTTGGAAGATACGCAAATTCTGATCCGTGACGCTTACAAGGAAGAGGTGGACCTGGCGCATCTACCGTCCGATGACAAGGCGGTGTACGCGGGCCTTCAGAAGGCAGATACGGTGGGACTGTTCCAGGTGGAAAGCCGCGCCCAGATGTCCTGCCTGCCGCGCCTGCGCCCGCAGTGCTTCTACGACATTGTGGTGCAGGTGGCGATCATCCGTCCCGGTCCTATTGTCGGGAAAATGCTGCATCCCTATCTGCGCCGCCGCCAGGGCCGGGAGCCGGTGGATACCATGCATCCCTCGCTGGAACCCGTGCTGCGGCGCACCTTGGGTGTTCCCCTGTTTCAGGAACAACTGCTCCGCATGGCGATGATCGTCTCCGGATTCACCGGTGGCCAGGCCGAAGAACTGCGCCGCGCGCTGGGGTTCAAGCGCAGCGAGGCGCGGATGGCCGAAGTGGAAGTGAACCTGCGCGCCGGTATGACACGCAACGGAATCACCGGCGAAACACAGGACCGTATCGTTCAATCGATCAGCGCGTTTGCCTTATACGGCTTCCCGGAATCCCATGCCGCCAGTTTCGCGCTTCTCGCTTACGCCAGCGCCTATCTGAAGTGTCATTACCTGGCTGCGTTTACAGCGGCCATGCTGAACAACCAGCCGATGGGGTTTTATCAGCCGGCGACCTTAGTGAAGGATGCGCAGCGGCATGGCCAGCATTTCCGGCCGGTGGATGTGGCGCGGTCCGAGTGGCGTTGCACGATTGAGCACGACGGCGAAGAGAAGGTGGTACGGCTGGGCTTCAATTACGTGAAAAGCTTCCGCAAAGAGACGGCAGAAGCGATTGTGGCCGCGCGGTCACGGGGCCCGTTTGCGAGTATCGACGACTTGGCGCGCCGCGTTCCTGAAATGCGCAAAGACGAGTTGACGCAAATGGCCCAGGTGGGGGCATTGAATTCGCTGTCGGCGGCGAAGGGGCACCGGCGCGATTCGTTGTGGAAGAGCGAGGCGGCGCTGCGTTCGGCGGGCCCGTTGTTTGCCGCATTGGAAGCCCAAGATGAGGCGTGTCCCCTGATTCCTATGACCAGTGAGGAGCGTTTGCATGCGGACTTCCGCGGAACAGGATTGACGATTGGGCGGCACCCCATGGCATGGCACCGCGAGCGGCTGAACCGGGAAAACGTGATGCGGGCGATCGACTTGCCGCGGATGCGCAATGGGATGTATGTGAAACTGGCGGGCTGCGTGATTTGCCGCCAAAGACCGGGAACGGCGAAGGGGTTTCTGTTTCTCAGCATTGAGGATGAGACCGGGATTGCGAACGCGATTGTGGAACCAGAGTTTTATGAGAGGCACCGGACGGTGTTGATCACGGCGCAATTTTTGATTTTGGAAGGGTCGCTGCAGAATATGGACAATACTGTCTCTGTGAAAGTGGCCCGGGTGGCGGCGCTACAGGTAGAGGAGACGGCAGCCGCGCCTTCTCATGATTTCCGATGATGGGGTGAGAGTTTGAGGACAAATACAACGCTTTCCGATTCGGAAATACCGGAAACTTTCTCGATTTCGAATTCATTTCTATTTCTTGGCCTGATTGTAACCCGAAAAACTGTCATACATGTATTGACATGATTTTTTACACATGGTACTCTCGCTCTCAACGGTACTAAAAATCAGTACCACTCACTCGGGGACAAACAGAAGGTTGCAAAAAACCTCAAAAACTCTGGCAATGTTTGCCATAAGATATTGAAATATAAAGAGTTAGCTGAACTTTTCGTCCCCTCGCAATCGAATCTTGATCTTTGGGGTAGTCTTTGGTATTGACGAGACCGTCAATCCAAAGGTACTATAGCTCTCAGCGGAAACGGGTCTCCAGTAGAAATCAATTCTCTGGGACATAAAGGGCGTAAGCCTGTTCAAACTGCTTGGGTTTTACCAACAATTCTAAGGCATCAAAGAACAAAAATGAGCACATCCGCTGTTCGCACTCTCGACTATCCGGCTCAATCGAACTCCGATTTCCTCTGTCTGACAAACCCCGAACATGCATGGTTTGGCGTTCGTGTCCGGTCGAATTGCGAGGCCATTGTTTCCACGGGATTGCGGAGTAAAGGCCTGGAGGAATTTGCGCCTTTATATTCGTCGCGGCGCCGCTGGTCAGACCGGATTCGCACGGTGCAGCTTCCCCTATTCCCGGGATACGTCTTTGCCCGCTTCGACCCGTCTGTCCGTACCCCGGTTCTTGCCACTCCCGGTGTGGTGCATATTCTTAGCCTGGGAGGCCGCCCTGAGCCCATCGACGAAAAGGAGATCGTGTCGATTCGATCTCTTCTCAGTTCTGGAATCTCCGCGGAACCGTGGCCTTTTCTCCGCGTTGGCCAGCGCGTCAATCTTGCCAATGGGCCGCTCAAAGGGGTGGAAGGCATCGTCGTGGATTTGAAACAGGGATGCCGTCTGATTGTTTCCGTCACTCTTCTCCAGCGATCGATAGCCGTTGAAATCGAAAGAAACTGGATCGGCAGTTGTTGAGTCTGACCGTTAGTCGCACCGTTTAGCTGGTCGAGTCGATACTATGTTGCGGCCGCGGAAGACGAAGATGGTGAGTTTCCGCGTATCCACCGAAGAGTATGAAGCTCTAAAGGCGCTCCACCGCAGTTTTGGCCACCGCAGCATTTCGGAACTGGCGAGGTCGGCGGTCCAGCAGTTGATCGTTCAGCTACCGTCGCCTGAAGGGTCCGTAGAAGGCCGGTTCCTTGAACTCTCCGACCGTCTCAACGCTCTCGACCGCCAATTCGCCGACCTTCGCCAATTAGTCGAACACAAGCACTGAGCGCGGTCCCACCGTTCGTTCCACAGAAAGCGGAAATAGGCATTATGAGAGTCCTCATCGCATTACTTGTCGCAGCGGCAGCCGCCACGGCATTCCAGTCCAATCCCGCAGCCAACTACATTCTTGGGCCGGAAGATGAAATCACGGTTCGCGTCCTCGACCTCGAAGAAATTGACGGCAAGACGCCGTTTCGGATCGACATCCGCGGTAACATCAACCTGCCGCTGGCCGGCCGTGTGCATGCGGCCGGTTCCACTGCCGAAGAACTGGAGATTGAGATTGCAGCCCGGCTCAAGAAGCTGCTCCAGGCTCCTACCGTCACCGTAGCCGTGAGCGAATTCCGCAGCCAGCCTGTGAGCGTGCTGGGAGCGGTTCAAACCCCTGGTGTGCAGCAGGTTCGGGGACGTAAGACGCTCTTCGAAGTGATCTCCCTGGTCGGCGGGCTGAAGGCGGAAGCGGGCAACTCGATTAAGATCACGCGCCGCAAGAAGTATGGACCGATACCGCTAGCATCGAACCAGGCCGACGCCTCGGGGGAATTTTTTGTGGCGGAAGTGAAAGTTCGCGGCATCATGGATGCCTCTTCGCCGCAGGACAACATCTTCATCCAGCCGGAAGACACCATCTCGGTTCCCAAAGCCGACCTCGTCTACGTGACGGGCAGCGTCAAGCGCAGCGGCGGTTTCGTGCTCAATGAAAAGGAGTCGATCAGCGTGCTGCAGGCCCTATCACTGGCGGAAGGTCTCGACCGCACCGCGGCCACCTCGAAGGCAAAGATCCTTCGCCCCTCGGCAGACGGCGTAGCCCGCCTCGAGATCCCAATCGATCTGAAGAAGCTGATGGCCGGCCAGACGGAAGATGTTTCTATGAAAGCCAACGACATTCTGTTTGTACCGAACAGCGCGACGAAGGCTGCGTCCATACGAGCCGCCGAGGCCGCGCTTCAGATCACCACCGGCCTAATCATTTGGCGTCGTTGACGCGGTACTGTCACCGTCCAGATACGTTTTTCGATACTCCGCGTATGTCATTATCCGCCGCCCGACCTTCACCCGCACTCTGCCGTAGTCCAGCGCCTCATACGGCGGTGGTCCCACGCGCGTGTGACTCCGTAGAACCGGGTCATAGTCGTCTGTGGAGCGATACGTCTCCCGAAATTTTGCCATCGCACACTCGTCCTTTCAGTCGTCCCCGACCGGCCCGGACAGGGAACGCTAATTCCGGCTTAACCATACTCCGGCAGCCCTCGATTCTGTCTGCCACTATCGGCAAGTCACAGAAATGAAGACGATTATTTCGCAGGTTCTTCTGTGACTGCTCTTTTTCGAGCAAAGCGAGTTCTCCCGCACCAGACCGCTCTCTTCGGAGTGTTTTCTCTATGAACGAAATTCCGTCTTCCTCGATTCCCGGTAGGGCGCTACCGCCCGCCCCTAGCGTTGGGTCCAGTCTTCCCGTCATTGAACCGTCTTACCCCCGGTATGGCTCTCCCCAGCCCCCGGTGGACGATCACGACGGCGGCATCATCGAGTATTGGCGCATTCTTCGTCGTCGCAAAGGCACGGTGATAATGCTCGCCTTCCTCGGCTTGGCAGTGGGGTTACTCGCAACCATTCCCCAAACGCCTATCTATCAAGCGCGCGCCTCCGTTGAGGTCCAGAACCTCAATGAGAACTTCCTCAACATGAATCAGGTCTCGCAGGTGGCGGAAAGCACTAATTACAACGCTCTATTCGACATCCAGACCCAGATCCGCATCCTGCAGAGTGAAACACTCCTAGACCGCGTCGTCGACCGCCTGAAGAACACCTCCGTCGCACAGGCCTCGACGCCGGCGCCTCCTTCTCGCATCAATTCATGGCGCAGCGCCCTGAACCTCCCCGCTCCGGACCGAACGGCGGACCCGCGCACCGAGTCCTTGCGAACTATCGCCAAGGACATCAAGGTCCGCAACGCCGGCCAAACTCGCATAGTTGAGATACTCACCGAGTCGCCCGACCCCGGAATCGCCTCGGAGTTCGCCAATACTCTCATTCAGGAGTTTATTGACCAGAACATGGAAGCTCGCTGGAAGATGACCCAGCGTACCGGTGAATGGCTCACCCGCCAGCTCGACGACATGCGCGTCAAGCTCGAGCGTTCCGACGACTCTCTCCAGGCCTACGCCCGCCGCGCCGGCATCCTCATGACTGGCGGAGACGGAAAGGAAAATGTCGTCGAATCCAAACTACGCCAAGTCCAGGAAGAGCTCTCGCGAGCCCAGGCTGACCGTGTCACAAAACAGTCCCGTTATGAGACAGCACAGTCCGCCACGCCCGACGCCCTGGCCGACGTACTCAACGACACCTCGCTGCGCAGCTACGAAGAAAGACTGACCGATCTCCGCCGCCAGCAGGCGGAACTAGCTACCACCTACACTCCCGAACACTCCAAAATGCAGCGCCTCGTCGCCCAGATCCAGTCCCTCACCCGCGCCCTCGAGCGCGAGCGCGCTATGATTCTTGGCCGGATTAAGAACGATTACGACGAGGCAGTACGGCGCGAAGACCTGCTGAAGGGCGCCTACGTCGCACAGGCCCACATCGTTACAGATCAGGCCGAGAAAGGCATCCAATACAATATCCTGAAGCGCGAAGTAGATACCAATCGCCAACTTTATGAATCCATGCTGCAGCGTGTCCGCGAATCTTCTGTCGCCTCGGCCATGCGCGCCAGCAGCATTCGCGTCGTGGACAACGCGAAACTCCCGAAGAAGCCATTTCGTCCGAGCTATCCGATCAACGCAAGCCTGGGGCTGCTCTCGGGAGTCGTATTCGGCCTAGCTTTCGTAATCACGAGCGAACGGGCCAATCGGACTCTGCGGGAACCCGGCGATGCCAGCTTCTACCTCGGTGTTGCGGAGTTAGGCCACATTCCCTCGGCGATCGAGAAGCGGAGCCGTATTTATGGGTACATCTCAAAGGGTGGACAATCACAAGAGCGCGGAATGATCGAAGCCTCCATGGTGGATGTCCCGGATGTCCCGGAACTCGTGACCTACCGCAGGCGATCATCGCCCGCAGCCGAGGCTTTCCGGGCGATTTTAACGTCTATCCTCTTCAGCAGTCAGAAGGGTCAGCGGCCCAGAGTCCTTGTCGTTACCAGCGGTAATCCTAGGGAAGGTAAGACGACTGTAGCCACCAACCTCGCCCTCGCTCTCGCCGAAGTCAATCAGCGCGTGGTAATCGTGGACGGCGATCTTCGAAAGCCCCGCATTAGCTATGCCTTTTCGATACCCGACGGTGAGGGCCTCACAACGCTGCTTCAAAATCGGGAGTTCGACCCGGATCGCCTCGACTCACTCATCAGGCCGGCGCAGATCCCTAACCTCAGCGTGCTGCCGAGCGGCCCCTCCACAAATGCCGCGGCGAATCTCCTCTACTCTCCCGTACTCGGCCAGATATTGAATCATCTGCGGGACAAATTCGACACCGTAATCATCGACACCCCTCCCATGCTGCAGATGCCGGACGCGCGCATCGTGGGCAACCTTGTGGATGGAGTGATTCTGGTCACCCGCGGTGGCGTCACAACCAAGGATGCCGGGCTGGCCGCCTGCGACCGTCTTCGTCATGATGGCGTGCCGCTACTAGGCGTGGTGCTCAATGACTGGGATCCAAGCAATGCCCCCAATGGATTCTACGGCTACTACAAGTCTTACAACGCCTACTACAAGTCCGGCTATTATACGGCGTCCGGGCAAGAGACCGCACCCAAGGTCTGATTCGCTTGTAGCTATGATTAACTTCTCGGCCATCTCGAACTCGGCCCTGCTCGGTCGGGCGCTTCGATTACCGCTAAAGCTCGTTCCGGATGGGGCCGCCGTGCCGATCCTGCAAGGCCCGCTAAAGGGCAAACGGTGGATCGCAGGTTCAGCAACCCACGGCTGTTGGCTGGGCTCGTATGAGTCGGCGAAGCAAGAAAAGATGTCCTCAATCTTGAGGCCAGGAATGGTCTGTTGGGACGTCGGTGCCAACGTCGGGTTCTATACCCTGCTCTTCGCCGAGTTGGTGGGTTCAACCGGAAGGGTCTTCGCATTTGAACCTCTCGACCGAAATGTGGACCGATTGCGGCAGCACGTGAAGATAAACGGATATTCTAATGTACAGATCTTCCCCTCAGCATTGGGAAACTTCGTAGGTGAAGTCGCTTTCGACCCTGGTCCGGGCGCATCGATGGGTCACGTTGCTGCCGCCGGATCCATCAACGTGCCGTGCACGACGCCTGATACGCTGATAGCGGCATGTGAAGCTGAACCTCCGGACGTGATCAAGATCGACGTCGAGGGCGCTGAGGTTGATGTTCTTCGCGGTGCCCGCCAGTTACTTAAGAGCCGCCCGGCGATATTCCTCGCCACACACGGAACCTTCGCTCACCGCCAGTCCATAGAGCTGTTGTTGGCTTCCGGCTATGAAGTGTCTGCTCTTGACGGTGGTTTGCCCGACCACACCGACGAACTCGTGGCTCTGCCGCCCGGCGGTTTTAGGTCTTAGGTTTTGGGTTTTCAATTGAGCACTTTACTAGCGGAGGACGTCCAAGCGGGAGACCTCGGTCGAGCACGTTGGCGAGACAGGCAAGCTCGGAAGACCGGTGTCACCGGCGTCATCGTGCAGGGTCTGAGTCAGGCAATTCGCCTGGTAGTAATTCCTCTTTCCATCAAGATGCTGGGCGTCGAACAGTATGGTATCTGGCTCGTCGTCGGGTCCCTGGTCGCCTGGGGCGGTGTAACGGATCTGGGCTTGGCGCCCGGCTTGATTAACGTGATCGCTACCGCACAGGGTCGCGGCGACCGCCAGGGAGTTCGTCGAGCCATTTCGACCGCGATCGCCGCTTACGGCGCGCTCGCTATCATCATTGTCGGCCTAGCCATTGTTTTGTCCCAATGGAGCGGATTACCCCGGCTCCTGGGAGCGCGCACGCCGGAAATGGTGGAAAACGGACGCATGTTGGTTTTGGTATGTGGATCCATTTTCGCCGCTACCACACTAACTCGCGTCGTCAACACCACAACCACCGCCATGCAGGAAGGGTATCTGGGACTATTTTCGTTTCTTGCCGGAAGTGTGGCGAGTCTGGCCCTCCTCATCTCTGTCGCCACAGTGGGTAGCAAGGGTCTCTTGAGCTATGCGCTCGTCGTTACCCTTCCACCGCTGTTCGCCCAGTTAGGCCTGGCTCTTTACGTATATGGTTGGAGACACCGCGATTTGAGGCCGGGATGGCGCTGGGTGGACCGGGCGAGTCTTCAGACGTTGTGGGGATTCGCCGGGCCGTTGACGGTCTATCAGATTGCCAACCTTGGCGTGCTCTATTCGGCGAATGTCCTCATTGCGAACCGCCTTGGCGCCGCGATGGTTCCGCAATATTCCGTTCCCTATGCTGCGTTCGCCGTGTTCATTACTGCCGCCTCGCTTATCGTGACACCATATACGCCAGCCATCGCCGAAGCAAAGGTCAGGGGGGACTGGGAGTGGATCAGGAGGCGGACTCAGCAAGTGATCTTAGCAAGTGTCGGATTGTTCGCAACTGGGGGCCTCGTGATCGCTGCTATTGGAAGGCCAGCCATTGATTGGTGGACCAGCAGCGCAGTGGTGCCCCCTATCGGCCTGCTATTGGCGTTACTCTTCTTCGGCGTGTTTCGAGTCGCTGGAAGCACGATAAACGAGGTGTTGACGGGCCTGGGGCTCGTGCGCTTTGCCGCCGGAGCTTTTGTAGTTGTGTCGGCGCTTTATGTGATTGCCAGTTGGCTGGCGCTACCCGCTTTCGGGTTGGTTGTTTTGCCCCTCGCTAGCGGCGCAGCCCATGTCGTATACGTCACTGTCAGCGCTATTGTCGCCTTCAGCGCCATAAACCGCGGAAGAGCGACGGCCGCTGCGTAACCGAATGCGAACCTTGAAGTGTTCTCTTGGCCAGCGTGACAGGATTGAATCGATGACAGTCCCCAATCAGGCGGCCACCCGGTTAGTCTCTTTTCCGCTACACTTGTTCGCGCGGCGTTCCGCACGGTTCGCGGATTTCTACATACCCAGCTGACCTCGCACTAATCGCGCCCGTCCAGGCTAGCCTCCGCATCCTGGGTCTCGGCGCGGCGGTTTGCGACGCGCTAGAGAGTGGCGTCCCCAAGATGGTGCCATCTTGACAACTCCCCGGTATTCACAGTCCGCAATGCAGGCCTCACCGCTTGCCAGACGCACGGTGGTCATCGCGCTTCTGGCAGTCGTGCAAGCCAGCCTCTTTATCCCTAGCGTAGGAGGAAT
>JBDTMC010000101.1:0-19420 GCA_039934475.1 Bryobacteraceae bacterium | reverse complement strand
TGTTTTTGAGTTCTCTAGCAGAGTCGATGGGGGCGCGTGCCGTCGGCGTTATCCTCTCCGGGTACTTTGACGACGGTACTGAGGGATGCAAGCGCATCAAGGCAAATGGTGGAACAACCTTTGCTCAGGACGTGTCTGCCGAAGCAGACGGCATGACCCTTAGTGCTCAGGCTTCAGGCTGTATTGATTTCGTGCTGCCACCCGAGAAGATTTCGGATGCGCTGCGAAGATTGAAAGCTAGTGCAACGACAAAGAAAGTGGGTTTCGACCCGAAGGTATTCCTTGCGACCATTGGTGAGGGTCGAAAAATTGTGCTGGTTCCAGAGAAACACACAATTTATTCCCAAGGTGGAGCGAGCGATGCGGTGTTTTATATCCAGAAGGGCACCGTAAGACTCGCCGTGGTCTCGAAAGACGGCAAGGAAGCTACAATAGGCGTCTTGAATCCGGGCGATTTCTGCGGAGAAGGTTGCCTTGCGGGACAGCATCTGCGCCTGGGGACTGCAACCGCGATGACGGATTGCGAGCTCCTGCGAATCGACAAGAAGGCCATGATGCTTGCGCTTGGCCGCGAACATAAATTGTCCAACGTATTTACGGCATATTTGCTGGCGCGGAACATCCGCTACGAAGCAGATTTGGTTGGTCAACTCTTTAGCTCCAGCGAAATGAGACTTCCCTCCGTGCCAACATAGCGGAGACACTCTTCGTACCCGCAATTAGAGTGCAGGGCGTGAAGGACATTCATATTTCATGCAAACCTCTCTGCCTCGTTTGCACTTTGCCGACCGCGTTCGCTAAACAGTTTCGGATGACTCTCCGCCAGCGTTGCTCCATCCGGAAGCGGGCCGCTTGCCCAGGGCCACCCGCCGGCCGAAGACGAAGGGCGATTGCAATATCCTCGAGCCCGGGAATTCCACCGAACCAAATACGAAGACATCCGGCATCGAGGCGGAAGTCACCGCGCAGAAACTTCTGCGCTTCTACTTACATAATTCCCTAAAAGGGGGGTGCCGGTTTCTTGGCATCCGTAGGGCCCTTTATTACTCGCCTGAAATAGGCCCGCTCCGTGTTGGCCCTCCAGGTGCTTTCACTCCCCGCATGACCAAACACGAAGCTCCGACAGGGCGGCTACGGCTTCGCTAGACGGCTTCGACATCCTGCCTCCGCCAGCAGGGACCCGCTTCATCTCTGTGGATTCGACTACTGGACTCAGCGCGGTTCGAACGACGGCGCAAGTGCTCGCGATTGTGTACGGCGGTGCTGGCAAAAGTGGCGGCGCGTTCTTCCCGAACGGAACAAACGGAAACATCAAGACTTCGTGATCGCACGGAGGTGCTGACAACAATTGGCGCCCATTATCCAACTGGCGGCGTGGACATCGGGGCATTCCACGCCGAGCCAGTCGATGTAGGATGTTTCGACCGCCGAAGCCCAGTTTCAACATCTTCGTGTTCTCATCGCCCGCCAGCAACTTCATCGGAAGCTCGAAGTGGTTCCGCTGGGCCGCCTGAAGTCCGTTGCGATTCTGGCGTTTGTCGCGATGATGTCGCCGCTGTGCGCGGAAAGCGAGGAATGGCTAAGGCCTTGATCTCCAAACTGCAAGAGCTGACTTCCTCCTCCAAAATCCGAAGGGATTTTCAAGGGCTCCGCCTCTCGCTTGCTACCATATAATCATGACCCTCGATGAACTGGAACGGGAGTACGTTACGCTCCGCCAGCAGGCTGATGCTGTGCGGAGCTATCTTTGACGTTGCCAATAAACGATCCCAACTGACCAAGCTGGAAGAAGTAATCTCCCAGCCTGATTTCTGGAACGATTCCGAAAAAAGCCAGAAGCTGATGCAGGAGCGCAAGCGCCTGGAACAGTCCCTCGATGAAGAGCGCGGCATAGCCAGCCGTGTGTCCGACATCGATACCCTCTTCGAACTCGGCCGCGAAGGCGAGGAGATCGGCGCCGAACTCAGCCGCGAATTGAGGACCCTCGCCGCGCAGTTGGAGAAGCTCGAAACCGGAATGCTCTTGAGCGGTCCCAACGACGCCAAGGGAGCTATCCTCATCATCCACCCCGGCGCCGGCGGCACGGAAAGCCAGGACTGGGCCGAGATGCTGCTCCGCATGTACCTCCGCTGGGCGGAACGCAACAACATGGAATCCGTCATCACCGACCGCCAGGAAGGCGAAGGCGCGGGCATCAAATCGGCAACCGTCGAAATCAACGGAGAAAATGCCTATGGCCTTATGCAATCGGAAATCGGCGTCCACCGCCTCGTACGCATCTCACCCTTCGATGCCAACGCGCGCCGTCACACTTCGTTCGCCTCGGTTTTCGTCTACCCGCAAATCGACGACGAAATCAAGATCGATATCAAAACCGAGGACCTTCGCGTGGATACCTTCCGCGCTGGCGGCGCCGGTGGCCAACACGTCAACCGGACCGATTCCGCCGTCCGCATGACTCACCTCCCCACCGGCCTCGTCGTGCAATGTCAGAATGAGCGTTCGCAGCACAAAAACCGCGCTAGCGCCCTCAAGCAGATGAAGGCGCGGCTCTACGAATACGAGATGGCCAAGAAGCGCATTGAAATGGACAAAGTGGAAGACACCAAGCTGGAGATCAACTTCGGCAGCCAAATCCGCAGCTACGTCCTGGCGCCCTACCGGCTCATCAAAGACCATCGCACCAAGCTTTCCATCGGCGACGTGGATCGCGTCCTCGATGGCGATATGGAAGCCCTCATGCATGCCTGGCTGGTGTGGCGAAAGACCGGCAAGATCGCCGGCGACGCCTCCGGCAAGGACGATCTCGACTAAGGCACAGAGATGCCCACCACCAGCGAAATCGAGCGGGCAGCCAGGCTGATCCGCGAGGGTCGGCTGGTCGCATTCCCTACCGAGACGGTGTACGGGCTCGGCGCGAATGCGCTCGATGCCGCCGCGGTAGAACGCATCTTCGCGGCCAAGGAGCGCCCGGCCACCAGCCCGCTCATCGTTCACGTTGATTCCATCGCGATGGCGCGCAGTCTTGCCGCCGATTGGCCGCCCATCGCTCAGACGCTCGCTGAGCGCTTCTGGCCCGGTACGCTCACGCTGGTTGTGTCCAAGATCGCGGCCATTCCGGACAGAGTCACTGCCGGTTTGCCAACCGTCGGCCTCCGCATGCCTGACCATCCCGTTGCCCTCGCGCTGATTCACGCCGCTGGAGTTCCCATCGCCGCCCCCAGCGCTAACCTCTTCATGAAACTCTCGCCCACCACGGCGGAGCACGTCCGCGCCGGCCTCGGTGACCGCGTGGACATGGTCTTGGATGGCGGCACCACCACAGTAGGCATCGAATCGACAGTGCTTTCGGTCGTCGCAGGTCGCGCCATCCTCCTACGTCCCGGCATGATCTCCCAAGCGGCGATCGAAGACATCGTCGGCCCCATAGAAACAGCACTGGCCGAAGCCGGTCAACCGCACGCCTCCCCCGGCATGCACCATCGCCACTACAGCCCGCGTACGCCTGTAGTTCTCATCGATGACGGTCCTTTGCCCGAAGGCCGCGGCGCCTGGGTCTGGTATCGCCGCGAAGTGTCCGCCGCCCGATGTCTCCGGCTGCCAAGCGAACCGCACGCCTACGCGGCGATGCTCTATCGCACTCTGCACGAATTGGACGCCGAAGCCTGGCAATGGATCGCCGTGGAAGCACCGCCCGCCGAACCCGAATGGGCCGCCGTCCGCGACCGCCTCCAACGCGCCGCCGTGGAGGATGCATGATTCAACCGGTAAAGAAAGGGATGGCGTTGATTGCGGACATCGACAACACCGAATGTCCAACGCCCACGCTGTGGTGGCTCGGCCAAAGTGGCTTCGTCCTCAAATACCAGAAGATCGTCCTCTACATCGATCCGTATTTATCCGAACGTCAAACGGTCAAGTACCGTGAAACCGATCAGCCGCGCGTTCGCATCACCGCGGCACCGCTGCGTGGCTGGCACGTCCGCCATGCCGACATGATCCTCAGCACCCACCGGCACGGCACACACCTCGATGTTGCCTCGCTGCTGTCGATGCTGAAGGGGTCCAGCCGCGCGCGCCTGGTGCTTCCCAAGTCCGCCGCCGGCTACGCCAACGCGCAAGGAATTGAATACCTCCGCATGACCACCACCGATGTGGACCTGCCGGTGGAGTTCTCCAAGTACGGCGAAGCCGCGCGCATCGAAGCCATCCCCTCCGCCCATGAGCAAGTCGATTTCCACCCTCTCGAAGGCCACTCCTATCTCGGTTACATCATCCGCTTCGGCAATTGGACCGTCTATCATTCGGGCGACTGCGTTCCTTATGACGGACTTGCCGGCCTTCTAAAGCCGTACCATGTGACCGTGGCTCTGTTGCCCATCAACGGCCGCGATCCAGCGCGCGGAGTGCCCGGCAACTTCACCATCGAAGAGGCAGCCCAACTGTCTGCGGACATCGGCGCCGAATGGCTGGTGCCCATGCACTATGACATGTTTACCTTCGACACCGTGGACGTCAACCGCTTCATCGATCACATGCTCTTCAGCCGCCCGCGCCAGCGCTTCAAAGTATTCGAATGCGGCGCCCAGTGGGCCATCCCCGAGGACTAGATGCAAGGCGTCCATGAGCCGCTGCTCGTCAACACCATCGGCCATGCCATCGGCGCAGTTACCTTCGCCATCTTCATCTACCTTCTGCTCACCGACCGCGGAGCCCGCCAGCGCGCCAGCGGCCTTTCCCTGCTCGCCGCATCGCTGGCAATGGTCTGGAATCTCTCCTCATTGCTGGTTATCCCCCTGTCCGCCGATGACCGTCTCGCGCCCATCCTCTCGGCGCTCGCCGCGTCTGCCTTAAGCTTGCTTCCCGCCGTTCTGCTTCACATTTCACCCGCCGGCCGTCTGCGATGGATTGTGATCCCGGGCTACGCGCTCAGCGCCACCGCGGTCGGCATCCACCTCAGCGAACTCCTCGCAGGCACACCGAACGTCCACCGCCTCGGCCTCATCCTCATCACCATCGGCTTCGGCGCACTCACTCTCGCCGCCGCCATCCCTCTCTTCTCCAAAGCCCAGGCCGGGGAGCGCCAGCGCGTCCTCTCCTCTCTGCTTGGCACCATGGCGCTGTTCCTGTTCGCCATGTCCTTCGTCCACCTTGGCTATGCCGAAGTCCCGCGCGCCTGGCCTGTGGAACTCCTGCTCCATCATGCCGGCATCCCGCTGGCGCTGGTGGTGCTGTTGCAGGATTATCGCTTCGTCCTCCTCGATGCCTTCCTCCGCTTCCTCGCGAATACGCTATTCGCCGGAGGCCTTACTTTCCTCGCGCTCCGCGCGGCGCCCTACCTCGGCATCACCATCGACTTCGGCGCATCGAAGTTTCGCCAAGGCTTGCTGCTCGTACTCGCTTGTTTCGCGCTCATCGTCTTCGCCATGCTCCGCACCACCCTGCAATCGGCACTCACGCGCGTGCTGTTCAAACGTCCTGAACTCGAGGGCGCTCTGGTCAACCTCCGCAATCGAGCCGCCGACAGCGAAGCGCAATTCATCGCCTTCGCCGCCGAATCGATGGGCCGCTTCATGAATGCGGTGATCGTCGATCCAGGTCAAACGCCTATCCCGGACCTCCATTTCCCTACCCTTGCCACCGACCTCCGCGATACCGTTACCGGCCGGGACATCGAAGTCGTCGTGCCCGTTCGCCTCACGCAGGGAGAAATCCGCCCCATCTGCCTTGGCCGCCGTCAGGGCGGACGCCCCTATTTGAGTGAAGACCTTCACGCTCTGGCCCGCCTCAGCGCCGAAGTCTCCGCTCAACTCGAACGCCTTCGCGAAACCGAAATGCAGCGGCTCGTCTCCCAAGCCGAATTGCGCGCCCTGCAATCCCAAATCCATCCGCATTTCCTCTTCAACGCCTTCAACACGCTCTACGGAGTCATCCCCAAACAGGCCGATGCCGCGCGCCGACTGGTTCTCAACCTCGCCGACATCTTCCGCTACTTCCTGCAAACCGAGCGCAGCTTCATCCCGCTGGAAGAGGAGCTTCGCATTGTTACTGCGTATCTGGAAATTGAGAGCCTGCGCCTCGGTCCGAAACTGCGCACCGAAATCGACGCCGACGCCTCTGTGCTCAGCGCATTGATTCCGATTCTCTCCGTAGAACCGTTGGTTGAGAATGCTGTGAAGCATGGTGTGGCCGCCAAGACCGAAGGCGGCCTGGTCCGCGTCATTGCCCGACCCGATTCCGGCGGTGTACTCATTCGCGTCGAAGACTCGGGCCGCGGCTTCGACGGCGCAGCCAACGGTCACGGCGTCGGCCTCACCAATGTCGAGCGTCGCCTTCGCCTCTGCTACGGTCCCGATTCCGCGCTTCGTATCCAAAGCTCGCCGGCCGGCACCAGCGTCGAATTCCACATCCCCATCGCAAAGGAAGCCCTTTGATGAAGGCGCTGATCGTAGATGACGAACCCATCGCAAGACTCGTCCTGCGCGAGCAATTGGAGGACTTCCCCGACGTGATACTAATCGGCGAAGCCGCCACCGGCGAAGAAGCCGTGGAGCAGATCGCACGCACTCAGCCCGATCTCGTCTTCCTCGATTTGCAGATGCCTGAGATGGACGGTTTCGCCGTAGCCCGCAGCTTACGAGGCCAGCGCCTGCCTCTGGTCATCTACGTAACAGCCTTTGACAAACACGCCCTGCAGGCCTTTGAAACCGGAGCGGTGGACTACCTCCTCAAGCCCGTACGCCGTGAACGTCTCCAAGCCGCGCTCGAAAAAGTGCGCGCCCAGTTAGGAGGTCTGCGCCAAGCCGAAGTACCGCAAACGCCGCCCCGGCGCATCGTCGGCCGTCTCGGGTCTGACCTTCACCTCATCGATCCTGCCGACGTCATTGCCTTCCAGGCCGATGGAGAAGTGGTCCACATCATCACTGCTGCGGGCCGCTACTACGCGGATCATTCCCTGCGCGCCTTGCAGGAAAAACTCGGCCCACCGCGTTTCCGCCGCATCCACCGCAAGACCATCATCAACACCGATCACATCCGCCGCATTTCCCCGCTCAGCAGCAAGCGCTGGCTCCTTCGCATGTCGAACGCTATGGAAGTCATCGTCAGCAAGCGCCTCGCCGGTTCCATTCGCGACGAAACGAATTGGTAGAATCCCAACGTGCCATCTTCTTTGTCCTCCAGCGTTCGCTGGCGTATGCTGGCCCTTGTCTTCTTCGCGACCACCATTAACTACCTCGACCGCATTGTCTTCTCCGTCCTCAATTCCGTCATCAGCCTGGAAATGCACATTGACGACGCCACGTATGGCAACATCAACGCCGCGTTCCAGGCGGCTTACACCATCGGCTTCTTAATCGCGGGAAAGTTCGTTGACCGCTGGGGCACCAAAGTCGGCTACGCCGTTTCCATCGCCTGGTGGTCCGTAGCCGCGGCGTTGCATGCCTTCGCCATGACTCCGGTCCAACTCGGCATCTGGCGTGGGATGCTGGGCTTCGGCGAAGCCGGAAACTTTCCCGCCGCCATCAAGAGCGTAGCCGAGTGGTTTCCCAAGAAGGATCGCGCCTACGCCACCGGCCTCTTCAACTCCGGCACCACCGTGGCGTCTATCCTCGGGCCGCCCGTCTTCGTCTGGATGACGGTGCACGTCGGCTGGCGCTCCTGTTTCGTCATTACCTCACTCACCGGCTTCGTCTGGCTGGGCTTCTGGTGGTTTAACTACGCGCTGCCTACCACCCACAAAAACATCAACCCCGACGAACGCGACTATATCCTCAGCGACACCGAATCAAAGGTGAAGGAGCCCACCATGCCGTGGGCCGAGGCGCTCCGCTACCGCCAGACCTGGGGCTTCGTCCTCGCCAAATTCTTTACC
This sequence comes from Bryobacteraceae bacterium, assembly GCA_039934475.1. Lineage (GTDB taxonomy): Bacteria > Acidobacteriota > Terriglobia > Bryobacterales > Bryobacteraceae > JBDTMC01. The sequence goes on along the minus strand of JBDTMC010000101.1, from coordinate 11,547 downwards.
GATCCCGTGTGGTGGTTCTATCTTTTCTGGTTGCCACGCTATCTCGCCAACGTCCGTCACTTCGAACTCAGCGCCATCGGCTGGGCCTTGCCGGTGATTTATGTGATGGCGTCGGTGGGCAGCGTCGCGGGCGGGTGGCTGGCCGGCGCGCTCATTGAACGTGGTATTCCAAACGGCCGCGCCCGCTTCATCACCATGTCACTCTGCGTGGCGTGCATGCCGATTGGCGCCAGTGCTTTTCTCGCCCCCAGCCCGCTGCTCGCCATCGCTCTCATCTGCTTCGCCACCGCCGGTCACCAGGGCTGGTCCGCGAACCTCTACACGACCACGTCCGACGTGTTTCCCAAAAGCGCTGTCGCCTCCGTCACCGGAATCGGCAGTTGTTTCGGCGGTCTCGGCGGCACCATCTTTTCCGCCTGGCTCCCGGGCATCATCGTGAGTCACTTCGGCTACGCGCCCATGTTCGTCATCATGGGAACGTTCCACATCTTCGCCCTCATAGCCGTACGCACGCTAATCGGGGACATGCGTCCCATCCATGTTCGCGGTGCCATCCAGACGCCGCGCACTGACGCAACGGCATGAAACACTAGACGGTTCATTTACGTCTATTCCGGCAGAGGGGTCTGGGAGCCTCTGGGGATGACGATATCAGCCTCGAAGATTACATCCCGGGCAGTGCTTGGCCTGGGAGCGGTCGCCGCGACTCTAACTGCCAGCGGCGCTCTCTATCAGTTGTTTGCCTCCAAACGCGATCGGAAGCGGCACACCGCTAGCGGACGTTTCATTGACGTGGATGGCGTTCTCTTACACCTCAATGACCAGGGCGAAGGTAGCCCCACCGTCGTTCTCGAGGCCGGCCTCACCAGCATGTCCGCGCAATGGGCCTGGATCCAACCTGAGGTGGCCAAGTTCACCAGAGTCGTTTCCTATGACCGCGCTGGACTCGGCTTCAGCGCCGCAAGCGCGCAACCGCGTGACGCACACCGTACGGCGGAGCGCCTTCATGCCTTACTGCAAAAGGCCGAGATTCCCGCTCCCTACGTGATCGCCGCGCACTCTATGGGCGGCCTCTTTGCCCGCATGTTCGCCCATCTCTACCCTGACGAAACCGCCGGACTGGTTCTGATCGACAGTGTTCACCCCGACCAGCGCCGCCGCGCAGGGGCCGGCGCGGACTGGCAACATTCCCTCGTCTTCGGCCAGTTAATGGCCGCGCCTTACCTCGCCCGCGTTGGTGTGCTGCGCCTCAACCACTACCGCGCCCACATGGCCCTCGGGTTACCGAAGACGGAAGCTGACCTTTTATTGGCGATGTCCAACGCGCCCTCGCATCTCCGGGGAACAAGCGAAGAGGCGGCGGGGTTCAATGCCATGTGCACCCAGGTGCGAAATTGCGGCACACTCGGCGATCTGCCCCTGGCCGTGCTCAGTTCCGAATCCTGGTTCAGCGAATGGGACAATGCTTGGCACTCCCTCCAACGGGAGATCGCCGGCCTCTCCACCAACAGCACGTTCCGCATCGTGCCCGGCTCCAATCACTCGTCGCTAATCACAATTCGCGACCACGCCAGCGAAGTTATCGAGGCGATCCGCGGCATCGTAGATCAGGTCCGCAACAAGTACCAACTCGCGGCCTAAGCCCGGCGTCGCTCGAAGAACCCCTTCAACAGCGCCACGCAATCCGCCGCCAGCGGCCCCTCCACAACTTCTACCCGATGATTCAGCAACTCCGAATCCGCCACGCGGAACTTGCTCCGAACCCCTCCAAACCGTAAATCCCGAGCCCCAAACACCAACCGTCCGACGCGCGCATTCACCAGCGCGCCGGCGCACATTACACACGGCTCCAAGGTCACGTAGAGGCAACAATCCTCCAGCCGGTAATTCCCCACATGCCCCGCCGCTTCCCGCAATGCGATCATCTCGGCATGCGCGGTAGGATCGCTGTGCCCGATCGGGGAGTTAAACCCCCGGCCCACTACTTCTCCCGCTCGCACCACCACCGCGCCCACCGGAACTTCTCCCGCCTCCCCGGCCGCGCGCGCCAATTCCAGCGCCTCACGCATCCAGCGCTCGTCCTCTTCCGCCCGCCGTTCATCCCCCGTCACAGTACGTTCGTCCATCCGATTCGGTTATCCATCCGATACAATCTTGAGGTAGCACCCAATCTCCCCGTAGGATCAGAGTACAATGCTGCGTTACCTTCCGTTGATTGCGAAGAACGCTCTGCGCAACCGCCGCCGGAGCATTCTTACTATTTGTAGCATCGCCGCCTCTCTCTGCCTCTTAGGCGTACTGCTGGCGATGTATCACGCATTCTACTTCAGCGAACCGCCGGCGGCACAGGCCCTACGGCTGGTAACGCGCAACAAAGTCTCCCTCACCGTCACCATGCCCATCTTCTACCGCCAGCGCATTCAGCAGGTGCCGGGCGTGGTCGTCGTCGGCGTCTCCCAATGGTTCGGCGGTGTCTACAAAGACTCCCGCGACCAGAAGAATTTCTTTGCCCGCTTTGCCGTTGAGCCTGACCGTCTGTTCCAGCTCTTCAGCGAATTCCGCCTTCCGGAGGACCAGAAGCAAGCCTTTATCCGCGACCGCACGGCGGCCATGGTCGGAAAGAAACTGGCTGAGCGCATGGGCTTCAAATTAGGCGACCGGATCACCCTCACCGGTGACATCTTCCCCGGTAACTACGACTTCACAATCCGCGCTATCTACGACGCCGACGAGAACAATGAGAGCATGTATTTCAACCTCGACTACTTGTTCGAGAGTCTTCCCGTTGGCCGCCGCGATTTTGCAGGAACTTTCGCCATTCTCGCCGACAGCGTCGATTCCGTCCCTCGCATCGCCCGCACCATCGACGAGATGTTCGCCAACTCCCCGGCCCAAACTAAAACCGAATCGGAGCGCGCCTTCCAACTCAGCTTCGTCTCCTTCCTCGGCAATGTGAAAGTGTTTCTGCTCGCCATCTGCGCCGCCGTCACCTTCACTATTCTGCTGGTGTCCGGCAACACCATGGCCATGTCCGTACGTGAACGAATCCGCGAAGTGGGCATCCTCAAGACTCTCGGCTTCACACCGCAGGCCATCCTCGTCATCATTCTCGGTGAGGCCGCCTTCATCTCGCTCATCGGCGGCGCCCTCGGCTGTCTGCTGGCTTCGGTGTTGTGCGCCGGCGTCCGCCAGATGCCCGCGTTTATCCTTCAATTGAAGACGCTCTCTCTGGTGCCGCCAGTGGCCGCCGCCTGTATTCTCATCGCCCTCCTCATCGGAGTGGTCAGCTCGCTCATACCCGCGTGGAATGCCTCACGCACCTCCATCCTCGATTCGCTTCGCTACAGCGGCTAAGGAACTCAGCACCATGGCTATTCCACTCAGCTATAACTTCCGAAACCTGGTGGAGCGCCGCACCACCACCATCATGACCGCGCTCGGCATCGCACTCACCGTCGCCGTCCTGCTCGCCGTCCTCGCACTGGTCAACGGATTGAAATCGGCCTTCGAAGCCAGCGGCAATCCCCTTCACGTTCTGGTACTGCGCAAGGGATCCACCTCCGAACTCGTCAGCAACTTTACCCGTCAGCAATTCCAGGATCTGAAGTTCAAGCCGGGAATCGCTCACGATGCCAAAGGCGATCCGCTGGTATCGATGGAAATGGTCACCGTCATCAATCTCGCCAGTGTGGACGCCCCCGACGGTGTCAACGTCACCCTCCGCGGTCTTGGCCCAGTCGGTATCGCCATCCGCGACGATCTCAAGCTCTCCGCCGGTCGTTGGTTCAACCAGGGACAACGCGAGATCGTGGTCGGGCAATCCATCGCCAAGCGCTTTCCGCAGGCCCACCTCGGCGGCACCATTCGCTTCGGACGCGGCGATTGGACAGTGGTTGGAGTGATGGACGCCGGCCAATCTGCCATCGGCAGTGAAGTGTGGGGCGACGTCAATCAGGTGAGCACAGACTACAACCGGCCTGAAGTGCTCAGTGCCGCATTGGTGCGCGCCACCGATGCCGTCTCCGCCAGCGCCCTCATCAACGACCTCGAAGCCGACACGCGCCTCAACGTCACTGCGCGCACGGAAAAGGAATACTACGAGGCGCAAACGGTCTCCGCTGCGCCCATTCAATTCCTCGGCATCTTCATCTCCGTCATCATGGCCGTCGGCAGTTGCTTCGCCGCCATGAACACCATGTACGCCGCCGTCTCCCGCCGCGCCCGCGAAATCGGAACCCTCCGCGTGCTGGGCTTCACCAAGGGCAGCATTCTGCTCAGCTTCTTTATCGAATCCGTGTTGCTCTCCGCGCTCGGCGGCATCCTCGGCTGTCTCCTCGTCTTGCCCTTGAACAACATCACAACCGGTATTGGTAGCTTTATTACATTCAGCGAGATTGCATTCAATTTCCGCGTCAGCCCGCAAATCATGCTTTGGGGCATTACCTTCGCGGTCTTCCTCGGCGCCGTGGGCGGACTGTTCCCGGCCAGCAATGCCGCGCGGAAAGAAATCCTCACCGCGCTGCGCGAGATCTAAGTTAGAAAGATTTATGGAAACAGAACTGAAGAGCCTGCAGATCGACCGTAACAAGCGGCGCAACACCGAACCCTCACCGTGGGCCGTGCGTTGGATCGTCGGCGGCATCATCGTCCTCGTCTTGTTGGGCGCTGCGAACATGCTCTACAGCCGCCTCAACGCGGCTACCGAAGTGGATGTAGTCCGTGTGAAGTCCGCCGCCAGCGGAGGCCCCGCCGGATCGTCGGGACCCATAGTGCTTAACGCCACCGGCTACATCATCGCCGCTCACAAAATCCAGGTAGCCTCTAAAGTGCTTGGCCGCGTCGCCTGGATCGGCGTCGATAAGGGTGACCACGTCAAAGAAGGTCAAGTGATCGTGCGTCTCGAAGACGACGAATACCGCGCCCAGTTGCAGCAGGCCAAAGGTCAATTGGATAACCTCCTGGCGCGTCTCGCTGAATTACAGAATGGCTCGCGTCCTGAGGAGGTCGCCGTCGGCAAGGCGAATCTCGACAACGGCCAGGCCGACCTCGAGAACGCCAAAATCAATCTCAATCGCACCAAGACGCTCACCGAAGAAAAGGTGCTGGCGCGCCAGCAGTTGGATGACGCGCAGGCCCGCTACGACGCCGCGGTCGCTCGTGTACGCTCCTTGGAACGCACCTATGAGCTGGTAAGAATCGGCCCGCGCAAGGAAGTCATCGATCAAGTGCGCGGCCAGATTGACCAAGCGAAAGGCGCAGTTGCCTACTACCAGACCACGCTCCAAAACACTCAGATTCAGGCCCCCGTAACAGGAACCATTCTTGAGCGCGGCGTGGAGAAAGGTGAGTTCGTCACCACCAGCTTCGTCGGCGAGCGCGGCGCCAAAGGCTATGTCGTGACACTCGCGGACCTGCGTGACCTGCGAGCGGAGTTGGATATCAGCCAGAACGATTTCGCCAAACTCGGGTCCAAGCAGCGCGGGGTGGTCACTACCGACGCCTACCCCGACCGCAAGTATGAGGGCGTGATCGACGAAATTTCACCCGAGGCCAATCGCCAGAAGGCCACCGTCCAGGTGAAAGTGAAGATCATCAACCCCGACGATTATCTGCGACCGGAAATGAACGCCAGTGTCGCGTTTCTCTCCGATGAGAAGCCGAAGTCGGGCGAGGCTCGAACGGAAACTCCGGTGGTCTTTATTCCCGCCTCCGCCGTTCGCAACGATGCCGTATTCGTGGTGCTGAACGGCAAGGCCATTCGCCGCCCCGTCAAGGCGTCGGGAACCACGGCCCAGGGAATTCGAATTGAGAACGGCTTGATTGGCGGTGAGGATCTGATTGTGAACCCGCCCGCCGAGCTGAAAGATGGCGACAAAGTAAAGGCGAAAGGGTAACCACATGAGCGAACCAGTCATTCAAGCGCGCGGCCTCAGCAAGGAATTTGTGCGCGATGAGTTCCATGTCATCGCATTGGACAAGGTCGATATAGACATCAACAAGGGCGAGTTCGTTGCGCTCATGGGTCCCTCCGGCTCCGGCAAATCCACACTCCTCCACATCATCGCCGCCATGGATAAGCCAACCGGCGGTGAGATCCTCGTGCTGAAAGAGAATCTCCGCGCCATGAGCGACACGCAGATCGCGCACTGGCGCAATGAACACATCGGTTTCATTTTTCAATCCTTCAATCTCATTCCCGTACTGACAGCTCTGGAAAATGTGGAACTGCCATTAAAACTAACTAACCTTAAACGAAAAGAGCGCGTCGACCACGCTGAAACGGCATTGAAACTAGTCGGCCTCGGGGATCGCATGGGCCACATGCCGCGCCAGCTCTCGGGCGGCCAGGAACAGCGCGTCGCCATCGCCCGCGCCCTCGTCACAGACCCCGATCTCATTCTTGCCGACGAGCCTACAGGCAACCTCGACGCCACCAGCGCACAAGACGTTCTGACGCTTCTTTCGCGCTTGAATAAGGAGTACGGCAAGACTATTGTCATGGTGACCCACGATCCCCACGCCGCGCGTTTTGCCACGAAAATCCGGCACTTGGAGAAAGGGGCCCTGCTTCCGGAAGGTCAGGTACCCGCCGATTGGGCTATGCCGGCTGCTACGGGAGGCCAGTAATCGAGCCGCTCCGTTTTCACCCAACCTGTGTTTACACTAAGTAGTGCTCGTCAGCACTACTGGGAGATCTTATGAAATCACGAATCCGGTTGTTTGGAGTTGCTGCTCTGTTACTGCTGGTTTCCGGCGCCTATGCCCAAGAAGGCCGCTGGGAACTGCTCGGTGAAGCCAACGTCGACGGCCGCGCCGACCATGATCGCATCAGCGTTACAGCCCGGGACGGCGCATTCCGCTCCATCCAAATCAAAGTGGAACGCGCCCCCATTCATTTCGATCGCGTGATCGTCCACTTCCACAATGGCGAATCGGAACCCATCCAAATTCGCAGCCTCATCCCCCCCGGCGGCCAAACCCGAGTCATCGATTTGCCGGGCAACCGTCGCATCATCCAAAACGTCGAATTCTTTTACGAACGCGCCCGGCGCCGCAGCGGCAGAGGCAAAGTCCTCCTCTTCGGCATGCGCTAAAGCGGTCACAGACGGAACTGGCACCCTCCCCCCGGCCGCACTCTCCCAGTGCGGCCAATTAATGCCGGAAGTGCCGCACGCCCGTAAACACCATCGCCAAACCCAACCGCTCGCAAGCCGCAATCACCTCGGTATCCTTCACTGACCCGCCCGGCTGAATCACCGCCGTAATCCCATGCTTCGCCGCTTCCTCCACGCCATCCGGGAACGGGAAGAACGCATCGCTCGCCAGCACGGTCCCCGCCAGCGGCAACACCGCCTTCATCGCCCCGACTTTCACCGAATCCACCCGGCTCATCTGTCCCGCCCCGGCACTCACGCTCTGCCCCGCACGTGCATACACAATCGCGTTCGACTTCACGTGCTTCACCACTTTCCAGCCGAACTCTAACGCCGTCCATTCCTCTTCGGTCGGAACGCGCGCGGTAACAACCTTCGCACCCCGGTCTTCCAAACGGTGGCTATCCGGTGTCTGGCACAAATACCCGCCGCTGATCGATTTCACCACTAACTCCGGCGCCGCGGGCTCCACCGTAACCAGCCGCAGGTTCTTCTTAGCTCCCAAAATCGCCAAAGCCTCAGCGGAATAACCGGGAGCCGCCACTGCCTCCACAAACAGCTTCGCCACTTCCGCCGCAGTCTCCCCATCCAGCTCCCGATTGAACGCCAGCACGCCACCGAACGCGGAAATCGGATCGGCTTCATAAGCCTTCCGATACGCCTCCGCCAGCGTCGCCTGCTCGGCACACCCGCAAGGGTTCGTGTGTTTGATGATCGCCGCCGCCGGGCCGTCAAACTCCAAAATCAATTGCCACGCCGCATCCAAATCCACCAGATTGTTGTAGCTCAGCTCCTTGCCCTGCAATTGCCGCGCGCCCGCAATGCCTTGCGTTGAAACCGAGTACAGCGCCGCATGCTGATGCGGATTTTCCCCGTAGCGCAAGCTCAGCGAACGCGGCGCCCGAATATCCAACGCCGCCGGCAGCGCCTCCGGAGCCGCATCGTAAAACCCTCCAGTCTCCATCGTGATCCGTTCCAGACGGTTCGTAATCGCCCGGTCGTACGCCGCCGTCACCGCAAACGCCGTCTTCGCCAGATTCCAGTGCGTGGGCGCCGAAAGCTCCCCCGCCGCCCGCAGTTCCGCCAGCAAACCCGCATAGTCCGAAGGCCGCGTCACCACCGCCACATCCTGAAAATTTTTTGCCGCCGCCCGAATCATAGTCGGCCCGCCAATGTCGATGTTCTCGATCAGTTCCTCCACCCGAACCCCAACCTCCGCCGCGTACTTTTCAAACGCATAGAGGTTCACCACCACCATGTCGATCTCCGGAATCTCATGTTCGGCCAGCGCCTGCATATGCTCCGGTTTCCCTCGCACCGCCAGCACGCCGCCCGCAATCCGCGGATGAATGGTCTTCACCCGCCCGTCCAGCATCTCAGGGAATCCGGTGACCTCAGCCACATCGCGAACAGCCAATCCGGCCTCGCGCAGCGCCCGCGCCGTGCCTCCCGTCGAGATCAATTCAGCGCCCAGCTCGCTCAGTCCCCTGGCAAACTCCACGACGCCCGTCTTATCGGTGACACTCAGCAATACTCTTCGAATCTTCGGCATTAGAATCTAATATTGTGACACGCTCGCTATAATGAGGCCGTGGCTTACAAAGTAACTCTGATTCCGGGTGACGGCATCGGACCCGAAGTGGCCGACGCCACCGTACGCGCCCTCGAGGAAACCGGCGTCGACATCCAATGGGAACGCGCCGAACTCACCTCCGACGTCATTCTCGCCGCCGGCAAGGTCCTCCCGCCGCATGTCATTGAATCTCTCGACCGCACCCGCGTCGGCTTAAAAGGACCTGTCACCACCCCTATCGCCGGCGGCTTCTCCAGCGTCAACGTCGCCCTCCGCAAGCGGCTCGATTTATTTGCCAACGTCCGGCCCGTCCGCACCCTGCCCGGCCTCCGGACCCGCTTCGAGGACGTGAAGATCGACATGGTGATCTTCCGCGAAAATACCGAGGACCTCTACTCCGGCCTCGAACACGAAGTCATCAAAGACGTCGTCGAAAGCCTCAAAATTATCACCCGTACCGCGTCCATTCGCATCGCCAAATACGCCTTCGACTACGCTCGCAAGAACGGCCGCAAGAAGGTGTCCGCCGTTCACAAGGCGAACATCATGAAGCTCAGCGACGGTCTCTTCCTCCGCTGCTGCCGTGAAGTGGCCGCCGAGTATCCTGAGATGAAATACGAGGAACTCATCGTCGATAACGCCTCCATGCAGCTCGTCATGCGCCCGGAAACGTTCGACGTTTTACTGCTGCCCAACTTGTATGGCGACATCGTGTCCGATCTTGCCGCAGGTCTCGTCGGCGGGCTCGGCATCGTCCCTGGCGCCAATATGGGCGAAGGTCATGCCGTCTTCGAAGCGGTCCACGGAAGCGCGCCCGACATTGCCGGAAAAGGTCTCGCCAATCCCACCGCCCTCATGAGTTCAGCCGCCATGATGCTCATCCATCTGGGCGAAACGGATGCGGCGAAGAAGCTGCTGGCCGCCATTGAAAAGGTGTACATGGACGCCAAGCACCTTACCCGCGATGTCGGTGGCGATGCCTCCACGCGGCACTTCACAGACGCCGTTGTGCAGGCGATTCGCGAGTCGCGGTAACCGCCGCGGCAAACGCTTCAAACAAGGGCCGGTCGCGTTCCAGGCTATCTTCGGGATGCCATTGGACCGCCACCACGAACTTCGCCTCCGGCGCCTCAAGACCCTCAATGACGCCATCCGGCGCCGTCGCCGTCACCCGCAACCCGGCTCCCAGGTGCGCCGGGTCGGCCGCCTGATGATGCCGTGAATTCACCGCATACGCTGGCGGAAATAGTGCCCCCAGCCGCGACCCGGGCTCAATCGAAACACCGTGGATCGCCGCGCTTCGATCCGGCACACTCTCCTGCCGGTGCGCGATCGCCGTCTCCAGATGCTGAATCAGACCCCCGCCGCGCACCACGTTCAACATCTGCAAACCGCGGCAAATTGCCAGCACCGGCAAATCCAGCCGCAGCGCTTCACTCAGCAACTCGCTCTCCAGGGCATCGCGCTCCGGATGCATCTCCCACGTCTCCGGATGCGGCGTCGCGCCATACCGCGCCGGGTCGATATCATTCCCCCCGCTCACCACCAACCCGGCCAGCCCTTCCAGACCCCGCGGCCATCCCGGCTCAATATCGGCAACTTCCAAACCCACAGCCCGTAGCGCCGCCCGGTAGGGAGCGGCCTTAGTATCGAACCCAAACGTCAAACCGACAGTCTGCAAAATCCCTCCTCCTCAGCGCTCAAACCACCCGAGTGATGTCCGTTGGCTTATGGGAAGTCAGTTGGGAAACTACGGCTCAGAAAGCTGTTGCCGGAGTAGCCTGCCAAGGTAGTTAGTTAGATCCGAAACGTCAAAGTGGCCGCCCTCCCATGCCACGTCCGCAGCTTGGAGGGCGGCATAATAGGGTTTTCTGTCTTCCCGTATCCGCTCTGGAACGATCTTGCTCCCCGGCAGGAGTTGGCCTTGCTTCATGCAAAGCAAGTAGTAGCATGCCGCCCTTGCGGTTCTCCCGTTGCCTTCCACGAACGGGTGAATCCAATTGAGTCTCCACAGCGCGTAGGCAGCAAGCAAAGAGGGACTTTCAAAGATCTCCCAGTTTTCGTGCACTACGGAAAAGAAGCGGTCCATCAAATTGGGTACTTCGTTGAAATGGGGCGGGCAATGATTCCCAACATAAATGGGCTCTTCACGATAGCGTCCGCCAAACTCCGAAATATTGGCGACGGCGGCGTAGTTTAGAGCCCAAAGGGTGTACTTATCGAAAGACTCGATGCCTTTTTGCAGGCCGATTTCAATACAATTGGCCAGCAGATCATATTGACGCAAGAGATTCTTCTCTTGAATCCTGGCATAAAGACCAGGATCGTCCTTTTCCCTTATAGACATAATCTACAAAAATAGGACTTCCTAACTTCTACAGGAGCCGAATGTGTGTCGACGCGGCGCGGACGCTTTCCTTTGTGATTCGATCAGACGCCGAAACGGGAGCGTTACCAAAAGCAAAGCTCACCCTCTGCTCCCGAAGCTCCTCTTCTGTCACGGGCCTTTTTCGCGTTTCTTCCAGGAGCCGGAGTAACTCTGGGTCCGTTGTCGGCACGTTCTGAAACTGTTTTCGATCAGCCATAGACGCACTCCCCCCCTTCTCTTTCAAGCCTTGATGCACTGATGGTGACACGTGTTGGATTTATTGTCTACATGATATTTGTCGTTTATTCTCCCCGGCGCACCGTCATACAAGGAGCGGTCGACCGAACGCACACCCGCGGTGGCTGCGGGTTGGTAGATCGGCCATGGAGACTAAAGGAGCATATTCCAATCCAACGATGAGCCTGAAAGTTGAAAAATCTAGTGCTCACCCG
>JBDTMC010000100.1:0-19443 GCA_039934475.1 Bryobacteraceae bacterium | reverse complement strand
CCTTATTTTCAGTAGCTTACCAGGGTCGGAAAATCGTGCCAGCCCCATTTTTCGAGCCTGACCACTTGCGCCACGGACTGCTAACGCGGCTTCAGTGCCGCTTTTCGGCGGTTATCGCATAGAGCAGTAGAGCCTGCTCCCCGGCGCCGCTGACTGGTGGTGGTGTGCCATCACCGGCTGACGAATCAAGTTCGCAAATCACCTTATCGATTTTCTTAGGCTTCGTATCCACGGGAAGCAACAGTGTTTGGTGGACTTCCCTGGTGGGGTGCTTCACGAATGTGATTACCCGGTCGGCGTTGGCCGCGACGGGATCGATGCGTGACGCGACAGCGATCATATTGCTTCTGGCCACCTCCTGGCCCCATCGCAACGGGACCTCCTGGCGCTCGCCGTCGGAATACACGATGGTGTAACGGGCCACGCGGCCCCCCGGGATTCCAATGATCGGGTACCCGTCCGGAACCGTCACGTTCCCGAGGAAGTAGAGCCGGTCGGCGCTGCGCTGGATCGGGATTTCGACGCGGGCGCGGCCGGGCGTCAGGATTACCGGCTCTGTCCGATTGTTCTTCAGTGCCGTCACAAAAGGAATCGCACCAGTCATAAGCGTGGGGGCGCTCCATGTCCAGAATTTGCGTCCGCTCTCTTGCCAGTGTTGCGCTGTGAAACCTTGCCGCTTGAAGAATTGCTCCAGCAGGGTGTCGAGGTCTGACGCGGCCCGTTGCTGATCCGGAGTCTGGATGGTTGCTTGCAGAGAGATCGGAGTGAACTCGCTGGCGCTCGAGAGAGGCACGATTCGAGACGTCTGAAAGCGGGGTTCGCGCGGCTGTTCCAGCGGCTCATGAGGCGCTCGCCGGTTCAGCTCCATCAACGCGAGATAGACGTCGGGTCGCGGCTTGCGATCCTCCGTCACGACACCGGATTCCAGAATTCCATTGACCAACTCAGAATCTTCGCGGCTGAACTCAGGAAGATCCGCCCAGGACCAGAACGAATACCCGGCTAGTCTGCCCGCGTCCAGCAGCTTGCCAATTTCGTCGGTCGTCTCTTTCATTACGATCGGAGACTGGCCGACAGCACGGCCGCCCCATTCGGTGAAGACCATAGGTTTGCCCGAATAGCCCGCCACCGATCGCTCGAACATGGCCATATCGTAGCCGTAGGGATGATCCGTGTAGAAATCGAGGCCGCCATCGTCGAAGATACGCTTGGAACTCTCGAGCGTTCGTTCTGGACCATCCACCCGTGCGGACGACATGAAGAGGGTGGGCGCCAGGGCCCGAATGCGGCGGCGGGCTTCCTGCACCACTTCAAGCGTTGGGGCGCTTTCGTTGGCCAACAGCATTGCGAAGAGCGCCGGATTGTTCCAGTCCCTTTGAACGGTAAGCTCCAGGTTGCGAAGTCCTGTCTCCACCGTCTCGCGGCGTAGTTTCTTGAAATCAAGCCACACCAGCCCAGACTCCTCCGTGACGAAGAGTCCCTGCCGGGCAGCAGCTTCTATCACTCGCCGGTCGTGCGGATAGTGGACAAGCCTGATGAAGTTGGCGCCCATCGATTTGATCATCGACACATCGCGGTCGATCTGCTCGCCATTGAGCGTATAGCCCTGGTCCTTCCAGAGGTCGTGCCGGCATACGCCACGCAAGATCAGATTCTTGCCGTTGAGAATGAATTTGTTGCCGCGAATCTGAAGGTCGCGAAAACCGGTTTGTCGCTCAATCCGGTCCTCGCCGGAAGGCGAGCTCATACGCACAAGTAACGTGTAGAGGCTCGGATTCTCCGGGCTCCAAAGCTCCGGTGCGGTCACGTCCCAACGCATCGTGATCTTGGATTCGCCGGCCGCGATCATCTCGTCCGACGTTGCAGTCGCCACCACTTTCGCGCCATTCCTTAGTTCCCCCACCAGCCGCGACCGTTGCTCCTTCGTAGAATGCACATGCACATCGAGCGTGCATTTGGCTGCATCAAAAGTGGGCGAAAGCGTGTACTGAAGGTGGGCGTTCTCAATATAGGGGTCGGTTCGCGTCTCCAGATAGACGTCGCGGATGATGCCCCCGTACGACTCCCACGCGCCGATAGGACCCAGCGCCACTTGCCAGTCTGTCACTTCGACATCCACCTGATTATTGCCCGGCTTTACCATGCCCGTGACATCGAACTCATGTGCCGCCCAAGGTCCTAGCGCTCCGGCATCTTTGCCATTCACTCGTGCCATGCCCGCGTACGCGACACCTTCGAAGTGCAACAAGACTCTGCGGTGTTCGGCGACGTTGGGGAGGTTGATTTCTCGGCGCAGTGTCACGGTTCCCATCGGCCTGTAGGAAGACGGGACGCGAATGGTGTCGAAGCGCCGTCCGTCCACCCAACGTTCCCAATCGCCCGACAGATCTATGCGGGTTTGCGCCCGCACGGGCACTCCGGCGAGCAGTACGCCGAGCACAACGAGTCCAGTTGCGCGATTCATCCGTTCGACGGTAACACGGTTACCCGGCTGGCGCAAGAATGCGGAATGCATTCCGCTATGCATTGGTCTAACGGAAGACGATGTTGAGCGCAATGTACAAAATCATTACCGCCGCTGCCAGCGCGTGAGGCGTGGCGAACCATTTCTGCGGCGCCGCCGCCGGTTCGTCGCGAACAAACCCGTACACCAGGTTTCTCAAGTTCTCTGGTCTTGGCTTTTCGGTAACAAAGCTGAGGGCAACACCAACGAACAGGCCGGCGGCGCCGCCCCATACGGCGAGGTTCAGCGTGGCCGCCATGGGGGTTCGGTATACAAGCACGCCCGTGCGGTACAGGACGTATTGCAGCAGGCATCCCAACACGCCGGCCACCATGCCCCAGAAGCCGGCGCTGGCCGTGGTCCGCTTCCAGAACATGCCGAGGAAGAAGATGACAAAGAATGGGGCAATGAACATTGCGCCGATCAATTGCATGTAGTCCATCAGGCTATCGAACTGAAGGACGATATAGGCTGAGGCAAGGCTCAATATTGTGCCCACGATGGTGGCCAGCTTCGCCACATGAAGGTAGTGGTGGTCTTCGCGGTTGCGGGCGATGTAGGTTTGGTAGATGTCGTAGGTCCAGACGGTGTTGAATGCGGTAACGTTGCCGGCCATTCCAGACATGAAGCTGGCCATCAGCGCGGTGAAGCCGAGGCCCATCAGGCCGGCCGGGTAGTAGTGCCGCATCAAGGCGGGAAGGGCAAGGTTGTAGTTACCCTGAATCTCATTTGGCACCACGACGGCTGCGATCATTCCGGGGACGGTAACGAGGAACGGAAAGAGCATTTTGGGAAAGGCCGCAATCAATGGTGTCTTCTTCGCCGCGTCTAGATTCTTTGCGGCGAGGGCGCGCTGCACCAGCAGGAAGTCCGTACACCAGTACGAGGGTCCCATCAGGCATGTAAGGGCAAGGATGGCGATGTACCAGGGCACCCCCAGCGGGTTTTGCTGGACATCGCCCATACCAGTCCAGGTGTGGGCGAACTGCGCGGGAAGCTTTGATAGCAGCCCGTGCCATCCGCCGACGTCCCGTAAGCCCAGAATGGCGAGTGGAGTGAAGCCGAAAATGATCAGGAAGAACTGCACCACCTCGTTGTAGATCGATGAGCCGAGTCCGCCCACGAAGGTATACGTGACGACCACGGCGGCGGAAAACAGAATGCTGAAGTGAAAATTCCAGCCCAGCATCTGCTCGCAGACCAAGGCCAGCGCATACATGTTGATGCCCGACATGAGGACAGACACCAAAAGGAAGGTCGCCGAATTCAAAAGATGGGATCGGTGGTCGAAGCGTTTCCTGAGGTACTCGGGAACACTACGAGCATTGCTGGAATAGTAGAACCGCACCATGAACAGGCCGAGGAAGACCATTGGTGGAATCGCGCCCGTCCAGTACCAGTGGTTCGTCATCATGCCATATTTCGCGCCCATGGCGATCATGCCCACGATCTCAAGAGAACCCAGATTGGCCGCCATGAAAGCCAGGCCCGTCACCCAACTCGGTAAAGAGCGGCCGGCCATCAGGAAGTCTTCAGAAGTCTTGATACGGCCTTTCAGATAGAATCCGATGCCGATCACGAAGACGACGTACGTGAGCAGGACAACGAGGTCAATTGGGGCGAGTTTCATGAATTGTCGGCCACAGGGCGCGGCCGTCAGTGCAGGATAATGCATTGCGGCAAGGTGGCGCAAGAGAATTCGTCCGCAGGTACAGAAATGCGGAAGCCATTCCGAAATCATTGACAGTACTGCTGGGTCGTGCTACTGTGTGATCCGTCATGCACGAATTGCGAGAGCTGCGCGGGGTGATTCCTCCGATGATCACCTGCTTCAATCCAGATGACTCGGTAGATGCGGCGGCGATGGCCCGTGAGGCGTCGTTCCTCTTAGATGCCGGCGTGAACGGCATTGTGGTCGGGGGAAGCACCGGCGAGGGTGCGGGTATGAGCGAAGAGGATTTGTATACCGCGGTTGTCGCTGTGACAGACGCGGTCGGCGGGCGCATACCCGTCATCGGCGGCGTTATCGCGGACAACTCACATGAGGCCGTCCGGCTGGGAAATGCCGCCCTGCGTGCAGGAGCAGTCGGCCTTCAGGTGCCTCCGCCCTCCTTCTACTTCTCCACGGAAACGCGGGTACTGGCCGAATACTATCGCTCCATCACGGATGGTACCGGGCTGCCGTTGATCATTTATAACGTTATCCCGTGGGCACAAGTGGCGGTCGATTCCCTTCGCACGATCTGTGGTGAGAACCCCCGCATCATCGGCGTTAAGCAAAGTGGGGCGAACATCCACGCACTAGCCGATCTGCTGGCTAACCTGAAGGGCACCATCCGGATCTACTCGGCGATTGACGACCTGGTGTATCCATCGTTGATGATGGGCGCCGACGGAACCATCTCCGGCACTGCCAGCGTCTTTCCCGTGGAGACCGTGGAAATGATGCGGTGCATCGAGGCGGGGAATCATGCCAGGGCGCTGGAACTGCACCGATCTATCGTCCC
This sequence comes from Bryobacteraceae bacterium, assembly GCA_039934475.1. GTDB lineage: Bacteria > Acidobacteriota > Terriglobia > Bryobacterales > Bryobacteraceae > JBDTMC01. Next base: position 14,433 of record JBDTMC010000100.1, on the reverse strand, counting down.
GGTGTGGCGGACCCTGGAAGGCCCGCTGTTCCCCAGTCGCACGAAGTACGCGTTGTCATTGCTCGGCCGCGCCCCCGGCAAGCCCCGTTCGCCGTTCGGCTGGCCGGAACACGAAGACGCCGCCCAGATTGAAGGGGCGCTGCGTTCGGCTGGTTTCCTTTCGGCAGTGCTTTCTGAGAACATGGCGGGGAACTGAAACGCATTTTCACGCCTAGGGAGTTCCAATGAAATATGCGCTCGCTGCCGCCGGCGTGTTTACCTTCGCCGCGGCCGCTCACGCCCAATTCTCCGTCAGCCACCTTCCGCAACTAACGGATTTCGAATCCAGACGTACTTCAAGCTACGATCGCTCAGGCGCCAACGGCGATTACCGCGCCTTGAAGGCCGGTGAGACACTCACTGTCTTCGACGAACAAGGCCCGGCTGAGATCCGGCACCTGTGGTTCACAATGGCCACGGGAGAAGCCTATCACTTGAAAAAGGTCGTCCTTCGAATGTACTGGGACGGCGAAACAGAGCCGAGCGTAGAAGCTCCCATCGGCGACTTCTTTGGGCTCGGCCTGGGCACCTACACTGTCTTCCAATCCGCGCTGCTTGTGGTCGCGCCGGATAAGGCTCTCAACGCCTACTTCCCCATGCCCTTCGCGAAGAGGGGCCGCATTACGGCAACAAACGAAGGGTCGCAGGACATCTCGGATTTCTATTGGAATTTCGATTGGGTGAAGCTGTCCGCCCTGCCGGCCGGCTCCGCCTATTTCCACGCCCAGTATCGTCAATGCACGCCCTGCAAGGGATGGTACAAAGGGAACTTCTACAGCAACAACTTTGCCGAGGCACGGAAGGACCCACGCTGGCGAAACACCTCTGGCGAAGGAAACTATTCGATGTTGGAAGCTGGCGGCGACGGGCAGTTCATAGGCGTCACCTTCTCTGTCTTTCAGAATCAGTGGGGCGGTTGGAACGAAGGCGACGAGATGATTTGGATCGATGGGGAACCTGATCCACGCATTCACGGAACGGGCGGGGAAGACTATTTCAACGGCGCCTGGGGCTTCTCCACCACCTACTCCTTTCCGCTAACCGGCTTGACGGAGTTCCATCAATGGGAGCCCGGGTCGCGCTTCTCCCATTACCGTTGGCATTTGGAGGCGCCGGTTCGGTTTCGCAAAGGCATCAAAGTGACTATTGAAGACGGACACGCCAATCTACGCTCGGACAATCTGTTCTCTGTCGCCTATTGGTACCAAAAAGAGCCGCACGTGCCGCTGCCGAAATTGCCTCCTGTTGAATCGCGCATTCCAAAATTCGTCGCAGTGGGAGGCCCTGGGCAGGACGCCGAAATGAAGTAGCATCGAAGTCGGGAATCGCGATGCGGACTATGGTCAGAGCTGGGTTGGCGCTGCTAACGCTGCTTGTTTCGTGCCTGTGCGCCGGTGAGCCAGACACGGTTCAGCGGGCGCGGGAGTTGAACCGGGCCGGCAAGCCGGAAATGGCGGAGCAGTTGCTTCGCGACGCTATCTCGCGAGAAGATCATGCCGCTGAGGCGCGCGCGGAACTAGGCGCACTCCTTGTCGCGCGGAAGCGATTCGGCGAAGCTGTCGAGCAGTTCGGCCTCGCCGCCCAACAGAGCCCGAAAAACTCCGATTACGCCGTTGGTCTCGCCGGCGCGTTGATCGCAGACAAGCGATATTCGGTTGCCATCGAATTCTTGCGTGCAGTGAAAGCGGATTTCGACGGGGTGGCCGCGTATCATCACCAGCTGGGCTTGGCATACTGGGCGCTCCACAATTTCCCCACTGCACTCGGGGAATTTCAAAGCGCCCTTAAGCTGGATCCGAAACTCGATGTCGCGCTTTTCTTCATCGGCAATTGCCAGGCCGTTCTTGGGGATCTACCCGCGGCTGCTGCGTCTTATCGAGCCGCGATCCGTCAGAACCCGGGTGCGGTCTCATACCATCTGTCGCTGGGCAAGGTTCTCGATCAGACTGGGCCGGAACACTCCGCCGAAGCCGTGCGCTCCCTACGCGAGGCACTTCGTCTAAGCCCGGATGACGTTCCTTCCAAATTCGCGCTGGCCTTAGCTGTAGAGAAGAATGGGAACGTTCGCGAAGCGACGCGGCTGCTGGAGCAGGTTACCGCGCGCTTCCCCGATGAACTGGCTCCGCACATTGCACTGGTACGGCTTTACACCAAACTAAGCGACCCCGCGCAGCGCGACCGCGAGAGCGCAGCGGTCCGCCGCATTCAACAAGCCCAGCGACAGCGGCCCACGGAACGCACGCCCTAAGCGGAACGGATTTCGCTTTATCCTGGAACCCCGCTGGCGTTACGTCTGTTACGTCCTCAGCATGATCCCGCCATTTTCGGAAAAGATTCCGAAAATGATTGACACCCTAATCTGAACATGGTACAAATCCCTCTCAGGAGTCAACTGGGAACTATGCAAAACAGGTGGTTACGAATACTGTCTGCCGTCTCGCTCATTGTGTTTTGTGCCGGATCGCTTTTGGGTCAAGGCGGTCGTGCCTCCATCTCTGGGCTGGTACTAGATACATCCGGCGCCGCAGTTCCAGGTGCTGCCATCACGGCCACGAATAACGGAACTGGTTTGAAGCTGTCCGTGTCTACGACAGACTCGGGCAGCTACGTGATCCCGCTTCTGCAGATCGGTTCCTACTCGATTTCCGTCAGGAAAGACGGGTTCAAAACGGAGACCCGGACGGGAATCACGCTCACCGCTGACCAGGAGGCGGCCTTGAACTTCTCACTCGCGGTGGGTCAGGTGAGTGATGAAGTACGCGTGTCAGCCGACGCTGAGCTGCTGGAAACCACTTCCTCGGCGCTGGGCCAGGTGATCACGGAGAAGTCCATCGTCGAACTGCCGCTGAATGGGCGCAATCCCGCATCGCTGGTTCTCTTGACGCCAGGAACCGTGGATGTGCTTAAGACCGGAGCAGGCGTGCTCCAGGGCTACACCACCTTCCCCACGGAAACCGGAGCATCTTCGAACGGCGGCCGCCAGGGTAGCACGTTCTACATGCTGGACGGGGCCGTGAACATGGACAATTACCATCTACTGGCGGCTCCTTTTCCCAATGCCGATGCGACGCAGGAATTCCGCGTAGTGGGAAACAACTTCGAAGCCCAGTATGGCTTTGCGCCTGGCGCCGTAGTCAGCATCGCTACGAAATCGGGGACCAACCACTGGCACGGCAATGGATATGAGTTCATGCGCAATGAGAAACTGAATGCGCGGGACTTCTTCCAGCCCACACGCGACAACCTCAAGCGAAACCAGTTCGGTGGATCAATTGGCGGTCCCATCCTCAAAGACAAGCTCTTCGTCTTCGGCAACTACCAGGGCACCACGGAGCGTCGTAAAGTGGGCGGATCCACGGCATTCGTCCCTTCCACCGCCATGCTCAACGGCGACTTCAGCGGCCTCGGAGTGCCCATCAGAGATCCCGACACAGGCGTGCCGATTCCTGACGGTAAGATCGCCGCTAGCCGGCTAAGCCCCGCGGCGCTGAAGATCGCGCAATCCCTTCCGAGTACCACCGATCCGCAAGGCAAAGTCACCGTGGTTGGATTCACTAGCCAGCAGAATTACCACGAGTTCACGACTCGCGGCGACTACTACGCAAATGCGCAGCATAGGTTTTCCGGCCGCACGTTCCTCAACGATTTTGCCCAGCCCATCCAGGCTCTCAGTTTGCTGACCTCCGATCGATCCTGGGAATCGCGATGGCAGAATCATTCGGGCAGTTGGTTATGGACCGCCCGACCCAGTGTGCTGAATAGCCTCATTTTCTCCTACACGCGGCTGAATTCCACCAGCGTGTCGGGGTTGCGCGACAAAGACGGCAAATCGATCTGCTATTCGCAGTTGATCGATGTCGTCGATCCGCCCAACTCACCGTGCTCTATTGAAGGCCTCTTCGTCGGCGGATCCTTCGGCATCGGGCAGAACTACAATGCCATCCGCCGCTACACCATTGGAGTGAACGAATCGCTAACGATCAACAAGGGCCGCCATTTGGTAGTCGCGGGTGTAGATGTAATGAAGCAGTATTGGGATTTGGCGACTGACTGGCTCGCCCTGCCCATCATCAGTTTCGATGGGTCCGTCACCGGCCATGAACTGTCAGACTTCATGACGGGTCGAGTGTCCAATTACATACAAGGTGGCGGTGAGTACCAACGGCTGCATGCCACGCAATTCGGTTCCTATGTTCAGGATCAGTTTAAAGTGAAGCCGAACCTGACACTCAATCTTGGAATTCGTTGGGAGCCGTTCTTTGCCCCGGTGCCATCCAGCGGACGTATTCCTGTTTGGGCGCCCGGCCAGCAGAGCCAACGGTACAAGAACGCCCCGGCCGGGCTGCTATTCCCCGGTGATCCAGGGGTTTCCGATGCCGGACTGCCAAGCGGCAAAGGCTATTTCGATCCGCGCATCGGTGTTGCCTGGCAGCCTTCGTTCCTAAAGCACACGTCCATCCGCGCCGCCTTTGGAATCTTCACGGCTCCGGTGGACTACTCGTCCTGGAATCACACCGCGGACACAGCGCCGTTCAGTCCCACATTTAACTTCAATGCAACCGATCCAGGCGTGGGGGTCATCCCGTTTGACCATCCCTGGGCGAACTACGCGCCAACAGGCCGCAAGAGTCCATTCCCGCCATTTCCGGACCCAGGCGCGTCCCCCGATGGGAACGTGGGCTTCGTGACGCCGGTGTTCTTCCAGGGCGGCTGGGACCAGAATTTCAAACTCGGGCGGAATCAGAGTTGGAATGTGTCCATTGAGCATCAACTGGCATCCAACTGGCTGGTCCGCGGCGCTTACGTCGGCAGCGAAGCGTTCCATCTGGTGAATGCTATCGAGCGCAATCCTGGAATCTACGGCCTGCAGGGAGGCCGATCCTATACAAATTTCCAGTCGGTTCTCGAGATGCAGTCCGCCGCGACATCTAACTACCAGTCAGCCCAGTTCACCATTGAGAAGCGTTTTTCGCGCGGCCTTCAGTTCCAATCGAACTACACCTATTCCAAGACACTGGACTCGGCCTCCATTGGAACTCTGGCGTTCACGGGCAGCGTGTTCGATCCTTTCAACCTGAAGAACAATCGCGGATGGGCAGCGTTCAACATACCCCATGTGTGGATCAGTAACTTTGTCTGGGAACTGCCAAAATTGCAAGGCATGAATGCCATCGCCCGCAACGTAATCGGAGGGTGGCAGGTCAGTGGCATTTGGCGGATGCAGAGCGGGAATCCGTTTGGCATCAGACCCGGATCCGGCGGCAATCGATCGTTATCGCAAATCGGAGGCGATCGAGCCGACTATGTGCCGGGCCAGGCGCTCACCTCCCGGCAAGGGGATAAGAACTCCTGGTTGAATGACTATTTCAACACTGCGGCGTTCCAGGTGAATGCCCCAGGGACGTTCGGAAACACGCCGCGAGCCCTGTTCTTTGCGCCTTCCATCGCCACGGGCGACGCGGGCATCAGTAAGAACTGGGCGTTCGCGGAGCGGTTCCGGTTGCAGTTCCGATGGGAGATGTTTAACGTGTTTAATACGCCGAGTTTCGCTGCACCGGTTAATAGTGTAACCAGTGGCCAATTCGGACAGATACTGGGCACCGGAGGCGTGCCGCCTCGCGTAATGCAAGGAGCGTTAAAGTTCTATTGGTAAATCCGCCCCACTCGTCTTTGCCGGAGCGGCGGTCCGCTCCGGCAGTCTTCCTCGTGCGCGCGATGGGCATGTGCCTTGCCGGCACGCTTCTGTTTAGCGCACGCCCTGCCGGTTCAGCACTCTTCCGTTCCGTACCTGCCACGGAAAGCCACATCGAGTGGGTCCATCAAAACGGGCGCTCCGAAAACCGCTATTTGCCAGAGACGCTCTCCCCGGGCGTAGCCGTCTTCGACTATGACAACGACGGCTGGATGGACCTGTTCTTCGTCAATAGCGGCCCCAGTCCTTTCTTCCATCCAGCGCACGCAATAAGTCACGGGCTCTATCACAACAACAAAGACGGCACATTCACCGATGTTACGGAGCGCAGCGGGCTTCGTGCCGACTGGTTCGGCATGGGCGTTGCCGCCGGCGACTTCGACGGAGACGGCTATGTCGACCTGTTTGTCACCGGCTACGATTCCGGCCGCCTCTACCGCAATACCGGGAACGGCACATTCGTAGACGTTACCGCCAAGGCTGGCATCGCGGCGCCAGGGTGGTCCACCAGCGCTCTCTGGTTCGACTACAACAACGACGGCCGTCTCGACCTCTTCGTCGCGGAGTTTGTCGACTACTCGTCGCTCAAGGTTTGCTCCGCGGAGTTCGCCTATGGCGGCAGCACCGAATCGGCGCCGTCGCCTGCAAAAGCGTTCTACTGTATCCCGCGTGTGCTCGATCCACGACCCAGCCGGTTGTTTCGCAACAACGGCGACGGCACGTTCACCGATGTGAGTGAGGAAACCGGCATAACGAGTCATCCCGGGAAGGGGTTGGGCGTTGTCGCTACTGACATCAATAACGACGGCTACATGGATGTCTTTCAAGCAAACGATACGGTTGAGAACTTCTTGTTCGTGAATCGGAAGGGCAAGGTGTTTGAGGAGCGGGCCCTGGAACTCTCGGTCGCTTACAGCCAGGACGGTAAGCCGCGTTCGGGAATGGGCGTGGACGCAGCGGATATTGACGGCGATGGCTGGCAGGACCTGTTTGTCGCCAACATCGACCAGGAGACCTTTTCGTTGTATCACAACGAGAAGGGTGCGATGTTTACCGACGTCAGTCCCACCACTGGCATCGGCCAGGCAACGCGCCTGCTAAGCGGCTGGGGTCTGCGATTCTTCGATTACGATAACGACGGGCGGCCGGACCTTATCCTCGCCAACGGGCATCCCGATGACATGGTGAATCAGCGAATGAAGCTGGTGCAATATCGCGAACCCCTCCTTCTCTTCCACAACGAAGGGAATGGACGGTTGGCGAACGTCACAGCGGCGGCTGGCGAACCGTTTCAGAAGAGTTATCCGGCACGCGGGCTTGCCGTGGGCGACCTGAACAATGATGGCTTTCTGGACGCTGTCGTCGGGATGAATGGAGAAGCTCCGCTGCTGCTTCTCAACACCGCCGCGTCACGCGGGAACTGGCTGGGCTTAAGGCTGGCAGCTACGCGGTCAAACCCAGCCGCCGTTGGGGCGATCATCCGATGGTCAGCCGCCGGTGTTGTCCGCTCTCGTCTGGTGACTGGCGGAGGGAGCTTTCTCTCCAGTCACGATCCCCGAATCATTCTAGGTATCGGTCAGGCGCGCACATTGGACTGGGTCGAGGTAAAATGGCCGGGGCCCAGCAGCGCAGTGGACCGCTCCGAAAAGGTTCCTGCCAACCGCTACGTGACGTTCAAAGAGGGTCGCGGCATCATTACACCTTGAAAAATACTGCCACGGACAGCGTCGAAATTCAGCGAAAGATTCGCCGCCGGATTCTTCCTTTTATCTTTCTGCTGTACATCGTCGCGTATCTTGACCGCGCCAACGTGGCATTTGTGAAGGTGCCGATGAGCGCTGAACTCGGCTTTACGGAAGCCATGTTCGGACTCGGCGCTGGCGTCTTCTTCCTCGGCTACTTCCTGCTGGAGGTGCCGGGCGCACTGATTGTGGAACGATGGAGCGCCCGTAAGTGGCTCGCCCGCATCCTCATCACCTGGGGTCTCGTGGCCGTCCTGGTGGGCTTCGTGCGAACGCCGCGCGAGTTTTACTCGGCGCGCTTCCTGCTCGGTGCGGCGGAGGCAGGGTTCTATCCGGGAATCATCGTCTATCTGTCGCATTGGTTCGTGAAGCGAGACCGGGCCCGGGCAACCGCTGGATTCATTCTCGCCGCACCGTTCTCACTAATGGTCGGTGCTCCGCTCTCCGCTCTCATCCTCCGCTTGCACTTATTTGGAATTCCGGGTTGGAGATGGGTCTTCATTCTGGAAGGAATTCCCGCGGTGATCTGTGGCGTTATCACGCTTTTCTATCTCACGGACACGCCGCGCCAATCCCGGTGGCTGTCGCCCGCGGAGCAAGAGGATATTCAGCAGCGTTTGGATGCGGAGGGGGAGGCGATTCCCGCGCAGCCGCGTGCCCCCTGGTGGACCGCGTTTAAAGATCGCAACGTCCTGCTGCTGTGCGTCGCGCATATCTTCGCCAACGGCGGCGGCTACGGTTTCATCTTCTGGCTACCGGCCACACTGAAGCGGCATTCCGGCCAGACGTCGTCGATGTCTGTCACAATCTCCGCCCTGCCGTTTGCTCTTGCCATGGTGGCGGTATGGCTGGTCAGCCGGTCTTCCGATCGTCACCAGGAGCGGAAGTGGCATGCGTGCCTTTCTTTGCTCGCGGCCGGCACTGCGTTCAGTCTCAGCACGGTTCCCGGCCAACCGTTCGTGCTTGTCTTGTTCTGGCTCTGTTTGACGGGAGCGGGCGCCTTCGCCTGGATCTCTCCGTTCTGGACGATTCCCAGTCTCATCCTGCGTGATTCCGCTGCCGCCGCGTCGATAGGCTTAATTAACTCGGTGGGCAACGTTGGCGGTTTTCTGATGCCATCCATCGCCGGGTATCTGTTGTCGGAAGGGATCGCCCCGTCTGCCGTGGTTCTGTTCTTGGCGGCTTGCTATCCCGTCGCCGCGGCAGTCACAGCCCTTGTCAAGGTTCCGGCTCGAGGCGTCCCCCATCCGCAAATCTCTTAACTGCGCTCGGCAACAACGGAGGTCACTCGGTTGTGTGGATCGAGATTCCGCTAAACGTCGCTTCGGTGTCCTGCACAAACACCCCAAACGCATTTGCCCGCCGGTCATAAATGCGTCCCGACAATGCAATGTTCCCGTCCACGTAAACTGTGAGGCAATTGCCGTCCAGCAGTCCCGTCACATGCACCGGAATGCCCGGAGTCATTGCGAGCGGCCGCTCCAGTTCCTGGTTGATGTGGAAGGCATCGGGAGCGTGGGTCAGCCGCAATCGCTTTCGAAAGCCCTCCAGCCGGACTTCAAACCCGCCGCCGAAGTCGGCATCGCTCCCCAGTAAAATTCCGGCAGTGCCGCTATGACTGGTACTGGTGATCGTGAAATCGAACAGACACCGTTCCGGAAGTGTGCCCAACCGCAGCACTGACCGCCCACTGCCCCCCAGTGGAGCAGGCCACGCATTCGGAGGCCGGGAAACTGCCCGCGCCGTATATTCGCTGCCCGTGATTGTCCAATCCCCGCTCACCCGCTGCGGTGTCACTTTTACGTCCACCGGAAGTCCCGCCGCCACTCCATCCACCATCCGCGCCCCTAGCGTCCCATCGGCGCGCTGCACCATCCGATGCGCCATCAGTTGTCCCCCCCACTTCCAATGGGCGCTATCGTTGTCCCCTTCCTTTCGGGAAATCCACCCCAGGATGTAGTGCTCCTGTTCAGACTTATTCACCACCGCGCCGGCGTAAAACGCTCTTCCATCGAAGACGTCGTCTTCCGGACTAATCCAGGGTCCCGTCAGTGATTTGCTCATCATATACTTCGTCTCTTTACGCGTCGGAGACATGTCGGGAGAGTACACCAGGTAATACCAATTCCCCCAGTGGAACAAGTTCGGGCACTCGTAATTCATGTACTTCCCGGGCGACAGAAACGGTTCCTGAATCTCCCAGTGATTCAGGTCTTTGCTCACCGCGCGCCCAATCACACCGCGATTCCACATATGCTTCGAAGGATCGCCGGAATCCGCTGTAAACAACATCCAATACTGCTTCTCCGCCTCGTTCCAGAACACGCAGGGATCGCGCCAGCTTTCGGTCGGATGGTAGCCTTTACTGGCATCCGGAACCATTACGAAGTCCTCGACTGTAGTCCAAGACTTCAGATCTTTGCTGATCGCCTGCCGGATTACCTGTCCGGGCTTCCCCTTCGCGTGCATCTCGCCATTGGCGATTCCATAGAAGAAGTGATAAGTCCCGTCCCGGGCAATCAATGACCCGGTCTGGATGGTCCGGTCGATCGCGCCTGGCTCCACGCGGTTTGGAATCGCAACCCCCAGATCTTCATAGCGAAGAAAATCCCGCGTCGCGAGGTGCAACTCGCTGGTCCCCGGAATTCCCGGCCGCGAGAACATATAGAAGATATGAATCTTGTCCCCATCCACAAAGGGGATAGGATCCCCGACGTAGTTGGCATCCCGAGGGTAGAACAGTACCCAATCCAGCGCGCCCGGCCGCTTTCGCCATTCCGGAAACCGGAACATCACATTTAAAGCCCCAAGCTCGGTCTCCGCCAACCGCACCACCGCACTCGGGCTCTCCCGGTCGCCGACAATCTCCTCTAATCGTGCCACCGCCTGCCCTTGCCGCCGCAGCCCTAATAAGGCCTTAGCCGACCACCACCGGGCTTCCGCACGCCCCGGCGCACCCAACGCCCGATCCTGCAGGACCAGATTCGCCTCCCGCAGCGCGTCCTCAAATTTCCCCGCGGTCACGAGACTCTCCAACGACGCGGTTTGCCCCACGGCCAGTTGGGTCGCCAGCGCCATCACAGCCGCCGCCATCCCCATCGCGCGCACATCGACATGTCTCATCTCTTATCCTCCAGCAGGCCCAAATTGCCATCGCCCGTCTTAGGTCAGTATCACAATTATTCAAAGTTTTGATTGCCTTCGCATCAGATGGTAAGGTAATTTAACGTACCTACCATGGAGGCTCTGAATATGGCTATCCGCAGCTTATTGAGATCAAGCCTGCTTCCTCTATTCTTCCCATTTGTGCTGACCGCCGCGGCTCCTGAGGTTATCCCGGCCAACACCTGGGTCCGTCTTTCCCAGGACGCGCAGGGAGCCCGGCGCGCCAGCGCCATCCGCTACGCCGAGCACGTTGACGCCTTCCTACTGTGGGGATTCCTGGGCCACCCCACTGAGGACTACGGCAACCCCGAAGAACCATGGGATGGCAATCGCGAATACGACGTCGTCGCCTTCGATCTTCAGTCGCGCCAATGGCGCAGCCATCTCCCCATCGCCAAGCAGTCTGAATGGAGCAAGCGGCCGCCGCCCGTCCATGAGTGCAATTCCTATTACGGAATCACAACGGGAGGCTACCGCCCCGAACTGAAACTCCGCGAAGGCGTCCTCCGTCCCGATCTCAACATCGTCTTCGACCAGGTAGCCTACGACAGTAAACGCGGGCGCATGATCTACTTCACCGGCGGGCGGACATTCGCCTATGACGTCGGCGCGCGCACTTGGTCCGACGCTGCCCCAGACTCTCCCGCTCCCCCGCCCGTCAGCGCCGCGACGCTGGCCTATGACCCCGTCAACGACGAAATCGTGCTCGCTGCCGGCGGCCACGTGGTGGAAAAGGACGCGCAGGGCCGAATGGCCGGCTACACCGGTACGTGGATCTTCGATTGCGCCCGCGCCCGCTGGCGCGCTCTGGCCTCCTCCACACAGCCGCCGCCGCGCATGAATACGCGCCTCGTCTACGATTCCCGGAACCGCGTCATGGTCCTCTTCGCCGGCGATGGCCAGAGCCGCTATCTCGCCGACACCTGGCTTTATAGCGTCGCCACCAGAACCTGGAGAAAATCCAGCGCTCCGGGCGGACCGGCTGCTCGCGCCGGCCACTTCACGGTCTACGATCCTCAAACCGGGTGGGTACTCGCCGGCGGCGGCTACAATCGCAACAACCTCAGCGATCTGTGGGCCTACGACGCTGCCGCCGACGTGTGGAAGAAGTTGAAGGGAGAGGTCCCCACCGGCTGGCACATCAGCGCCGACATCGCTCCGCGCCACAACCTCATTCTTCTCACGACAGCCAACAAGGCACCGGGCGATCGCTCTACTTGCAACGAACTCTACCCCGTCCGCACAACGTATGCCTTCCGCATCAGCCGCGAAGGTCTGGTTGACGACTCCGCACGGCCCCAGCTTCAAACCGAGATCTGGAAGCGCACCCGCGACGAAGCTGTGGCCGGTGCTGCTCCCGATGCCACCCGCGCGAGCAAACAAGCCGAGACCATCCGTCGTATGCCGCCCAATCAGTGGGTCCTGCTCGACGCCCCGGGTCGCACCGGCGTGATGCGTACGTGGGGTTCCTGTTCCTTCGACGAGGCGAATTCTCGCATCGTTTATTGGGGCGGCGGCCACTGCGGTTACGGAGGCTCGGACTACGACCTCTACGATCTCGCACAGAACACGTGGATTGCGAGCCCGCTGACCGTCGAGTACCCGGAGCGCGCCTGGGATAGGGGCGTCAACCCCGCTGGAGTAACCTTCGGCGGCGTTCCGTTCATCCGCCACGGCCGCAAGGTGTATGCCTGGGACCCGGTGAGCAAGCTGATTATCAACACGAAGACCATCCTGCTCACCTCCGGCTACGAGCCCGAGTTGCTCAAGGACGTTGCCGGCGAAGACACGAAGCGGTCGTCTTACAGGAAATGGGTCACCATGACTTACAACCCTGCCAATGAGAAATGGGACCTGCTTTGCTCCGGCGTTCCTGGTCTCGACCTTACCGTCTCCACGCCCCATGGAGTGATGGCCGTAGATCACCATTGGGACGCCGTGGAAACCAAGGTGGCGCAGCACGCGCCGAACTCCGTCTATCTCCTGGATGTGGCCGCCCGCCAGTGGAAGAAGCTCCCCAACCCCGGTCCATCGCCGGACAACCTGTACGAGTTAACTGAGCTTGTCTACGATTCCAAACGCGACCAGTTACTCCTCCACGGAGGCGGCGTCAATCGCGACGAGCTTTGGTCTTACTCGCTAGCCGCCAAGCGATGGGCGAAGCTGGAGCCGCAGGGCGCCACCCCGCCCGTCTGCGGACGGGAAGCGGTGTATCTCCCGAAGGCGGACGTGCTGCTGACTTCCGGTGCCCCGGCTACCGGGCCGGAATCGCCAGCCTTGTACGCGTATCACGTCGGTCAGAATCGTTGGGAGAAGCTGGCTTTCCCTCCGCCCGCCGGACGCCGGGTCTCTGATCTGGTGAGCCAGAACCGCGCCTGGACATACGACCCCATCCGCGACCTTGTGCTGATGGTTTTGGGGACCAGGCGCGGGGATGTGGGTACGGCACAGGTGTACGCGCTGCGCTACGAGCATTGATTCTGGGTCGAGCCTCCACCTCACCTAGATAGACCTGTTCTTGGCTGGCCAGCTCCTCGTAGCCAACACCGGAGCGTTTTTATCCTTTACGAAGAACACGATGAACTTCGCGCGCTTCGTTCGGCTCGCGTTGCGTCCAATGACGTGAACGTCGCCGGGGCCTTCGTAGAACGTCTGACCTGGTATCAGAGTAGTCTCCTTTCCGCCTTTCACCTGCATCACGATGGAACCCTCCAGCACGTAAATGAACGCGTGCGCATTGTGGCGATGGATGGGGTCGGTGGAACCTGGTGGGTACTCCACCGTAATCATCAGGCCCTCCTTGCCGGGGAACTCCGGAATGTCTTTTGACATGAGCGGCGTGACTTTCGCCTCTTCTGCCGCCAGAGCGCCGGCGAAGAGCAGTGCCAGCACGAAACGGTCTTTGAAGTCGTCATACGGTTTTCGCCGCCCCCATTCCTGCCGCAGGCTGCCGAATCGCGCCCGGTGCCGGCGGCATAGATTGATTCAGCCATGTCTCGAAACGGATTTCGCCGAGTCTCGCGTCCTCGTCGGGGACCAGCGAATTGTCAGTCCGGGTGCCTCCGTAGTAACGGGCTTGCGGATCACCAATTACCACCCGCGGATCCCGGCGGGCAGCCAAGCCTCTTCGGATGAGTTCATCCAGACGGAATTGTTCCGGCCCTCCTACCTCAACGGTGCCCTTCACTGGCGCGCCAACGGCCACCCTCCCGACCGCGCTGGCCACATCCTCCGCCGCCATCGGCTGCATGAACACATGTGGCAGGCGTATCGTGTTGCCCTCGGTGGAAAGATCGGCGATACCTTTTACGAATTCGAAGAACTGCGTCGCCCGGACGATTGAATACGGAATTGGTGATGCTTTAATCAGGTTCTCCTGAGCGAGCTTTGCCCGGAATTAGCCACTCTCGAGTAGGCGTTCGGTTCCTACAACCGACAAAGCTACGTGATGTCCCACACCGGCGGCCGCTTCATAGGCCAGCTGGTTGCGGGTTGATGTGTCAAAGAGGCGTCCTGGCGCGTCACTCCGATTCCCGCAAGTTTGCTTGGCCTCATGATCCACATGATCTGCTCGATTCCCTCCTCCGAGGCGTCGATGGTCGCGAGGGCGACAATCTCACCAGCACGTGACATCAGCATGCATCCCTGTCCATTTGCTTCCACTAAAGAGATGTCCATCTCGGTCCAGTAATGAGAGGAGAAGGCGCAGATGAACTTCGCCACCCGCTCACGGCCTACCACTGCCTTCTGCGCTGCCCGCACGACGCCGCCGCCGTCAGAGTAGGAGACAACGTC
>JBDTMC010000099.1:0-19460 GCA_039934475.1 Bryobacteraceae bacterium | reverse complement strand
ACGACCCCGGCAATCACAGTGGTGGTTCAACGCAACGTGCAAGGCTCCTTTATCAAGATGCTTGGTGCGTCGGTAACCACGGTGAAGGCTCGGGCCACGGCGGGCATTGTAGGGGGCGTTTCCAGCAGTTGCGTCTATTCTCTAGACCCCAGCGGGTCGGGAGCTTTCAGCGCGACCAATGGCGCTACTCTATCGATGGGCTGTGGCGTTGAAGTCAAATCCAGCAGTGGCAGCGGCGGCAACGTTCAAGGAGGCGCGACTGTAACGGCGCCGGAGATTAACGGCAGGTTCAAGGTGTCCAACGGAGGCTCCATCTCGCCGGCGGCAAGCGGTGTGGCATCCACGATCTCCGATCCTTACGCCGCGATTCCGGCGCCCGCGGTGGCGTCGTCCTGCGACGCCGCCCACACCAATTACTCCAAGGGTTACGGGAGCTGGACTCTCACGCCAGGCACTTATTGCGGAGGCATTAGCTTCAGTAACAGCGCGAACGTCACGATTAATCCCGGCATGTACGTAATTAAGGGCGGCTCCTTAAACATAGGATATTCCACCATAAATGGAACTGGAGTAACTTTCTATCTGACAGGAACCAACTCCAGCTATGGTTCCGTGAACATAGGTAACGGGGCCACCGTCGCCATGTCGGCTCCGTCCTCGGGCATCTACACCGGACTGCTTTTCTTTCAAGACCGCGCCATTACCTCAAGCGTTGCAGCAACCATCAACGGCGGCGTTGCGCTGAAGGTCACAGGCGGGTTTTACTTTCCCACGACGAGTGTCGCTTTCTCGAACGGATCATCCTCCAATGGATACGCCATCGCCGTCGTGGCGAAGAAAGTCTCGTTCACTGGTGGAACGAACTACTTCACCAAAGACGTAACCGGTCTCTTAACGGGCCTGGGGTCTAAATCAGTCGGATTGATGCAATAGCGGCCCGGCGAGACGTAGTCCGCCCGATGCTGCGCTAATGCCATCCTCAAGTTCGGAAGGCCCTTTAATGAGATGATGCAAATAGGTTCGGGAGATATCCAGGCTTCGCGCCGCTAGGGTCTTATTGCCTTTGCAATCCTTGATCGCCTGCTGCACAATTTGGATTTTGTAATTATGCAGCTGGTCGTCGAAAGAGGAGGCGGGAAGAGAATCGCCCACACCCAGCAGATCCGGTTGCTGAAGATCGTCCGGCAGATGTTCCGGCCCAATTGTCTCGTCATCGGTCAGAACAATCGCCTTTTGTATGACATTCTCCAACTCCCGGACGTTCCCGGGCCACAGGTAGTCCACTAGCAGCGCCATGGCGTTCGGCATGATCGTCGTCACCGTTTTGCGATAGCGCGCCCCATACCTCGTCAGGAAATGGCGCGCCAGTGCCGGAATGTCCTCCGTGTGATCCCTCAGCGCCGGGGCTTTGATGCCCATGACGTTGATCCGGTAGTAGAGATCGAGCCGGAACTCTCCCGCTTCCACCATCTGCGCCAAATTCCGATGAGTGGCAAACAGCAGTCGCGCATGCAGAGGAACCAGAACACTGCTTCCCAGACGAGTAAAGTGCAGTTCCTGCACTACGCGAAGCAGTTTCACCTGCGTGTGCGGGGTTAATTCGCCGATCTCGTCGAGAAACAAGGTTCCTCTCCCCGCCTGTTCCATAAATCCCCTCCGGTTTCCCGACGCGCCCGTGTAGGCGCCCTTCTCGCTGCCGAAAAGTTCGGATTCGATGAGAGTATCGGGAATGGCGCCGCAAGATACGGCGACAAAAGGAAATTGCCTTCGAGGGCTCAAATTGTGAAGCGCGCGCGCGATGAGTTCCTTGCCGGTTCCACTTTCACCCGTGATCAACACCGAGGCGTCCAGCGGTGCCACCCGGTGGATCATCTCGTAAACGTGTTGGAGCCGCGAACTGGAGCCAATCATCTGGTCGCATCCGGGCGTCGGCAACTTGAGTTGACTGCTAATCTGCTCCAGATCCCGCCGTAGGCTCCCATACTCGGAAGC
Organism: Bryobacteraceae bacterium; assembly: GCA_039934475.1. Classification (GTDB taxonomy): domain Bacteria; phylum Acidobacteriota; class Terriglobia; order Bryobacterales; family Bryobacteraceae; genus JBDTMC01. The sequence continues at coordinate 17,468 of JBDTMC010000099.1, read as the reverse complement.
CCTTCGTACGGCTATCTTTAGCTCCGAGAGCGCCGGCGGCTTTCGAAAGTAGTTGTGGACTCCACGCTCAACCAATTCCATCGCCGTTTCGCGGCTGTCGTCATCCGTCATCACAACCACGGGCACTGCCGACGTCCGGATTTCGTCGAAGAAATTCAGTTCTTCCTCTGCATCTTCCGGAGTTAAGTCCAGAATGAGCACGTCGCACAGTCTTCCTAATACTAATTCTTTAACGCGATCCCGGCTCGCCTCCACTGTCAGGGGAAACTCGGGCCCCAGTGCTGGTTGCAGCAGGACTTGCAAAGTCGCATCCCGTGAATGAAGCAACAGGCGAATCATCTTGGTATCGACCCCTTCCGGTATCCGAATTATCGTTCGCTTATCGCTAAGAAATAGGGAATTAATATAAATACTGTGCATTTCAAGCGCCATATTCAGAGTTTGTGAAAGCGAGTGGGGAGTTTCGGAGCCCGCCTACACCAGCTTGGGTGAGCAGAATCAGCAAGTTACTGCGCCTCGTTCGTAAAGGAGCGCGACGGATTTATCACGGGCTATTAGGGAGTCGATAAGTAGGGAATTTGGTTTTCTTTTTTGCCGCCTGCGAGTGCGTCTACCGGCAGATATTGCTACTGCTTCGCCGAACCGGTGGACGGCGCGCCGCCAGCCGGCTGCAGTTGCAACATCGGCATCGGCGCAGCTTGCGAAGAGGGAGATTCCAGATGAAGGCTCTTCATCAGCTTCTCCACTTGCATGGCGGGCATAGGCCCGGCAGGGGTCTCAGGGCTGCTACCGCTGCCGAATGTTCCAAAATCTGGGCTGCTGTTTGAGGGCAGGAAAGGAGAGGGGAACTTCAGGTCGCGTATCGGTTTTCCTTGTTGTACAGGTTGAACGATCTCCGGAGTTACAATGACCATCAATTCCGTGTTCTCTTTATTGCGAAGCCGGGACTGGAAGAACCTTCCCAACACTGGGATGCTCCCCAGAAAGGGAATCTTTTCTAAAGTCTCCGTCACCCTATTGTCCAGAAGGCCGCCGATCGCGAAGCTTTGGCCCGGATTCAGTTCCACCGTGGTATTCAGCTTTCTCACCGTTAGCGCGGGAACCAGGAACCCGCTGACTGTAAGCCCGTGAGTGAAATCCAGGGCGCTGACTTCCGGAGCCACCCGCAACACAATACTGCCCCGCGGTGTGATGGTGGGAAGGAAATTCAGCCTGACGCCGAACTCCCGGAACTGGATCGAGATAGAAGGTGTGCCACCCGACCCTCCCTGTACCACTGGAAAGGGGAATTCTCCGCCTGCCAGGAAACTCGCCTGTTGACCATTCTGGGCCAGCACGTTCGGTTCTGAAAGAACCTCCAACAGTCCTTTTGTCTCCAGTGCCTTGATGGTGGCTCCCAGGTTCAGGTCTGGCCGGAAGAGGAAGAGGTTCAGTGCGTCGGAAAGCGTCACAGGCGCCGCCGCCCCCCCGCCGACTGAGCTGAACGCCGGCGGGGAAAACTGCTGCGTCGTAATGGCTCCAGTCGTATTCGTGGCACCGGTACTGAATAGATTGATACCCAAAACCGTGCTGATATTGCGGTCAACACTGGCGAACTTTACCCTGAGAAGGATCTGCGGCTCAGAGGCGGGGACGTCGACGTAAAGCAGATTGACTGCCTTGCCGAGGATGGATGCGATCGAGAGCGCGCGATCGGCGCTTGTCATGTCTTCCACGGTGCCCCGTAGAAAGACAACATCGCCTTCTTGTGTCAAGTGAATGTCCCGGCCGGGCAGTTCCAGTTCGATCTGGCGCTCCACGCGCTTCAAACGCATCGCGCCGTCGAACCGGCTCGGCTCCACCGTGACATCGAAGAAGAGTTTGCCGCCACCTTGCTGCCAGACGATCAGGCTTGTCAGTCCGGGGGCCTTACCATTTAGCAGAATTTCATAAGGGGTAACAGCGGTGGCCACGGCGAAGTCACCCAAGCCCACCGCAACCCGTTCAATGGGCAGGGCGCTGTCCACCAGCGCAGACCTACCTTCCATCACAGACAGCTCCCGGCGTTCTGATGTGTTGCTGGTCTGGGAGTCTCGAGCCGCCGGAATCGACGCAGACCCGTCCTGGACGGCAGGCGGTTCCGGCGTGTATCCCCGGTGATCCTGCGCCTCGGCGCTGATCCAAAGGAGTAACAGCAGGCTGGCGGTGGTAACGGTTGCCGCGCGAATAAGTAAGGGCTTCATTGCGGCTCCTCCGCGCGATTGAATCGGGCCTCGGTCCGCGCCGTTCCGTTGAGGACCTCCACAATGCGGGGCGCCCTTTGCGCCGGCTTTGCCGCAACTGCGGTCGACGGGGCGGTGTTTGCCTTCCGCTCAATCACGGTTCCGGCCGGCGCCGCCATCGCCATCGCCGGCGCCGGTACGCCGTATAACTCCGTCATAGCGATCCCGCGGGGAGTGACCAGGCCGGTGTCGACGGGGTTTCTAAGCACGAGCTGAATGCGCGTCTGCCCACTGGCTAGACTCAGCGTCTCGGCTTGCTCAGGAGTCACAAGCAGATTGACAACCTGCGCCGGTTGGGCTTTCCCCGCATCGTCCTTCTGAAGGTTGATGCCGGCGGAAAGGACCCGTATGTTTTGCATCAACGTCTTGACCCTCGGTCCGCCGGCGCCGCTCTCTCCAGGAGGGACGCCGGACATCAGGACATCGACGCGCATGCCGGGGGTGACAAATCCGGAGACGCCCACCACATCGTCAACTCTCACGGCGCATGCTCTCAAGCCAGGCGGGATGAGACCAGCCAGACCGGCGCCGGAACCGGGCGCAGCCAGTCGCTCCGTAAGGACAGGCTCACCCTCGTAGATCGGATACACGACGCCGCGGTTTACCGCCAGGTCGACTTTTGCCATTCCGCCCTTCAGTGCGGCTCCGGGCCATTGCGCCACCTTGACGTCAGTCGCGCTAACCAGCTCTCCCACATCGAGGTTTCGCGTCGCCACCACAATGTCTGCCATCGGTGCGGCGGCGCCCGGGCTGGCTTTTACTCCCAGGGCCCGATAGACCAGGTAGCCAATGGAGGCGGCCGTTAGAATTGCGCATAGAAACAAGATCAAGAGTCGTCGATTCATCTCGTCTTACCTGTCTGTCCGCGGGCAAATTTGGCTTTTGTTGCCGCGATAAACACAAGACATCAAAGGCGGCGCCCTGGCCTGGATATCCGGTCCAAGAGAGTACGAGCTGTTGCGGGGACTGTACCGCCGGCTTGCGGCACGCACTCTGTAATTACTCGATCATGGCTTGGGGCGTCGATGGGCATAACCTGTGCATTCAGGTGAACCTGCAAGTCTTCGGGCGAACAGATGAGCAATTGATCGCCAAACTTAGTATGTGAGTAATGAATCGTGAGGGCCCGCAATTCAAGAACGCTGGCGCATCGCCTCCAGATCGGTGAGATGCGAAAAGGACCAACATGCTCTGCCAAATGGACGACGCGGTTGTCACGGTCAAGATAGATGAGATCGATGGGGAAAAGCATCCCAAACGTGTGGATGCCAACGGAAGGCACCATCCACAGTCCATCTTCGGGAGCAAATTTTATGCGTCCCAGCAGGCCGCGCAGACTAGTGACGAGTGTGTCCGCTCTGACGACATTCAGCCCCAGGAAGGCATCGCGCGTTCGATTGAAAACGCAGAGTGTCTGCTTCATTCCACACCTTCTAATTGCCACCTTCTACCTGGTCCTGAACCTGACACATACCGCGGGCGATCCGTGTTTATCGGCGGTTCATCTGCCTTTTCCAGCTCCCCTAACGGCCGCGGTTCTCAAAAGTTGTTCAAATCGAAAAACTGCGACCGTTAGTGTGGTGCTCGAACTTACTCGCAGGCTACTGCTGTTTCCCAGTCTCAAAAGGCCGCCCGTTAGGCCGCCTTGTTGCGGCGTCTTTGAATCAAAAAGGCCAGCACGATCAGAAAGCATACACCTGCAATAATTCGGACGATCGTTGTGCTATCCATAAAGTTCTCCTTTCGGTTTCCTTCGTATCTCTGTCATAACTGTTGAATGCAATTCGGCATCCAATCGATCGTACCGATGAAGTGACCGCGAATCAAAGCGATGCGGGTATCGGTGCGAAGGTGGTGTATGCCCTTGACTACAGATGCTGTGCGGAGTGTCCACGTATACCGACATGCCGCCCTTCCGGTCGACGGACCGGATTCCCCGTTGTCGAACAAACTTTCACGTGGGCTCGACGGTAACACGCGAAATTGTACTGGGACCAGCCACCTTCGGAATCGTCGCCAGAAACGCCCGCAGCCCTTGCTCCTCAGCCGAAGTGGGAAACAGAAACTGAACCGCCACGCCGTCCGGATCCTGGCGTATCACTCGCGAAGAGATGGTTGTAGTTTGGTAGGGAAGTGACTCTGTGTCGCCTGTCAAGGACGTGTGATAGCCACGCAGAATCAGCCGCACGATCGTCCCCGGATACCAGTGCTCCTTGGTGACGATGTAGGCTCCTGTGTTGCTGATATCGCGAATAGTTCGACCTTCGGGAGCCGAACCGTCCCAGTAATGCACCAGGATCGCCGGCTCAGTGAATCTGGCGGCTTGGCGGCTGTCGGCGGGCGCGCCCGCCAGCCACTTCTTGAAGCCACTGATTAGTTTCATCAATGTACTCTCCGGGCTTCTTTCCCTCGATCGCGAGTTGGTGCGTTGCGGTTGCCAGCCACACTCGCTACTTCTGCCAAACACCCTTGCATTTTCATCGCCGGAATCCAGGGGCACGTAAATCGCCGGTTTGCGTGTCCGGGACGGCCCCGTGAAAGAGCTTTCACCGCTCCTCGACCCGGTCAATTCAGGTATTTGTCGAACGAGTCGAACATGATGATCATCGACGGACCAATGGTCACCACGAACAGCGAAGGGAAGATGAACAACACCAGCGGGAATACCAGTTTCACCGTCGTTTTCGCCGCGCGTTCTTCCGCCTCCTGGCGGCGTCGCGTGCGCAGTGTTTCCGAATGGATCCGCAGCGCCTTACCGACGCTAGTGCCAAACTTGTCAGCCTGGATCATCACCGCCGCAAGGGCGCGGACGGTATCTACTCCCGTTCTGTCTCCACAATGTCTCCACGCATCGCCGCGTGGGACTCCGCTACGCTGCTCCAGGTTGACCAGACCCATCTCGTCTGCTAGCGCCGGCTGGCTCAAACGTAGTTCGTCTGCCGTACGCAGCGTGGCGCGATCAAGGCTTAGTCCCGCCTCCAGACAGATGACAAGCAGGTCCAGCGCCTCTGGCAGGCCGAACCGAATCTCGGTTTGGCGCGCGGAAATACGCCAACTGAGCCACATGCCGGGCACTAAATAGCCAATGCAGGCTGCGGTGACATAGACGAACAAGGGGCTGTACTCAAAGGCGCGAGTTACCGTCACTGCACCGCAAAATAGCAACGGCGCGAGTACTTTAGCCGCATAGAAAATGTTGACATACTTTGCCCCGCGGTAACCGGCCATTGCCAGTTGTCGCCCAACCGAGGAGGCCTCAGCGTCGTTTCTGGGGATGATCTTGTGGAACGGCTGTACCAGCTTCTCCAGCTTAGTGCTTACCGGCTCCGATGCCATGCTAGTCAGCAGAGCCACGTCCTGTTGCGCCGATCCCGTCCGAGCAAGCCAGCGCGAGGATTCCGCGCGATAGAGGAACAGCAGCCCTCCGCTCACTAGAACGAAGAGGGTCGCACCGAACACTAGGAAAGCGATCCACATAATCAACTACCTGCACTAATTACCGTGTTTGAAAAAGAAGGTCTTATCTGCGTTCGTCTGTGTTTACCTGCGGCCTAAAATGCCTTCCAGCTGCTAGACACGAATCTTAACGACTTTTCGAATGATCAACCCGCCCAGGATATTCATCACACCCGCGGTGTAAAGGAGTTTCTTTCCTATCGCGGTAGTCCAGAGGATACTGATTCCCTCCGGACGAACCAGATACATTGCCAGGCCCAGGGCAACCGGCAAAAGGGACAGAATCCAGCCCGTCGCACGTCCTTGAGCGGTGAACACCCGGGCTTGTTTCTTCAGCCTGAATCGATCGCGAATGGTCCGCGATAGGTTATCCAGCACCTCCGCCATGTTGCCTCCGCTTTCCTTCTGAATGAGAACAGCGGCGACGAAGAAGCGGATATCCTGGATTGGTACTCTCGTCGCAAGGCTCGTGAGCGCTGTGCGTAGATCGATACCAAAATTCTGTTCCTCGAAGCACTTCTGGAATTCTCCTTTCAGGGGTTCGCGGGTCTCCTTGCCTAGGTAGCCGATCGCAGTCATCAAGCTGTGGCCTACCCGAAGCGCGCTCACCAACAGATACAAAGCCTCCGGAAGTTGTTCTTCAATTTCCGCGAAGCGCTTCCGGCGGCATCGGAACACATACAGTGTTGGCAGGGGTAGGAAAAGGAGAGACAGGGCAAGGGTGGGCGCCAGCGCCCAGAATCGAAGGTACAAAAGGCAGGAAAAGCCGATCCATCCAACCAACGTTGCTATCAGCCACGTGCCCACCGACCAGTTCAGATCCGCCTGATATAAGATCATCCGGAGGTGGGCTGTAAGGTCGATCGTCGCTAGCCACCTGTTCATCCAGGGTATCTTGCTTAAACGTGTCTCTTTGCTTACATCCGCGGCTTCATCGCCCTCCGGCGCGACGGGAGCCCCGAACTGATCCAGATTCAGACGGCGCAACATCTGAGCGGAACTGGTGGGTGTCCCCCTCAGCAGCTTATAGGCAACCGCCATGGCGGCCAAGCCCAGCATGGCGGCAGTGAGAACAGGCCACATAGCACGTTTCCGTCTACTTCACTTCCACCGATCGTTCGAATATCTCGGCCGGCAATAGGATACCCGCCAGGCGCAGCCGGTCTAGAAATTTCGGCCGGATTCCGGTGGGGACGAACGCGCCCACAACGTGTCCATCAGCCGCAATGCCCTTCCGCTCAAAGTTAAAGATGTCCTGCATACTGATGACGTCTTCCTCCTGGCCGGTAATCTCCGAGATGTTAGTTACCTTCCGGGTCCCGTCGCTGAGCCGGCTTACCTGGACAACGATGGAGATGGCGGAGGCGATCTGTTGGCGAATCGATTTCTCCGGTAGGTTTACATTGGCCATCGCTACCATCGATTCCAGCCGGGAAAGAGCATCGCGCGACGTATTCGCGTGGATTGTTGTCATCGACCCTTCATGGCCGGTGTTCATGGCTTGCAGCATGTCGAACGCCTCATCGCCGCGGACCTCTCCGATGATGATGCGATCAGGACGCATACGAAGGCTGTTGATCAGCAACTGGCGCTGCTTTACGCCGCCAATTCCTTCCACGCTAGCGGACCTCGTCTCAAGCCGCACAACATCCTCCTGTTGGAGCTGCAACTCGGCGGCGTCCTCAATCGTGATCAGCCGTTCCTTGTGCGGAATATAGCTGGAAAGGATGTTCATGAAAGTCGTCTTGCCCGCGCCGGTCCCTCCGGAAATCAGAAAGCTAATGCGTGCCTTCACCGCTGCGGACAGAACTTGCAACATCTCAGGAGAAACACTCTGTAGCTTTACCAAGGTATCGGCCGACACCGGTCCACTTCCGAACCGCCGGATGGAAAGGCAAGGGCCGTCGATGGCCAGGGGAGGTATCACCGCGTTGACTCGTGATCCGTCGGCAAGCCGCGCGTCAACCATGGGCGACGCCTCGTCCACTCTACGTCCTACTCGCGATACGATCCGGTCGATCACCTGCATCAGGTGCCGGTCATCCCGGAATTGAATATTGGTTTTCTCGAGAATGCCGTGCCGTTCTACAAAGACAAGGTCTGCTCGATTCACCAGGATGTCAGAGATCGTCGGGTCTTTTAACAGGGGATCAAGCGGCCCGAGACCAAAAATGTCATCGAGCAACGCGGTCTCAATCTGTCCCCTCTCACTGGCGTTAAGGGGCATATTGCGGGAGCCGAGAATGTCTCGCACCATCGTCGCGACCGCTTGGCGCGCCTGCGCGCTCTCCACCGCCGAGAGCTTCTCCAGGTCCAGCTTTGCCATGAGAATCCCATGGACTTCCGCCTTTACCTGCTCCAGGTCGGGCCCTTCCCCCTTCGCCGCCTGCCTCTGTCTGTCGTTGAGTGCCATTTAATTGCTCAATTGGAAGATGAGGCTGCGGAGCGATTTACTCTTCTTCTCGGGTACGACAGGCTTGCCGCAGGCGGACCTAGCCATCTGACGGAGGACTCGGGTAATCGGAGAATCTTTCATTGCCACTGGAACCCCGGTGTTTTCAGCGGTTCGAACGGCGGCGAAATCGTTTGGAACCTTCCAATTTACTGGCCGCGCCAAGGCCTTCACTACGCCCGTTTCATCAATACCGACGTCCCTCGCGTTACACCGGTTCAGGATCACTTCGGGATGGGGGCTCCGCTCCATGCTGGCAATATACATGAGAATCCGCCGTGCGTTTCGCAACGCTGGAATGCTCGCCTGCGTTACCAGGTAGATCGTGTCGGCGAGATCGAATAGAACCTCATCCACGCCCGGAATTGGACCGGCATCAATGACGATATAGTCGAATTCGTCGCGCAGAAGACTGAGCAAACGGCCCAGTCCCTCCACTAGCGTGCTGTGAGAGGCAAACTCCTCGGGAGCGGCGAGCACGTAGAGTCCGGAGGTATGTTTGGCGAGTAAACCCATCAGAAAAACAGAATCTAGCCGGTCGATATTCTGAAGCGCGTCCTTGATCGAGAATTTCGGTGTCAGCCCCAAACCAAGAGCCATCTCGCCCAATTGCACATCGAGGTCCAGGCCCACCACCCTACCTATGCCTTCTTCCGCCAGCGCCACCGCAAAGTTGGTCGCGATAGTTGTTGCGCCGGCGCCGCCCTTAGTTGCCGCGAAGACCAAAACCTTGGCAGCGGCTTTTTGTGGCTTGCTCTTTTGGTGCCTCGCCAGCGCCCTGTCCAGTGCTTCTTCCATGGCTGTTGCAGCGATTGGCTTGACCAGAAACTCTCGCGCTCCTGCGCGCATCGAACGCAGCATCAGGCTGGATTCGGCGGCGGCCGCGGAGCAAGCCATTACGGTGGAGGAGGCGGACCGACTGCAGAGCGTCTCGATCAGCGCGAACGACCGATCGGCATCATTTGCATTCAGATCCACCACAAAAATGTCCGTGCCGCTACCGATAAGTTTCTGCAGCGCCGCGCTATCCGGTAACCCTGCGGACTCGTGGATCTTTTTTAGGCCTAGCCCGGCAAGCAGCAGCCTGATTGCCTGCAGTTGTTCGCCGGCTGGAATGAGAAGTTCCACCGACAGATCGCTAATGCTCGGGTGTTGCTCAACAACGGGAATAGTAGACATTTTGAAGATTTGGCGCCTCGACTGTGCTTACCGCGCCTCCGCCGCGATCAAGGTGCGCACCACAGGGGCCACGGGCGACTCTACCCAAAAGACGGTAGCAGCGCACTCTTTCGGATCAGGCATCACCCGTTCGATGCCTTTCGGCATCGGGCTTGGTGGTTCTCTCCGCATAGTAGTCGGGCGGTCCATTCCCTGACGGTCCGGGTAGGCCACGCATAAGGCTACCGCCCTCCGCTCAGCTTTGTTCGCATCCACTGGAGCCAACCTGCTCGACCTAGCTGGTGTAGGTACTGAGTTTGGTGCCGATACTGGTGAATGCGCCGGTGATCTTACCGGCGAGGGCTGTCATACTAGCAGTGGCGGCAAAGGCGATGAGGGCAACCACAAGTGCGTACTCGATCAGATCCTGGCCTTCTTCGCCCCTCAGATCGGTACATAGTGTTTGCAATCTCGCGTAAAGTTCCAAACCTGCGTTTTTCATTTTGTTTATCCTTATCAGACACAGTACTAGTAGCACTTCAGTGCCCGTGGGAGAATTCGAGGGCGTATTCAACGATTCAACAACTTAAGACCGCCGCCTTTCTCCCGAGGCCAGCCAATGGTCTTCGCGGACGTACACGTCCCCCCCGGGTGTAAGCAGCCGAGGACATGGATTCCGTCGCTCTCGCAAATTCCGTCAGTTCCCCAGTTTGGTGACGGGTTCCGTTGCGGATCAACCGCTTCCGACGGTACCCATGAAGCACGCGGCCCATCAAATCGGCGAGCATCCCGGCGGCGACGCGTTCCCTCGCGACCGCGTCCGCCCCTGGTCCGTGTTCACTGCACTGAAATACCCTGGGCGCCCAGCTGGCGATGGAATCGCCGACGGCAACTAAAAGATCCTAGCTGGAAGAAGATCAAACGAATCTTGGACTAACCCGCTTCGCGGGAGTTTGGTGGGATCAGCCTTCAAACCAGCTCTATCGGGCGCCGTTCGAAGCCGCTCTGATCCTTTCTACTGAAGTTCCATTGCGAAATCATGGATCGGCTGCTTGCAGCTCATGTCACTTCGCAAGGAGTTCCCAATGACATCCCTTCGGCAGCGCATACCGAAGACATGCAGGTGCGAAATCTCACGTAAAACGAAGTCTCCGTGATACCACGCTCGCGCCAGAAACGGCCGGGCCGTCTGCCCGCTCCTCCTGCTCGGCTACCGGCTTGATCCAATGCTCCCGCCTGGTTTCCGCCACCTTTCAAATATGAAGCCTCCTCGGCACACAACGGAAGCGCGGTTTACCAGATGCTGGCTAACGTCGGTCAGGGACAGTCAGGGACGCCTCCGCGCTCCAGAATATGGTCGAATGGTGAAGCGAATCTAGTGAATGTTAGTTTGACGCAGAATAAATCTAGTGAAATCTAATTTGCTGTGCATGGCCAGTCGATGCAAGACCTATGCTACGGTTTAGGAGAGTTTAGGATAGAACTGCGTGCCACGGTCCAAGCCCTTCAGGTTCTAGTTCTCGCAAGGGAGCGGAGCTTCAAGTCCTCTCATCCGCATCATTTTCAATAAATTAGCCCCGACGCGACGCGCTAGAATTTCGCGTGCCAACCGCTACGGGACACACATCCGCTCTGCTCGCTGTAGTCACGTGCGAGGTCCTGGGGGCACCGTACGCGCGGCTTGCACTCGACGCCTATCGTGTCATCTGGGGTTGTCGATTATCTTCGTCTTTGTCCAACTCCTGGAACGTCGCGAACTCTGCCTTCGACTCTTGTTGCCTGTCTGAGCGGGCATAGATTTTCCCGAGGAAGAAGTGCGGGCGGGAAAAACGTTTGTCCAATTCGGCAGCTTTCACCAGATGAGTCTCAGCACGAGCGGCCTCTCCCTTTTGGAAATGAAGTCTGCCAAGTTCAAAGTTGGCCCAGGCGGAGTTCGGGTTTCTGGATAGGCCTTCCCGGAACAATGCCAGCGCTTCGTCGTTCCCGCCCTCCTTCGCCAATAGCGCTCCCAAAGCCACGTAGGGCAACTCGGACGGAGTGGTCTTGCCCGCTTTATCTAGTTCAATCGCCTGGCGGTACCGGGCGACCGCCGCCGTTCTGTTCCCCAACGCCTCCAGCACCAGACCCAAATTCTCCACCGCGCCTGGATATTCCGGCGCCAGCTTAAGGCACTCCATCAACTCTTTCTGCGCTGACGCTAGATTTCCCGTGCGGTAATAGAGGCGGCCGCAATAATAGTGCGCCTGCGCACTGCCGGGATTCTGCTCCACCGCGGTCTTCAACTCTTCGAGTGCCAGCCCATGGCGGCGATGGACGGACAAAATGAGTCCTTTCAGTTCGTGTGCCCGGTAGTTGGCGTTTGAAATTTCCAGAGCACTTTCGAGGGACTGATACGCGGGATCGTATTGCTTCTGTTCGAAGAGCAACTCTCCCTGCAGTGTCCATGCCAAAGCAGTCGGACCGAGGCGCTTCACATAATCGCCAATCACCTCGAGTGCTTTGGAATAGTCGTGGTTGTGAATGTAATGCACCACAAGGTCGTGAACATAAGAGGGCTCAGAAGGCCTCTCTTCCCATGCTTTCCTAAACCAAACGCCAGCGCCAGGCAAATCTCCGCTTGCCGCGAGTTGAAGCGCGCGCTCGTGGAACTGTTCCGTCTTCTCCGTGGGAGCGCTGATGGATGAGAGCAGCAGCAGCGCCGTTAGAGACAACAGAGTCATCATGACCTTGGAATGCTACTGAACCACCGCACCAGCGGCGCCGTGTTTGGCGGATTCCGTTCGAAAGATGCTGAGGTGTTTACCGGCCGGCTCCACCTGACCCATCGATTGATACAGCTGAAAGAGACGGTAGTGGATTCTGTAGCGGCCCGGGTCGCAGGACAAGGCACGCTCCAGTGCTTCGATTGCCTTTGGCGTATCCTTTTTCTGCGCCAACACCTTTCCCAAGTCCGCAAGCGCGCTCGCGTCCCGGGGATACTTCGCAAGCACCTTTGTCAGGATGGGCAAAGCCTGGTCCGCCAAGGCTGCCTCACTGTAGGCATGGCCAAGCAACGCTAACGCGAGAAAGTTGTCGGGACTGATCTCAACCTCTTTCACAAGCTCCTCAATGACCCCTGGCCAGTTGAAATTATCGGCGTAGATCTGAGCGATGCCAAGATGCACCTGGGGCATCTCCGGACTGATACGCAAAAGCTCCTTGAACTCCTCAATCGCTTTGTCATTCTCGTTCGCAGCCGCAAGAGACTTGGCGCGAAGCAGCATTGCAGTACTGGATTCCGGCCGTTTGGACAGAACGAGTTCGTAACACCGCAGCGCCAGCTCCGACTGTATCTCCACTTTCAGAAAGGCGACAGAAGGTGTGTCGCTGTGCCTGGCAAGCGCCCTCTCCACCAGCTCACCCGCCGCCTCATAATTACCTTCTCCCATGTAGCTTCGAGCGAGCAGATAGGAGAAGACCCAGTGCCGGGCGCCGGTCGATGGCGGGCGCATGAGGCGAGCACGGGCCGCCGCGAATTTGCCCTGCTCATAGTCAGCGAGTGCGGCGCGCAGCACTCCAGTCTTGTCCGCCGGCATCTGCTCACGCACAAGAGTATTTATGGGTGTATCGGCGACACGCGGCATTTCGCGCTCAGGGTGGACGTGGGCGAGTTGGGACCATAAAACCACGAGGTCCTTCTTCTCCGCCGCTGAGTTTTCGAGCGTGGCTGCCGCCGGCCGATCGAGCGGAGCGCTACCAGTCGATAGCCGCTGAAGGACATCCCGCGCCAGCTCCGGACACCCGGCTTTCTCGAACAGCGCCGCGGCGCGCACATACAACTGAGGGATGTTCGGATCGGACTGCATCGCTTTCAAATAGTGTAAGAGCGCCGAGTTCGTGTCGTTCTTATGTTCCGCGGATATGGCCATCGCCCATTCATAAAGAGCAGAGCCTCGGCTGGTGTCGAACAAATGCTGTGCATCTTTTTTGACGCCTTCGCTGTATGCCGTTCCCAGATGATAGGCGACTTCCATATCGTCTGGGTAATAACGAGCAGTCTGGCGCAATTGCCGGGCGGCTTCCTCCGGTTGATCGAGCCCCATAAGGGCCAAGGCGCGATAGATTCCGGCTTGGCGCTCCTTTGGATCGCGCGACAACGCCCGCTCCAATTGCTTTCGTGAAGCTTGAAACTCCTGAACCATGTAGTAGCTGATTCCTAACAGTACGTCCGCGGCGGCCATCTCCGGCTTGATGGACAAGCATCTGTGGAACGCCCCAATCGAATCCGTGTACTTCGTTTGCAGTTGGTACACGATCCCCAGGTTTAGATAGCCTTCCGCGAATTTCGGATTCTTCGAAAGCACCAGTCTGTACTGTTCGATGGCAGTGTCGTAGCGGCGGGCTTTCTGGGCTTCCAGAGCCTGCTGAAAATGATCGATCGCCCACGAGTCCAGCTCCACTTGTCCGTTGGCAATCATCGAAATTCCCAATAACAGCGCCAAATTCTTCATAAACTTGACCCGGCACGCCGCAGTTGCTGGGTAGTATTTTCGCATTAAATTTCGCTTGCTACCAGCCAAATCATATTGTATGATGATTTGGCCTGTAAGACCAGGATGTCTTCTTGAAGGGGGACCCATGTGGAACTGGATGCGTTCTCTCATGTTGCTCACGGCCGCCTCACTCGGCCTGAATTCGGTTGCCTTGGCTCAATTGGATCGAGCCAGCCTCAGTGGAACCGTTACCGACGCCTCCGGCGCCATTGTGCCAGACACTAAGATTCAAGCCGTGCAGACGGCAACCCAAGCCACTTTCCATGCGACGACGAACGAAAGCGGCGCATATAATTTCGTCGGCCTTCCTATCGGCGATTACAGCGTCACCGCCGAAATGCAGGGCTTTAACCAGATGGTGCACTCCAACGTGCTCCTGACGGGGAACTCTTCCGTCCGGGTTGACTTCACATTGACACCGGGAACTCTTACCGAAAAGATAATGGTGACGACAGCGGCGCCGCTGATTGAAGAACGCAGTTCCGCGTACGGAGTGAGCGTTCAGAGGGAAGCCTTAGAGAAGCTCCCATTGCAGGTGAGCGGAGGCGAGAGAAGCCTATATAGTTTCCTCAGCACCGTGCCCGGAGTATCGAATGCGGGCTTCGCGAACAACATTATGGGTGGTGTCGGGATGTACAGCCAAGTTGTTTACGACGGAGTCTCCGCCGAGTACAACCCCGGCGTGCAAGGCGTTATGTCGCATCCTCCCTCCGTTGAGACCATCGCGGAGTTCAAGGTGGTGAACAGCGTCGCGGCTGAGTACGGCCTGACGGGCGGCGCTTTCATGTCGTTTGTCAGCAAGTCCGGCAGCAATGAGTTCCATGGGAACGCGTTCGAGTACTTGAGGAACAACGACTTCGATGCCAGAACTTTCTTCGCGCCGACGGTGTCGATCCAGAAGCAGAATGAGTTTGGCCTCACGGGGGGCGGACCGGTATACATCCCCAAAATTTATGATGGCCGGAATAAGACGTTCTTCTTCGCCACCTTCACGCAGTTCATCCAGCACACTGTCTCGGCGGGCTCACTTGTCACCCTGCCAACGGCGGCTTTCCGTGCTGGAGATTTTTCGCAATTGCTGGGTCCGGTAATTGGAACTGACTCTCTTGGCCGTTCGGTTGCGCAAGGGCAGATTTACGATCCCCGGTCTGCGCGTCCCGATGGACAGGGCGGGTTCATTCGAGATCCTTTCCCGGGAAACATTATTCCTACGGCCGCGCAGAGTTCCGTCTCGCAAAAATGGCAATCGTTCTTGCCGCCCGTGACGTCCCCGGATAAAATCACCAACAACTTCCTCGGTTCCAGCGGGCTGAACGTCAACCACTCACAGAATTACTTCTTCAAAATCGATCAGATGATGCTTGGCGGAAGAATCAGCGGCAACTACAAACTGGGACGCACTTCCAGCGCAGGAACCTGTATCCTCGGAGACGCCTACTGCGGTGGTCCCGGTGAGAACAGACAACAGAGTTGGAGGTTGGCTTTCAACCGGAACATCAGGACGAACATCATTAACGATTTCACGGGGGGCGTCGATCGTACAGGGGGACCAGGCGGTTTCCCAACGCCCGAGTACGGCAATCTGTCAACAACGATTGGTCTGAAAGGAACGTTCTTTCCCTGCGGTCCACAACTGAACGTCGCGGGCGGGTATCCCGGCGAGCCTTTGTTCGGCAATCATGTGTGCCAGCAGGGTGAAAACGATACGAACTACAAATTGAACGACAGCGTCTCATGGCTTGTAGGCAAACACAGCATCAAATTTGGGGCGAGCCTCTCTCGATGGATTGCTAACTTCCGTACTCAGAATTTGGCGAACGGCCACTTCACATTCCAACCCGCCGAAAGCGGCCTTCCGGGACAGTTTCTTTCGCAAACGGGTTTTGGATACGCCAGCTTCCTGTTGGGTGAAGTCGACCAGGCCGAAATCAAAGCCGGCGAGACGTCGGGCCAACGCTCCTGGTACATGGGGCTTTACGTTCAAGACGAGTATCGAGCCTCATCTAAGTTGACCCTGAACTACGGCTTGCGCTATGAGGTGCAGCCGCAATACACTAGCCCTCACGATTACGGCTCGCAGTTCGATCCGAGTCTATCGAACCCGGCCGCAGGCAACCTGCCGGGAGCCCTGGTATTTCTGGGAGATGGCGCTGGACGTAACGGCCAACACCGATTCTCAGACACCTACCGGTTCGGATTCGGTCCCCGCCTCGGGTTCGCCTATAAGATTACAAACAGCACCGTCGTCCGCGGCAGCTACGGATTATTTAATGCTCCAGTAAGTCAATTCAGCGGCGAGTTCGGCAACCGGCAAGGCTTTGTGCCGCGTTTTGCAGTTTCGTCCATCGACGGTTTCACAGGAGCATTTAATTGGGATAACGGCTTCCCGTCGGGCTTCAACTCCAGCCCCACAATCGATCCCACAGTCGCAAACGGCAGTTCTACCGCGTTCATCGGAAGGACGAACGCCCACCCTGCGCAAGTGCAGATGCTGAACTTCAGCATCCAGCGGGAGCTTCCGGGCAGCATGTTATTTGAAGGCGCCTATATCGGTAATCTCACGCATCACATCTCCAGCAATGGACTGGAGCAGATCAACCAATTGAACTATGGCAAGTATGCCTCGCTGGGACCGCTACTCGGAACACTGGTGGGTTCCAATGCGGCCAATGCCGCAGGAATCTTCGCGCCGTTCCCGGGATTCGTGGGCACCGTCGCCCAAGCGCTGCGTCCTTACCCGCAGTATCAGGGCATCAACGGCATCACCTCCATGATCGGGAACTCCACTTATCACGCCGCGCAACTGAAAATCCAGAAGCGCTACTCAAGCGGATTGAGTTTCCTGCTTGGCTACACCATCTCCAAGAATCTTACTGACGTAGATTCCACGCCGGGCTACTTCTCCGCGGGCACCCAGGACGCTTACAACCGGCGATCTGAAAAGTCCCTTTCCTCAATCGACTCTCCCCATCAGGTGGTTGCCAGCTACACCTATGAATTGCCCATCGGCGCGGGGAAGAGATACATGCGAGACAACGTGGCAGGCAAGTACATTCTGGGCGGATGGGCAGTCTCTGGAATTCACACGTATCGCGCCGGCACACCGATCGCGGTTTCGACAAACCTACGGTTGCCCACCACGGGTGACAGCCTCGCCCAATCACAGCCCACACTACGCCCCAATATCATTTCCGGCATTGATGCCCGGACCGGTTTGAGTTGCGGGGGGTTCAATCCGGCCACAGATCTCTATTTGAATCGGGCCGCTTTCACCGATCCCGCGCCGTATAGTTTCGGGAACGCACCACGTACGCTCCCTAACGTGCGCGGCTGCGCCTACTCGGACGAGAATATCTCTCTGTTGAAGTCCTTTCCTACCTTTAAAGAACGGGTGAATATCAGGCTTGGCGCCGACTTCTTCAACGTCTTCAATCGAAGGCATCTGGGAGGTCCGGCCACCAACATTGACAACGCGAACTTTGGCACGATATCGTCCGCCGGTCCGCCTCGTATCATGCAGCTCAATTTCAAGATACTGTGGTGAGGTTCCGCGGGTCACTGGTGCCGTCGCTCAAAAACACCTGGATGCGGTTGTTCGGCCGGTCGCAC
>JBDTMC010000098.1:0-19595 GCA_039934475.1 Bryobacteraceae bacterium | reverse complement strand
ATCGCCGAAGAAGCCACCCGCTGCAACATGTACTACATCAACCAGCGCTGGCTGGGCGGCTTGCTCACTAACTACATCACCGTGCAGAAGTCCATTAAGCGTCTGAAGGAACTCGACGCCATGGCCGCCGACGGCAATTGGGAAGGGCGCGCCAAAAAGGAAGTCGGACGCCTCGACCGGGAACGCAAGCACCTCCAACAGAACCTGTCCGGTATCCGCGATATGGGTGGCTTGCCGGACTTGCTCTTCATCGTCGACTCCAATAAGGAATCGATTGCCGTGAAGGAAGCACGTAAGCTCGGCATCCCCGTCGTCGCCGTTGTCGATACCAATTGCGACCCCGACGAAGTGGATTGGGTGATACCCGGCAACGATGACGCTCTGCGCGCCATCCGCCTTTTCACCAACAAGATCGCCGACGCCGTGATCGAAGGCCGCGCCTTGGCCACCGAACAGGAGTTCGTCGTCGAGAAGTCCAGTGTTGACGACGAGCCCACGACGCTTGAGGATATCCCCGAGTACACGCAGTATGTGGACCCGCAGTACGCACAGCAGTTGATGGAAGAGAGCCTCAGCGATGAGGACCTCCCGTCCATGTCGCTGCCGCGCAAAGGCCCAGCCACCGAAACCCCGGAGCCCGTAGTGGCCCCGGCGGGCGTTGGCGAAACTCATTCGTAGTTAGCTCGAAACCTAGTAGGGGCGGACTTACAAGCCCGCTCTCACAATCATATTTGGACCATCGTAGAGTTTGGGGGAATGGTTATGGCGGAAATTACCGCGCAACTCGTTAAACAGCTTCGCGAGAAGACCGGCGCCGGAATGCTCGATTGCAAAAGGGCGCTGGATGAAACCAAGGGTGACCTCAGCGAAGCGGAAGTTGTACTCCGCAAGAAGGGTATGGCCGCAGCTTCGAAGAAAGCCGGCCGCACCACCAAGCAGGGTATGATCGGCACCTACATCCACCCCGGCAACCAGCTGGGTGTGATGGTGGAAATCAATTGCGAGTCTGACTTTGTCGCTCGCACCGAAGAGTTCCAGGATCTCGTTCACGACATCGCGATGCAGATCGCCGCGGCCGATCCGTCCTTCCTGCGTAAGGAAGACGTGACGCCCGAAGCCCTGGCTAAAGAGAAAGACATCCACCGCGCGCGCGCCTTGCAGGAAGGCAAGCCGGAGAAGATGCTCGACAAGATCACCGAAGGCCGCATGGCGAAGTTCTATGAGGAAGTTTGCCTCTACGAACAGCCGTTCATCAAAGACAACAGCGTCACCGTCGGACAGTTGATCGCACAGAAGATCGCCAAGATCGGCGAAAACATCTCCATCGCGCGCTTCACGCGTATGAAGGTGGGCGAAACGGCTGCGGAGGAATCCGCAACGGAAGCCGAAGAGCCCGCCAAGGTCTAGCAACCGTTTTGCATGATCGTTACCAGCCGCGAGTCGGCGCGACGTAAGCCGCGGCCGGCCGCGGCTTTTCTATTTTGAGAGGACATCCAGACGCCTATGGCAAGATACGACCGGATTCTGCTCAAACTGAGCGGTGAAGTGCTAGCTGGGCAAGGTTCCTTTGGGATCGACCCGGAACGCGTCAAGGCTATGGCCGACGAGGTGGCCGAAGTGGCCCGAACCGGCGTCCAGATCGGCCTCGTCGTCGGCGGCGGCAACTTCTTTCGCGGTGTCGCCGCGGCTGCCCGCAACATGGATCGCGTCGCCGCCGATCACATGGGCATGCTTGCCACCGTGATCAACGCCCTCGCCCTCCAGGACGCCTTGGAGAAAGCCGGCATTCCCACCCGCGTCATGACCGCGATTGAGATGCATCAGGTGGCTGAGCCGTACATCAGACGCCGCGCCATACGTCACTTGGAGAAGGGACGCATTGTGATCTTTGCCGCCGGCACCTCCAACCCCTACTTTTCTACCGACACCGCGGCCACCTTGCGCGCGCTTGAGATCAAAGCGCAGATCGTTGCCAAGGCAACGCGAGTGGATGGCGTCTACGATAAGGACCCCATGCAGCACGCCGACGCCGTCATGTACTCCACCGTGTCTTTCAACGACGTGCTTGCCAAGGCGCTCCGCGTGATGGACGCCTCCGCTGTCGCCATGTGCCGGGACAACAACCTCCCGATCATGGTTTTCAATCTCACACGATTCGGCAATATAATGCGAATGGCAATGGGAGAGTCCGTAGGCACTCTCATTCATCAGGGGGTCACCGCCCATTAGCCCGGCGCAGGGCGCGGCCCGGATAGCGAGTGAACAGAATATGAAACCTGCACAACAGCCCGCAACTACTGGCAGTCATCCTTTCGCCACAACCAAGGAGATCGAAGCCAATGCCAAACAGCGCATGGAGAAGGTCCTGGTTGAATTTCAGCACGAGATATCGCACATCCGGACGGGCCGGGCATCCATCAACCTGCTCGACAGCATCCGCGTGGACTACTACGGGACGCCTTCCCCGCTCAGCCACGTAGGCACGGTTCACGTGCCTGAGCCGGCCATGATCACCATCCAGCCCTTCGATAACTCCATGATCGGCGTCATTGAGAAGGCGATCCGTACCTCCGACCTTGGCCTCAACCCGGCCAACGATGGGAAGTTGATTCGGATTCCCATTCCACCGCTGACCGAAGAGCGCCGCCGCGATTTCGTGAAGAAGCTGCACGTCATCGCCGAAGAACACCGTGTATCCCTGCGCACCGTTCGGCGCGACAACAACGAACTGGTGAAGAAGCTGGTGAAGGACAAACTCATTAGCGAAGACGACGACCGCCGCGCCCACGACGAAATCCAGAAAATGACCGACGCCTACATTGGCAAGATAGATGGCGTGTCGAAGGGCAAAGAGAAAGAGATCCTCGAGATCAAGTAGTTATTCGCGCATCAGGTCAGCCGGGTTGGCCTTCCCTGCCCTCCGCAAAGGGATCCAGGAAGCTAACCCGGCCACCGCCGCCAGCAGCGCTACTGCCGGCAGCATGGTTTGAAGATTGAATGGCGCCGCCTCCAGCAACAGACTTCCGATCCAACGTCCCGCCCCGGCCGAAAGCAATACCCCTGCAGCGAGTCCCAGACCAGCCACAATCAATCCAGTAGTGCCCATCGTCCGGAACAGATGCGCCGGACGCGCCCCCAGCGCCGTGCGAATCGCAAACTCCTTCCGCCGCTGCTCCACTGAGTAAGCCAGCACGCCATACAACCCTAATGCGGCCAGCAGCAGCCCAAGGACAGCGAAGCCGTTCAGTAACGCCGCGATGAACAGCCGTATCTCCAGCGACTGCGCCAGGCGGCTCTCCATGGTCCCTGTCTCAAACAGCGCCACGTCGGGACACAGGCCCGCCAGTACGCGCCGCACATCGTTTGCGACATCCCCCTTTGATCGCACCGCCAGCATCAAAGCCGACGAAGGAGCCTGGGCATAAGGGGCATAGACGAAGGCGCTCGCAGGCGCGCCAAGCTCACTCGTCTTAACGGAACCAACAACCCCCACAATACGCCGCAGCTTTCCGTTCTTGCCTTCGGTTACTAAGTGGAAGCCGAGAGGGTCGGCGCCGTTCAGAAACTGCCGCACAAACTCCTGGTCCACAATCGCCACCGGCTCCGAGGCCGCGCTATCGGCCCGTTCAAAGTACCTGCCGCCCAGCAGCGGAATGCGCAGCGTCTCAAAATACCCCGGTAACACCGAATTCGAGAGAGCAGTCGGATCCGGCTTCAGCAGTGGCCGTTCCACCACGCGAAGAGCCGTGTATGTGTTCCCGGAACTGAAGGGCAGCCACAGAGCCCCGCTGGCGCGCTCGACGTTCGGCAGCGCGGCGACGCCGGCTTGCAGTTGCTCGAACAGTGCGGCGGCAGCCATCCGCTGCTCCGGTGTGCGGTCCGAAAGCTGCACCGTAGCGCAGAAGACATTGGCCGCATCGAACCCCGGCGACGTTCGTTGCAGGGCGAGAAAACTGTGGGTCAAAAGCAGCGCCGTACTGACCAACACAACAGCCACGGCGATTTGCGCGGCGCTCAAAGCCGAGCGACCGAAAGACCCAGGTGACACCGACGGACGCCCGGACCAAAAGGCGGGTAACAGCCCCGTCAGCACCCCGGCTACCGTGGCTACCGCTACCGCCGCGGCAAGCACTGCCGGGTGCAGGGACACATCGGACAGGGGACTCCACCGGTTCAATGCCGACACACCCCACACCGCTAGCACCGTTCCGAGGCAACAGCCCGCCGCCGCCAGAACAAGCGTCTCCCCCAGAACATCGCGCATGATCCGAGCCCGCGTCGCACCCAGCGCACTACGGATCGCCATCTCGCGCCGGCGCCACACCGCCCTCACCAGCAACAGTCCTGAAACGTTGGCGCAGGCGGCCACCAGCAGTGCCAGCACGGCTCCAAAGGCAAGGAACAGCCAGTTCCGGACGCGCCCGCTTGTCTCCTGCCGGAGCGGCGTCGAAGAGATGCTCCAGCGATACTCTGGCTTCAACGCAGCCGGATACTGGCGCGCCAACTCGTCCGTGATTCGCTCCATCGCCGGCCCAGGCGCCTCAGTGCGAACCCGCGCCAGCACGCGCAGCCAGTGCCCTTGCCAACCTTCGGCCGTAAAAGGAACGGGCTTCGCCTCTAACGGCACCCACGCCTGAGTCGCTGGATACGGGTACTGAAACGCGGCCGGCATCACACCGACTACTTCGTAGGGCTTGCCGTCCATGGTGACGCGACGGCCTACCACCTTCGAATCGGCGCCAAAACTCTCCCGCCACAACTTCTCGCTGAGTACGATCTCCTTACCCGTTTCGGCGGTATAGGTGCGACCCAGCAACGGCGGCACTCCCAACATCGGGAACAGCGAAGGGCTGGCATTCACCACGTCCACATGTTGGGCATAGCCTGACCCGGTCATCGTGAAGTCATTGAAGTAGTACGCGGCAACGTCCTCAAAGACGTCGCCACGCCGGCGCAACTCATTCCAGACCGGCACCGAAACGCTCATCGCCTTCATCCCTACGCCCGGCAATTCCTCGTGAATCACCGCCAGACGTTCCGGCGCCCGATAAGGCAACGGCTGGAGCAGCGCCGAGTACAACGCGCTGAACACGGTAACAGTGCCGCCCAGGCCGAGAGCCAGGACTACAACGGCGATGAAGGGAACGGCTGGACGGCGCAGCAGCTGCATTTCTTCGAGTATAGGCTTGACGTAGAAACCAGATGGTGCTACTTTTCTAGCATAGTGCTAGAAAAGTAGCAGGGACGGATATGAGACCCGCGATTCCACACGACGCTAGCCGCCGGGAACGGCAAATTCTCGATATCTTATACCGGCTTGGGCGGGCCACCGCCGCCGAAGTTTTGGCCGAGATGCCGTCCGCGCCAGGGTACTCCGCGGTGCGGGCGATGCTGCGGACTCTCGAAGAGAAAGGCCACGTCCAACACGTCGTACAAGGCCCGCGCTACGTCTACGTGCCGACGGTGCCGGTGGAGACCGCAAAGAAGTCGGCTGTCCGTCATTTGCTGGACACTTTCTTCGACGGTTCGAGGGAAGAGGCCGTAGCGGCGATGCTGGATGCCGCCGTCTCCGAAGCGGAGTTGGATCGCTTGGCCCGATTGATCGATAACGCGAGAAAGGACGGGCGCTGACATGCCGCTACTACTGATCGTAAAAGTGACGGCTGTGCTGGCGGGCGGCGTCTTGGCCGCCTGGGCCGCGCGGCACTCCTCGGCCTCGTTTCGCTACGCCATCTGGCTGGCGGTTCTAGGAGGCGTCCTGCTGCTGCCGGCGGGCTCCGCTTGGATCCCGGCGTGGGCCGTTGTTCCCGTTCCCCAAGCGGCGGTTGGGACGGCACGGGCGTCTGTCACGCTCACGGTATTCTCCGGCGAGCCGGCGGTGGACTGGACCTCCGTGGCACTGGCGGTGTGGTGCTTAGGTACTGGCATTGTGGCGGCGCGGTGGCTGTTGGGCTCCTGGCAGGCGGCGGCACTGGTAAGACGGAGCACACCTGCGGATTGGGCCGCAGATACGTTCCAGGAGTGCCTGAATGAGATGGGATTCAGCGGCCTGGTCCGCGTAGTGGCCAGCGCGGAGACCACCATACCTTTCCTCTGGGGCCACACGGTGGTTCTGCCGGCACTCTTGCGGGAAGCGCCGCGGCGACTGGTGCGGGCGATTCTGCTGCATGAAATTGCGCACCTGGAGCGGCGCGACAGCACGCTGCAGTGGATTGCACAGTCCGCCGTCGCGCTGTATTGGTTTCATCCATTGGCGTGGTTGGCGCTGGGGCGCATCCGGCGCGAGCGGGAACATGCCTGTGACGACCGGGTGCTGGAACTGACGGCGAAGCCATCCAGCTACGCCGAACAACTGATGGAAGTAGCGCGGTCCGCGGCGCGGATAAGGCATCCCGCAACGGGCCTGGCAATGGCCGAGACGTCTGAATTGGAGGTCCGGGTTATGGCAATTCTTGATGCAAAACGAAAGCGCGGCCGGTTGTCCCGGCTGGGCGCGGTGCTGCTTGGCGCGGCTGTCCTGGCGGTGGTAGTGCCACTGGCCGCCACCCAGGCGATTGTGGGTTCGGGAACCGCCGCTATCTCGGGTGTCGTCCACGATGCCAGCGGCGCGGCTGTAAAGAAGGCCAAAGTGGTGGTGACAGCGCTCGACGGTAAAGGGAGCGCCACCACGGTCACCAGTCCAACCGGAGAATGGCGGGTGGGCGAGCTCGCTGGGGGAGAGTATGCGGTGGAAGTGTTGGCTCCGGGATTTCGCCGCCTGCAGAAGCCGGTCAAAGTCCAGGACGGCGTCAACACGAATCTGCAAGACACCGTACAGGTTGGATCCGTGAGCGAAGAAATAACGGTGCGGGCGGGTACGCCACCCCCTCCGCCGCCAGCGCCTCCTTCGGGAGTGTCGCCCCCAGCTCCGCCCGCGCCTCCTACACCGCCTTCAGGGACGGTACCGGCGCTCGCTCCGCCAGCACCTCCCGCTCCTCCGGAACCGCCTGACAGCAACGTCGCGCCGGTGAGACTGAAGAAACAGGTGAAACCGCTGTATCCGCCGACAGCAAAGACCGAAGGCGCGAGCGGAAGCGTCGTGCTACGGGGAGTGATTTCGATGGAAGGCAATGTGATTGGGTTAAAGACGCTGAGCGCGGCCCGGCCCGACTTCGAGGAGTCTGCCCGCGCCGCAGTTCAACAATGGAAGTTTGAACCCGCAAAATTGAACGGCAACCCCATAGAAGTAGTTACCGACATCACGATCAACTTTCAACCTGGAGAGTAGCTTTTAGGGCCTCACGGGATCCTGACCAGGAATCCCACGGGCCCTTTGTGTGTCGCTGTGGCGCCACCCTGTGACCATTGGGGAACACCATCCACGCGCTTGTCAGTCCTGATAAGGCTTGTCAGCCTTGGGGGACGAGGTTAAGGCCGCTAAAAATAGGCCTAGAATCAACAGAAATGTGATCAACGCCGAGACCAGCACTTGTCACCTCCCACTTCCTTGCCTTATCGGCTAGCAATCGCAGTGCCAATAGGCTATATACCCTCATACGAGGAAAAACCCATTTCGGATTACCTGGACTAGTGCTGTGATCGGGAGAAACGTTACAGGGGTGGCATTAATTGCCGGCGCAGCATCTCTAAAGCAGATTGCGCGGCCATCTGGCGGATTCGCTCGCGGTCGCCGAACAGATGAATCGTCTTTGCAGTGACTTCCCGCGGCCCGGCAAAGCCAATCATCACCGTGCCCACCTTGGCGCCGGTGGAACTTACCGGACCAGCCTCGCCGGTGATGCCGATGGCCCACGTGGCGCCGGTCCGGGCTTGGGCCGCTTCCGCCATGGCTGCCGCCACCGGTTCGCTGACGGCGGTATTATCCCGGATCAGATCGGGGGCTATCCCCAGCAATTGAGTCTTAATCGCGTTGGTGTACGTGACAAAACCGCCCAGGACGTAGTCGGAACTGCCGCTCACCGCAGTCAAGCGATGGGCCAGCAAACCTCCGGTGCAGCTCTCGGCAACCGCCACGGTGGCTCCCGCGGCACGCAACAACCGCCCCACCGCCTCTTCCAGCTTGGCCCCATCGGTGGAATAGATGCGATCGCCGAGCAGCGCTTCCACCTGCGAACCCAGTTCGTCGCACAGAGCTTCCGCTTCCTCGGCCGTAGCACAGCGCGCGCGCAAGTGAACCTGCACATCGCCCGGCGCGGCAAGCACGGTGGTCACCGGATTTTCGTATTTCGTGTAGGCGGGTGCGATCAGGGCATCGAGGTCCGATTCGCCCATCATCGCCACACGGTAGAATCGCGTGCGAATGAACTGCGGCGGCAGTTTCTGTTGTAGCCGCGGCAGGCAGTGCTCGGCAAACATGGGCTTCAGCTCTTTGGGCGGACCGGGGAGCAACATCACCATCCGGCCGGCGTCCTCGATCCACTGCCCTGGCGCGGTGCCATTGGGATTGTCGAGCGCTTCTCCGCCGTCGACCAAATAGGCCTGACGGAGATTGATCTCAGCCATCTTCCTGCCGAACTTGCGGAAGCGCTCGGCGATGCCATCGGCTATCTCCTGGCTGAACACCAGCGGCCTGCCTAGGGAGGCCGCCACCGCATCGCGGGTGACATCGTCCTCAGTTGGACCCAAACCACCCGTGACGATCACGATCGGGGTACGAGCCAAGGCCGCGGAAATGGCTGCCGTCAAACGGGGACGGTCGTCACCAACGACACATTTCAACGTCACTTCGACGCCCAGCATGTTTAACTGCTCAGTGAGCCAGAGCGAATTGGTGTCCATCCGCTGCGGCGTGAGCAGTTCCGATCCTACCGCGACGATTTCCGCGTTCACGGGAGAGCTTTGCCCTTCACCTGAACATCCGCCCGGTAGAGCGCATTCGTTGTTGCGACAAGCATCGACTTCGATGGTGTAAACGCCACGCCCACCACGTTGGGGCCTGAGAGGAAAAGCTCCGCGTCTCGTCCTGGCGTGATGCGGATGACGCCCTTGCGCCCGGAAAGGGAGGCGGCCACGTAAAGATTGCCCGAGTCGTCAAAGGCCAAGCCTTGCGGCCGGCCCAATCCGCGGTAGAACACTTCCAACTCACCGGCCGGCGAAATGCGGTGGACAACGTCGAAGCTGGACGTAGTCGGTCCGCTGACGTAGAGGTGGTCGTCTGGTCCGAAGGCGAGATGATAGGCGGCAATTGAGGGTTCGACGGTGCAGAAAACGTAGATCTGGCGCGACTGGCTGATCTTGAAGATAGTGCCGCTGCGGTCGCCGACGTAGAGATCGCCCTTGCGGTCGAAGGCAAGGCCCGTGGCCACGCCCATTCCTTCCACGAACAGCGACATGTTGCCGCTGGGGGTGACTTGATAGACAATGCCGTCGAGCCTGCTGGAAACGTACAACAGCCCATCATTGTCGAACGCCAGGCCGGTGGCGTTCATGATGTCGTTCACGAAGGGCCGGACATTGTAATTAAGGTCGATCTTATAGACCGAAACGGGGGTCTTCTGGCCGCGCGAACCGCTGAATGTGGTGTAGATGTTCCCGAAAGAATCCACCGCCGGATTCGAAACGGGATGCATGCTGTCGGCAACCTGCACGCCGACATCGCAGGCCCAGACAGTGGACTGCTGCGCGCCATTGGCCAGGACGAGTTCGCCGATGGCGACACCGTCCGGCACACGGGCGATCACAAACGAGTCGGACCCGATAATCACCGGCGCTGCCATGTCGCCAATCATGACGCGGGGCCGCTCCTCTTTCACGAAGCCTTTGCCACGAATCTGAAACTCGCCACCGGGGATCGCCGCTGTGGGCGTCACCTGAGCGATCTGCGGCCGCCCGCCATCGGAGTTCTTCCTAAGTGCCATACCAAGAAAAGTTAACGAGCCAACAACTACCTGACAGAACCAAGTCTAATAGAGATTGAACCATCCTGCTACCGATAACACAAGCGCACCAATCAGGCCCGCGCCCAAGTCGTCGGCAACAATCCCCGTACCCCCCGGCAGGGCTTCCAGTTTTCGAACCGGTCCGGGTTTGGTGATATCGAACAGCCGGAACAGCAAAAACGCCGCCAGCATCGATTTCCAGTTCAACGTAGCTGCGCCCGCCAGCGTCAGCCACTGCCCCAGTACCTCATCGATCACCACGAGTCCGGGATCTTTCCGGCCGGAGCCTCGCGCTGTCGCCCCGGCGGCCCAAATAGAAGCCGGCAGGAAGACCAGAACGAGGGCCAGGAACCACAACGGATGCCAGCCGAAGTACAGCCAGAGGGGAACGGCAATGAAGGCGCCTAGCGAACCAGCGGTGCCGGGCGCAATCGGAGAAAACCCACAGCCGAACCAGGTGGCAAGAACAAGGGCCAGGGGCGAAGCCTTCACTCCTCTTCCTCGCCCTCATAGGAGGGTTGGACAGGGGTTGAGATCACGTATTTTTCGCTCGCCCAGTTGCCTAGATCGATGAGTTTGCAGCGCTCACTGCAAAACGGTACGAATGGATCGGCCGCGGAAACGGCCTTCTTGCAAATCGGACACTTCATAGCTGCTTTGCTTTAGTGTAAGGCGGAAAGGGGAAGGACGTCGAGAGGGGGAGGCCATGGCCGGGCGTGGCCTCCCCGACTATCAGCGGCGACTACGGTTTAATCCAGACTGACGCGAGGTTGCTGGGGACGCCGTTCTGCACGACATAGACTGGCACCAAGCCGGATATACCGTCGGAACGAGGTACAAACGCATTGATTTGCCACAACCCCGGGTAGCCGACCACCCCGGAGAAAAAAACCGAAGCTTGGGTGCTTCCAAAGTAGACCTTAGGAGTGTACCGGGTGACCGAGGAGGGTGATGCGGGCGCGCCGTCCGGCGGAGGCGCGTCCACGGGACCAGAACCAGTCGCGAAAATTTGAACTGCCTCGCCACGGGTGGCCTCAATGGTTGTCGCGTTCGTGCTGTTGTTCTCGTTCAAGACAGCTCCTTGCAGGGAAACTGCATTGGACAAAAAGATACCGGGCGAAACCTCCACTACATTCGCGGTCGCGTTAGCAACAGGGGTGTCATTCACGGTGACAGCAAGGTTCGCCTGCCCTAGCGCCGCATTGTAGGGCACCTGGAAGTTGATTTGTCCGGGATTCCCGTTCGCGGCGGGACCGACGTAATAGACCGGCGCCGCTACGCCGTTCACAGTGATCTGTACGCCGTTCAGCTTCGTCTGCCAAGGTACGGACGTCGCGGTGGTCGCCGTAAACCCTCCCAGGCCAACGACAAAGGCTGTGGCGAGGCTGCCAGGCGAAATGCCGGGGTTGGTGAAAAAGGTGGCGGCGTTGGTCACCACCATCGAGGTTGTCGGGATGAGTATTCTGTAAATATTATCCGGGGCGGTACTAGCCCGGAAGATATAGCTGTAGAACTGAAATACGTTGAGAAACGTGTAGTTCGAAGCGATCGTGCGCTGCCCGCTATATTCCGGATATCCCGGCGTATTGAAGAAACTGATCTGCCGTTTGTTCGAACCGTCAGGGTCGCAGCGCCAATAGTCGCTGTACAGGTCGGCGAGACTCGTTGCTTCCGCATAGCCGCGGTTCGACATCCATTGAATCGCACTTCCATCGGGAACAAATTCCGCCAGTTCATTCCACTCCGCGGTGTGGCTGCCGTCGGAGCTGAACTCGCTGAGCACTTTCACGGTTGCGTTAGCCTCAGCGTTGGTGAGCCACGTACCATCGCTGGCGCGGATGCTCATGGTGGCGACGTCGATGTCGCCAAGCGCGGTGACCGGGTTGAAGGAGCTGCTCTCGAAGAGGATGACGCCGTTGTCAATAGGGGACGTTCCGGTCATTTGGTAGAAGTGGTTTGGCCAATTGCCCGGGCTATAGACGTGGACTCTGCCAAAAGTCGGCACGTAAACATTGGGCGCGGGATTGGACCACGAGATCTCCACGGCATGCAACTCCCAGGCGCCGCCGAAATTACATCCGTAGTAGTCAGTGCAGACATCTGGAAGGCGATATCCAAAGATGAAGTAGTCGCCGTTCTTGCTCCATTTGCCGTGCATTTGCGCGTATTTACCGTCATAAGATGGCAAGGGAGCGCTGATTGGATAGAATTGCTGGTTTCCAGCCGCCCAGTACCACCAATCGTTACAGGAGCCGGAACCGGGACTCGCCGCATTCCCCAGCGAACTCGCCGGGCACGCCTTGTTCTCCACCTGGAACATGAAGCCGCGGCCGAAGGGATCATAGCGGGGATTGCCGTTATGATAGGGCATCTCCGCGTTCCCGCAAGTCAGGCAGATACTGGATACAAGTTTGCCTGTGTTGTCCACCACGTAACGCCACACATCGCGGTAACCGTCCGCGCCAGCCGGATCGGATATGAGCGCACCATTGGCACGTTCATAGGCAAGGCGGCCACCCTCGTTAGGTAGAGTGACCGAGGAGATAATTCCGGACGTGGCGCCGAAGGCCACGGTGCAATGCAAAATAGCAACGGCCGTGATTGCCGTCAGTGATGATTTTCGTGACATCGTTTTCCCCAGATTTCAGAGGGTCCGCAAGGACCCCTGGCGCATGAACAGCAACGCTTCTCCAGACTACTTCATTCCACCACGCAGTCGGTAAGCACGTAGGTAACCAGTCCCTTATTTAAAACACTCGAAAGGAAAAGAGGTTGCTATGGGGAACACTACTTGCCCTATAGGGCAAGTATTGCAGATGCCTCTAGTTCTTTGGCGCTGTATAAAAATCTGTCAGCCGCCAGGACCGGTAACTGATCTGGCCGTTGCCCTGAATATTGAAGACCTGGGTACTGGAGTTGGGGAGGACCTCCGGAACCTGGGTCGCCGAACTGCCTCTGTCCGCCTGGAACGTCCAGTTGCCATTCGACAGTGCCTGCGCACTGCCGTGTGAGACGGCGAACAGACCGAGGTCGGCATTGAGAAAGAATGTGGCGGTGCGATTCGGTTCGTCCACTAGGAGAACCTGGCCACGGCTATTGCCCCCGTTAAGCCCAATGCGGGTATTGCCGTTGTCGAACAGGGAGAGGTACTGTGTCCCGTTAAATTCCCAGGCGGCTTCGTGCTGCCCAGAGAACCATGGGTAGGGATCTCCGAGGTTATTGATGAAGGTAAAATCGCCAGCGACACCCATTCGCCAGAGTATGTCACCAGCACCCGTTCCATTGTTGTAGTCGATCTTAACCACCCAATCCTGATTTCGGATAGACATGATCAGCGCGCCATCCTGCATGAGGTCAAGGGAGTTGGAATGGAGCCAGTCGCGCGCCGTGGTAAAGCCGGCGAGAAGCACGGGAGGACAGCCCGCGGGCGTCTGGTTATTGGCATTGTAGGAGCACTTCTCACCGCGGATCGCCGTCCGGTTGGCATCCAGCTGAGTTCCTCCAGCGGCATGGTCGAAGGCGTTCCAATTCCAAGCCAGATTCCAGGAGGAATCCAGGTCAACGATCACTGCGCCGATCAGATCGATGCTGGTGCCAGCGCCTTGCGTGCCGGCTGGGAAGGCCCGTTGCGCGTCGCCGAGGGCGACTGTGTGCCCATTGGAGAGGCGAATTGCATCGTGGTTGAAGCGGCCAATCGGGTCCTTCCCCAAAGCCTGGAGGAATTCCGAAACCCGATCGGCCGAGATCTCATGAAGGACGTTACCCGCGAGGTCGATTTCCCGCAAGATCTGCTGGCGGGTGGCTGTGGGCCCGTAGAAACCGGTGCCGGTGCCCTGCCCCGAACAGATCAATAGCATGGTTCCGCCGGCGAGGGGACGCACCAGCTGGCAACCGTTCGACGTGTCGGGGTAATACCAAACATTGCGACCGGCCTTGTCGTAGGCGGTCGCAACATAGGGACCCGGGAAGCCGATCAAAACGATCTTCTCCGGTGACGATTGCCCCGCTGCGGGAACAACCATCGACGTCGAAGCGATCGGCGTGCCGAAGGGGGCAGTACCGGTCACCACGCTGAGGCCGGGGCTTGTATACGTTTGCGACCCGGTAAGAATCTGAAACGACATGGTGTAACTTGTCGATGGATACAAACCGGCAACCAGAAAATTCGTGCTCGTCGAGGCGCAGGGGCGGCTATTGGTGAAGCTGTAGGCAGCGGTCCCGGTTCTGGCAAACCGTACACGGGTGGTTCTGCCTGCTGCGCAAGGCGGCGCACTGAATAGAGCCACTAGTGGATGTGTGCTGAGCGTCAAGGCCGCCAGGCCTCCGTTGATTCTTGTCGTGAGGGTATAAGGAACGATGACCTGGGAGGACTCGCCGGCAAGGTAGTCCCGAGCAGTTACTCGAATCTGGTAGTCGCCTTCCGGAGTCGTCGGAACCCAGAGATAGGTCTTGGTGACACTAAAGTCACGCACCATGCCAAAAGAACCGCCGGCGCCGGAGGCTATCTCAAATTTATATGTCGTCGGACCAGGGTTCGAGTTAGTCGAGGACGCGGTAATCGTCACCGCCGTACCCACCGGTTGCGGAGACGGAAGTGAGACGGCAGCCTGCGCCTGAATAGCGGCATCAAGCCGGACTGCCGAGGCGCAGGACCATAGCGTTAACAATGCCGCTGCGGCCAATAAGGAATGAATTTTCATAGGTAGTATCCTTCGAACCCAGTAGCGCGAGAGTCCTTTCACCGTACCGTCTGAAGCCGGGTCTGTCAATGCCAAAGTGTGAGATGGAGTACTAAGCCAATATACCCATTCGGACTTGATACTCGCGCAAAGCAAAGATCGCATAACCCAAAAATCCAGTGGACTTATAGGATGATCTGATTCTTAGGGCACATTCAATAGTCCGGAAAGGGGCCATTACACGAAGGAGCCCCCATCAGGCATCTCCTAGTGACTTAATGCGCACAGGTTTCCCGGCCGTAGTCCACGGCGTCGAAAATCACCCCGGTTTTGCCGGTTCCAGACGTTGCCGCAGTCACAGTGAGCGTGTGCAAAGTGCAGGGCAATCCCGAGGTTTGCCATAAGGACTGCTGCCACAAGGACGTGGGCGAGTACAAATTCACCAGGCCTTGCGAAACCCCATCTAAACTGATCGACATTAGCCCGAGGTTTGGTCCGTTGGTACCAATGAACTTCACAGACGAACCGGTGAAGGTGATTGTGGTTGCAGACAGCGGCTGTGTGGTCTGTAGGGCGCTAAGGGTGCTGGCCGGATTCGCGGAGATCGGGGTCCAGGTACCGGCGGTAGTGATGTTGCCTTCGCGATTCTGCTCCATGCGCGCTGGATTGAACGTGTAGTTCCAGGATGTGCCGCCGTTCGTCGTCTTGTACACGCCCTGGTATGTAGTGGCGAACAGGGTCTGGTCTGCCAGGTAGTTCGGCGACACGACGACATTCATAACAAACGCGTTCGGCAAGCCCGTGGGGAGCAGAGTCTGTCCACCGTCAACCGACTTGAGCAGACCCTTCTGCATCGTTCCGAAATAAAGAGTGGCATCGGAAGCGAAGGCGGGAGAGAAGGCCATATTCAGCCCGGTGAGCAGCGAACTGCCTGGGATCTCACTCCACGTGCCGCCGCCATCGGTGGATTTGAAGATGCCCGCGGTGGCGCTGGCCGCCAGTAGCGTAGAGTCGATTGGGTAGGTGGGAGAGATCTCAACTTCAAGGATCGAGTTCTCCACCGGCGTGACGACGAGATGGAAAAACGTGGCGCCGCCATCGACGGACTTGAAGAGTCCGCCGTCCGGACTGGAAGCGAACATCGTGCGATCGTTGGCGAAGTTCGGGGAGATAACGATCCCGCTGATTCTAGGGCCGGCGAGGCCGCTGGGCGCGTAGGTAACACCGCCGTCGGAGGAGCGGAACACACCCTGATTCGGCACCACTTGGCCGTTGTAGACGACCGTAACCGGGTTGCCGGTGTCGATGTTATCGGAACCCATAAACACCGTATGATCGATGGCAAAGTTGGGCGAGACCGCTAGCGCGCGGACGTACGTTCTGGCACCCAGATTGCGCGTTGGCCCCCAGGCCGTCCCATTAAACGCTTGCACGCCGGCGCCGGTTCCCAAAAACGCCTTGTGATCGTTGCTGAAATTGGGCGAAATCGCGTTGCCATCGGGATAGGAGTTTGCCAGCCCGATGTTCTTGTAGGCCCATGTCTGGCCGGAATCACCGGTCCACAGCGCGCCTCCCCCATAACAGGTCGCAAAAACAGTGTGGTCGGTAGCATAGGTGCCGGAAACGCTAATTTTCCGGATCAGGTAGGCAGGAATCATATCCACATCGACCCACGAATTGCCGTTGTCGGTGGATGACCAGAGCCCCTCAAACATGGCTACGTACAGGTAGTTGCTCCCATTCAGCCGGCCCGTAGCGAGGCTGCGGTAATGCGACTGGGTCTGAGTGGAAAGTTCGCGGGTCACCTGGCTGGCGGCCGTCCAGCTTAGCCCCGAGTTGGTGGAGCGAAACACGCCATTACGAGACGCGACGTAGACGATCCCATCGGAGTTGAAGGTTGGTGACACGGCGATGCTGTTGACGTTAAGGTCGGTGATACCGGAATTGGAAGGGGCCCAGACGGAGCCGGCGTTGGCGGTGCGATACACCCCGCCGCCAAGCGTGGTGACCCAAATCTGCCGGTCTGTGGCGAAGGACGATGAGTACAGGATCTGCGTCACCTTCTTCCAGGCTGGGGTCAGCTTGTTCCAGGCGCCGCCCAGATTGCCGGAATAGTACAGCCCACTGGCGCTGGTGCCCATAAGGACTGTTTTCTCGATGGGATAGCGCGGGTTGAATGCGATCCGGCTGAGGGTGGCGGCGGGCGCGGAGACCTGCGTCCAGGTGCCGCCACGGTCAGTGGATTTCCAGCACTGATTGGAGAGAGTGATCGCAAGCAATGTGCCGTCAGTGGCGAAGCCAGGCGAGATCGCGATGTCTATGACACTTGTTCCGGCCGTGGGTCCGATGGGAGCCCAGGAGTCACCCCCGTCGGTGGAGCGAAACAGGCCCTCATTTCCGGCAATGTAGATAGTCCGGTCAGCGGCGTAGACGGGGGAGAAATCAACGGAATTCACGGGCGCGTTTGGCAAGTCGCGCATGACCCAGAACGTTTTGCCGCCGTCCGTTGACCGCCATGGCGCATAGACGCCGATGGAAACCGAGAGATAGTCGGACGTGACGATCATCGTTTGATCGACCGCGTAGTTGGGAGACGTTGCCGTGATTAGCAGGGCGTCGTGCGGCTGATGCGCGTACAAACCCGGCAGCGAGGCTAGCGAAACGACAAGACACAACAATAGCCGGCGATTGTGAAACAGGGTCAATGGCTTCTCCTCCAACGATCTGCCCTTACGTTAGCACGGTGAACTTGCATCCACACCACACACCACTACGGAGTAGTACCAGTCCCGTTGAGCTCTAATGACCGATAGTAAACCTAGCCCAAAAGAGCAAATTTACCCCTGGAGAGGCCAGGTTTCCGTTGAGATTCAGGCTTGGCTGACAACACTTATACGACGGAAGCCATGTTTCTCTTTGATGCCTCGCCGACAGAAGGTCATCCGTCCTTGCATTCCATCCTTAACCTACTGGATGAGGGGGAAAAGGATGACCTGCTGACCACGCATCTCTGCGAATGTGCCGGCTGCCGGGCGACCTTGGATCGTCACCGCCGGCTGGTTGAATTGGACGAAGTCATTAACCAGCACGGTGTACACGACGAATCGTGACGTCTTACGTGGAGGGTCGGGCGCCCACTTCCAGGCGCGCTTCGATCTCCTCGAGGACCGGAATGAGTTCGTCCACCGAGGAAATGGCGTAGTGAGCTCCGGCGCGGAGGAAGCGATGGCGAGCTGCTTCCAGGCGCGATTCGAGTTCTTTTTCAGGCAGGGTGGCGGCCTGTTCGGCGGACAGCCCCAGTTCGTTCCCGGTCTGCGTGACGCCAACGGTCCACATGCCGCCGTTCAGGCCCTCCGCGATATCCGCTACCGTATCGCCCACTTTGACGCACGCCGCGATGGGCCATGCATTCATCAACATGGCCGCGCGGAGAGCCATCCACGGCGCGGGGCGGCCGGCTGGGACTTCATCGGCACAAACGACGCAATCGGGGGAGAAACCGTTGGCCGCGGCGGCGTCCAGCAGTCCGCCCATCAATTCGCGCACATAGCCCGTTGTAGTTCCAATCCGAATGTCCGCCGAACGTAGTTCCTGGCACACTTCAGGAACTCCGGGAATGACGTCGGCATGCTGGGCGATCATCTCGAGCTGAATCGGAATGAATTCGGTGTAGAGGGAATCAATATCGGGGTCGGCGCCGTTCACACGTAGCCATTCCGCCCTGAAAGCCGCGTCGTCCAGCATCAGGCGGATGTGATCTCTCTTGTGGCAGCCCATGAAACGGCGCGTGAGGGCGGGCGGGGCGGCGACGCCATGGCGGCGGAACAATTCGGTGAAGGCCGCCACCGGGGCGCGGGAGCCGTAATCGACAACGGTCCCAGCCCAGTCGAAGATAACGGCTTTGATTCGCATCCGGATCAGCCGCGCGCGTTATTGACGGCGTCGATGAGGGCGGGAACCACCTCGAACAGATCGCCGACGATGCCGTAGTCGGCAATTTCGAAGATCGGCGCGTGGGGGTCTTTATTGATGGCGACCACGGTTTTGGCGCCCTTCATTCCCACCAGATGCTGGATGGCGCCGCTGATTCCCACAGCCACGTAGAGCTTGGGCGAGACCGTCTGACCCGAACTTCCTACCTGACGCTCCATCGGCAGCCAGCCGTTGTCACAGATGGGGCGCGAGGCGGCCAGTTCGCCATGCATCGCGTCGGCGAGCTCCTGCACGATGGCGATGTTGTCCTGCTCCTTGATGCCGCGGCCTACGGAAACGATGATTTCGGCCGTAGTCAGGTCCACGGCGCGGGCGGATTCGCGGAAAGGGGCTTCCGGCACTTCTCGAATCTGATCGGCAGCAAGCTCGGGGACGAAGACTTCCGTTTCCGTGGAGCCGGACTGTAGAGCCTCGGCGCGGTACGCACCCGCTTGCAGGGAGGCAAACGTGATGCCGCCGGCGACGCTCTTTACATCGGAATTCAACTTGCCTTGAAAGAGCTGACGGACAAAGGTGAGTCCATCGCCGTCATTGCGGTAGCTGATGGCGTCGCTGATGAGCAGCCGGCCGAACCGTGTCGCCAGTTTGGGCGCAAAGTCCCGCACCTGATAGGTGTGCGGGAGTAAAACGACCGAAGGGTCCACTTTTCGGATCAACTGTTCAAAGGCGGCCGTGAAGCCGTCCGGGGTGTAGTATTCGAGCGAACCGTGCTCCACCAGACAGACACGGTCCAGCTTCTTGCTCGCGAGCTCTGAACCCAGCGCCGCCAGTCCGTTACCGGCGACAGCGGCCCAGACGGGCAGGTTCAAATCGGCGCCGAGTTGTTGACCGGCGGCCAGGGTCTCCCAGGACATGCGGTGCCAGGAGGATCCGGCCTGCTCCATTAAAATCAAAACGCCGCTCATAGGACGCGTACCTCGAATTTCAACCGCTCCACCAGTTTTGCCGCCGCTTCCTTGGGATCGCCCTCGAAAAGCTCTGTCTTCTTAGTCCGCTGCGGCAGATAGACCTTGCCAGTCCCCACAACCGGTGTGGATACAACGGC
>JBDTMC010000097.1:0-19655 GCA_039934475.1 Bryobacteraceae bacterium | reverse complement strand
AGCCGCATTTTGCTATTCGCGCAGACTTCGGCGAAGGAGAGGGTAGACATCTCCGGAGCGGATATCTGCGTCGGCGAGCGGATGGTGTTTGGCTGCTACAGCGCGTCGGTGGATTTGCAACGGGAATCGGCGGAACTGGTGTTCAGCGATGAGATCCCGGTTGAGGAATTGATCTCACACCGGGTGACGTTGGACCAGATCAGTTCGGGGTTCGAACTGGCGAAGCACCCAGACGAGGACTCTTTGAAAATCATTGTTCAGCCACAGAGGTGGTCTTAAGTGAAAACTCAAATGATGGCCGCCGTGCTCTATGGGAAAGAGAACCTTAGGATTGAGCCGGTGGCAGTGCCCGAGATCGGGCCCCGCGATATTCTTGTGCAGGTGAAGGCCGCGTTGACGTGTGGTACGGACGTAAAGGTCTTTCGGCGGGGATATCATGCGCGGATGATTGTGCCGCCGGCGCTTTTTGGGCACGAGCTGGCGGGAAATATCGTTGCCGTTGGGAGTGAGGTTAGTAAATTCCGAGTAGGTCAGCGTGTGGTGGCAGCAAACTCCGCTCCCTGTTTGAAATGTTTCTTTTGCCGGAAAGGTTCAGAGAATCTGTGTGAGGACCTGCTGTTCAATAATGGGGCATATGCGGAATATATCCGGATACCGAGCCGCATTGTGGAGCACAACACCTATGAGATTCCGCCGCACATTGCGTATCAGGACGCTGCTTTAGCAGAGCCACTGGCGTGTGTAATCCGGGGGTTGGAAGAGACGCGAGTAAGGCCGGGCGATACAGTGGCGGTGATCGGGCAGGGTCCGATTGGGCTGATGTTCACCCGGCTGGCGAAAGTGTACGGCGCCAAGGTGATTGCGATTGGCCGGCGGCGCACTCAACTGGTGCGAGCAAAGCGGATGGGCGCCGATGAGCTGATTTGCGGCGCTGAGGTAGACGATTTGCCGCGCGTTGTGAAGGATATGACCGGGGGCTATGGCGTTGATGTGGCCATTGAAGCCGTGGGCAATCCGGAGACTTGGCAGATGGCTGTGAAGCTGGTGCGTAGAGGCGGGACGGTGAACTTCTTTGGTGGTTGTCCGAACGACAGCCGGATTGAGTTAGACACCTCTTTGCTCCACTATTCGGAGATCACTTGTACGGCGAGCTTTCATCACACGCCGGCGCATATCCAGAAGGCGCTGGAGTTTGTGACCAGAGGGGAAATTTCCGCTTCGGACTTCGTGAACGGCGAAGAACCGCTGAGCAATCTTCTGGAAGTGATGCGGCATCTCATGAGCCACAACGGCCACATGAAGACGGCCATCATCCCGTAGCGTTGACCGTGCACCTTTCACCGAAGGAATTTGTTGCGGCGCCGGAGCTGATGCAGCGGCGATACTCGCCGGCAGAGGCAACTGAATACACGAAGTGGCTGGCAACTTCTCACTACGAGAATTTCCATGTAGTGAGCTTTCTGCTGCCGAAACACCTGCACCAGGATTTCTACAATGTGTATTCGTTCTGCCGGTGGGCGGACGATTTGGGAGATGAGATTGGCGATCGGAGCGAGAGCTTGCGGTTGCTGTCGTGGTGGCGCGGCGAGT
The DNA here is from genome assembly GCA_039934475.1 of Bryobacteraceae bacterium. GTDB lineage: Bacteria > Acidobacteriota > Terriglobia > Bryobacterales > Bryobacteraceae > JBDTMC01. The sequence goes on along the minus strand of JBDTMC010000097.1, from coordinate 18,065 downwards.
TAGAAGCCTGTTACCAAGGCGAGTGCCGTCACCCAGTGTTTGTCGCCTTGCGGGAAACGGCGATCCGGCACAGCCTGCCTGCCGAACCGTTTCACGATCTGATCACGGCGTTTGAGCGCGACCAGCGGGTGACCCGGTATGAGACTCTTGCGGACGTGCTGGGCTATTGCCGGTATTCGGCAAATCCGGTTGGCCGGTTAGTCCTGTACTTGTGTGGGTATCGCGATGAGAAGCGCCAGCTGTTGTCGGACGCGACGTGCACTGGCCTGCAACTGGCAAACTTCTGGCAAGACGTCACCGTCGACTTGGAAAAGGACCGGATCTATCTGCCGATGGAATGGTTCCGCCAATGCGGTTACACGGAAGAAGAACTGCGAAGGCACGCGATGACGCCTGGGTTTCGCGAGGTCATGAAGCTGGCTGTAGACGAGGCGCGAGCCCTGTTTCTGCAGGGACTTCCCTTAGTGGACACGGTGAACCGGCGACTGGCGCTGGATCTGGATCTCTTCAACCGCGGCGGCATGCTGGTGCTCGACAAGATTGAGAAGATGAACTACGATGTCCTCTCGCGGCGGCCTGCGGTGAGCAAGAGCGAACGCATAGTGCTGCTGTTGCGGAGCCTTTGCCGGCTGCCGTTCTATAAGGCCGCATGAGCAGCAGCGTCGTCGAGTCATACGCCTACTGTGTAGACGTTGCGCGGCGTCAGGCGCGGAATTTTTACTATTCGTTCTTGCTGCTGCCGCGTGCGCAGCGTGAGGCTATGTGCGCGATCTACGCGTTCATGAGGCATTGCGACGATTTGAGCGACGAACCAGACGCTGCAACCCACACCGGAGCTCTGGAAGAATGGCGACGACAGTTGCACGGTGTGCTTTCGGGGGCCGATGGCGACAATCCGCTGTGGCCGGCGTTTCGAGACGCGGTGATGCGATTTCGAATTCCGCATCAGTATTTCGACGAGATGATCGACGGAGTGTCGTCGGACTTGACGGCGCGGCGAGTGGAGAGCTTCGAGGAGCTTTACCGGTACTGTTATCAGGTGGCTTCGGTGGTGGGCCTGGTAATCGTTCACATCTTTGGGTTCGACGATCCAGGCGCGTTAGTGCTTGCGGAGAAATGCGGGATCGCGTTTCAGCTCACAAATATCATTCGCGATGTGCGGGAAGACGCGGAGCGGGGCAGGGTGTATCTGCCGGCTGAGGACCTGCGGCGTTTTGGCGTGGATGCGGGCGAGTTTCTAAGATCCCCGAATGGCGGGAGTGGCTTTCAGAAATTGATGGAGTTTGAAGCGTCGCGGGCGCGCCTCTACTATCAGGAGTCGGCGCCATTGACGCGAATGGTGGGTAAAGAGAGTCAGGCGTCGCTATGGGCCTTGATTGCTATTTACTCCAAACTGCTGCGGAGAATCGAGCAATCGCACTTCGACGTGCTGCGCCGGCGCATTCGCTTGCACAGCGGCGAGAAGCTTTGGATTTTGGCCCAGGCGACGGTGCGGGCGCGGCTGGGCGTTTAGCGAATTACGGGACCAAGCCGGGAGATGAAGTTGGTGTCGAGGCGGCCAGCGAGGAAGTCCTCATTGGCGAGGATCCGCTGGTGCAGCGGAATTGTGGTGTAGATTCCTTCGATGACGAACATGTCCAAGGCTCGATTCATGCGCTGAATGGCTTCGGAGCGGTCTTTGCCGTGCGTGATGAGTTTGGCCACCAATGAGTCGTAGTAAGGCGGGATGATGGCATCTGTGTAAGCGGCCGTGTCGACGCGGACGCCAATGCCACCTGGCAGGTTGAGACCGGTGATGCGGCCGGGCGATGGCGTGAAAGTCTCAGGGTGTTCCGCATTGATACGGCACTCAAGAGCGTGGCCGCGGATTTCCGGAGGGCCGGTGAGTATTTCGGAGAGCTTGGCGCCGGCTGCGATGAGGATTTGGGCCTTCACAATGTCAACGCCGCTGACGAATTCGGTAACAGGATGTTCAACCTGGACGCGGGCATTAACTTCGATGAAGTACAGCTTACCGGTCTCGTCCATGAGGAACTCTACCGTGCCGGCGTTGGTGTAGCCGACGGCCTTCATAGCCTTGCGGAGGACATCGGAAATCTCCTCGCGCAATTGGGGAGTCATTGCCGGAGACGGTGCTTCCTCGATCAGTTTCTGGTGGCGGCGTTGAATGGAGCATTCACGCTCACCGAGTATTTCGACATTGCCGTGCTGGTCTGCCAAAACCTGAAATTCGATGTGGCGTGGAGCGCCGACGAATTTTTCGAGATAGACATCGGGAACGGAAAAAGCGGCGCCCGCTTCGTTTTGAGCTTGGGCGAGAAGGGCAGGGAGCTCGGCGAGGTCGCGGACGACTCGCATGCCGCGGCCTCCACCGCCAGCGGTGGCTTTCAGGATGACCGGGAGGCCAATCTCTCTAGCTTTCTCGAGAGCCTCTTCAACGCTCTTGAGGACGTTGGGGGAGCCGGGCAGAATGGGGACGCCGGCGTCGCGCATAGAAGCACGGGCGCGCTGCTTGAGACCCATCAAGCGGGTTACTTCGGGCTTGGGACCAATAAACTTGATTCCCGAGGCTTCACAGACTTCGGCGAAGTCGGCGTTCTCGCTGAGGAAGCCATAGCCGGGATGGATGGCGTCGACGTTAGTGATTTCAGCGGCGCTGATGACCGAAGGGATATTGAGGTAGCTGCGGGTACTCTTGGCGGGGCCGATGCAAATGGCTTCGTCGGCAAAGCGCACGTGCAGGCTGTTTCGATCCGCTTCGGAATAGACGGCGACGGTCTTAATGCCGAGGTCCTTGCAGGCGCAGACGACCCGGAGGGCGATTTCGCCCCGATTGGCGATCAGAATTTTCTTGAACATGCGAGTGGGTTACAAGGGCCGAAGAGCGAAGAGTGCTTCGCCATATTCCACGGGATGTCCGTTCTCAACGAGGCGGCTGACGACGACACCTGAGGTTTCAGCCTCGATTTCGTTCATCAGCTTCATGGATTCGATAATGCAGAGGACCTTGCCCGGTTGGACGGCGTCGCCATTTCGGACGAAGGCGGCGGAGCCTGGGGAGGGGGACTCGTAGAAAGTGCCGACGATGGGCGACTTAACGAAGATCAAGGAGGGATCAGACATCAGGTCGGCGGCCTTCGCGGCAGCCGAACCGGGCGCTGCGGCAGGCGGGGGCGCCGGTACCGGAGCGGGGTCGGCGGCATAGGTGAGGGGAGCCGGGGCGGCCGATTCTCGATGCGTAATAGTAACGCGCGGAGTGCGGCGGATGCGGACGTTGCTGTCGCCTTGCTTGACTTCCAATTCCGCGATGCCGCTATCGATTACCGCCTGTATCAACTCTTTGATTTCTTCAAGTGTCATCTCAAAACGCCAGCGGAGCCATAGACGGGCTACAGCGCCAGCAACTCCTTCTTGGTTGGGGTGAGAACTTCGCAGCCGGTTTCGGTGACCAGCACCGTATCCTCAATGCGAATGCCGCCGAGCCCTGGCAGGTAGACTCCGGGTTCGACGGTGATGACCATACCTGGGCGCAAGAGAGACTTGTCTGCCTTGCCCAGGCGCGGCGGTTCGTGAATCTCGAGACCGAGGCCGTGGCCGGTGGAATGGACAAACGCTGTATCCAAGTTGTGAGCCTTGAGCACGCGGCGAGCGGCGCGATCAACGGAACCGGCAGTGACGTTGGGACGAATGGCGTCCAGCGACGCCATCTGCGCCTCCAGCACGGCGCCGTAAGCACGGCGCAGTTGGGGCGAGAGTTTACCGATGGATTGAGTTCGGGTCATGTCGCTCGCGTAGCCAGCCTGACTGGCACCCATGTCTATCAATAGTAACCGATTCATTTGCAGGGTCGCCGACGAAGGGTGGGCGTGAGGGAGTGCCGATCGGGGGCCGGCGGCGACGATGGTGTCGAAGGCGGGACGGTCAGCACCTAGGCGTCGCATCTCATAATCGAGTTCAGCGGCGACCTCGATCTCAGTCATGGTGACGCGAATGCGCTTGAGGACTTTTTCGAAGGCTTTGGAGCAGGTGTCTACAGACCGGCGGATGGCTACGATCTCGCTCTCCGATTTGATCATCCTGGCGGTCTCGATGAACGGCGGAGCGGGCTGGAGTGCTGCCCCGAGGGGAAGGGCGGACTGGAGGCTGTGGAGGAGATCCACTGTGAGATGGGCCGCTTCGATACCGACGTTTTTCCAGCGTGAGCGGCCGAGGATGGTGGGGAGGTACTTCCAAAGGCTTTTCTTGACGACGGTGACGGGGCAGTCCACCTCCTGAGTAGCCTGAATTGTGTACCGCGGGTCAGTGAGAAGCTGGGCGCGACCGGGGGAGAGCAGCAGGAGGGCATTACTGCCGGTGAAACCGGTAAGGTAGCGTACGTTGGGCAAATAGGAGACCAAAAGGGCGTCGAGGTCGGATTTCTCCAACTGCGAACACACGGCGGCCCGGCGATCTGCGTAGGTATGGTTTTGCACCGTTGAGCCTCAATTTTAACATTTAGGGGCGGGATTGTTTCGGCGAGGGGAGCGGGATAGTACTAGGCAGGAATTCTCGGCTGGGATCAGTGAGGTTGGTCCTGCACCCCTGGGTTTGCCAGGTGGGTGCGCCCTTGAGATTATCCGGGATCCTCATTGTCTATTTTGGACAATTTGTCCATTTTGAACTATCCTTGGTGCAAAGAGGGCGTTCTATGCAATCCGTATCCGCGACCGAGGCGAAGCAGCGTCTCGCGGCTTTGATAGATGCCGCGCAGCGGGAACCTGTCGTCATTCGACGACAGAACCGCGACGTAGCCGTCATTCTCTCTCCACAGCAATATGAGCGGCTTCGCGCCTTGAATACGAGTGAATTCCAGCGCTTCTGCGATCGAGTCGCGGAAGGGGCCGCCGCCCGTGGCCTCACCGAAGAGAAACTCGCGGAAATCCTTGTGGATGATCATTAGACCGCGGATCGTCATCGACAATAACGTCCTCATTAGCCGGCTTCTGCTCCCGAAATCCGTTCCCGGCACAGCTGTGCGTGAGGCTGTCGATACAGGCCAACTACTGGTTTCGAGCGCGACCCTCGACGAATTGGCCGCGGTCCTCTCTCGCCCCAAATTCGATGCCTATGTCTCGATCGGCGACCGTCAAGAATTCATCCGCTGCCTGGGCCGCATCGCCGAAGTTATTCCGATCATTTATACGGTCCACGCGTGTCGCGACCCCAAGGACAATATGTTCCTCGAAGTCGCCGTCAACGGCAACGCACAAATCCTAATTACGGGTGACCGGGATCTTTTGGTGTTAAACCCCTTCCATGAGATCCCGATCATTGCACCCGCCGCATACGTCGAGGGTTATCCCCAGGCTAAGTCGTAGCGATCGAGGTTCATGACTTTAGTCCAGGCGGCGGAGGCGAAGTGCTCGCGGGCGCCAATCGCCGTCGAGTTACGCGCAATGCATCCCACCCACCGTGTGCTCTTCGTGGCCGCCACATTGGCCTCGTGGAGTTGCTGCGGTAACTGTGTGGCCGTGAACTCGGCGAGCGCTCGCGAGAACTTCGACTGGTGCGGTACGGCTTTGGCGCAGTTCCAGCCGCAGAGCCGGCGGAGTGGCTCATCAATCTGTATGGGGTCCATCAAATCGCGTGTCGGTCGGCAGGTTGAGGATCGCCCGGTGAACGACTTGCAGAACTCGAACCAAACGGGGCAACGGCGGATTGGAGAGGCGCACCTCCGGTTCCGATTGATGTCCGGATGCGGCGGAGCGCCTTAGAGATCGTGACAGGAGCGGGTGCCCGCTCCTGTCTATCGCTGTGTTTCGATAGTTAACGGGTGGAGAGGCGGACTGTGCCGATGCTATCCAAGTGGGTGCCCAGCCGCTGCGCGACATAAGATTCAACAAACCCGGTCGTGGAACTGAGTTTGCTTTCAACGCCAAGTCCGCATGGGTATTGCTGTGCACTGATGATGGCGACTCGGCTGTTGTGGTTTTCGTTGACGGTCTTGTCTTGATAGTGTTGGTAGGAGTTGCCTTGGGGCAAACCGTTTGTCGGATCGTCTGGTTTACCGGTATCGACAACCACGGTGCCATCTGGAAGAGAGAGCAGCAGGCGGCCATTCGGGATGCTGTTTGCGATCGTGTGCGACAGCGTAAGCAAAGTCTGGTAGGTAGTCTGGTCGACGGCGCCAGTGAGGCGGTTGGCCAACTGCGACAGCGTTGGCGTCAAGGTGTTACGCACCAGGGTATAGGCCGCGGCATGCGGTCCCTGGAGCGCCGTGCCGATACCTGGTAAGCAGGCCGGCTGTTGGGCTGAGATCGAACCGCCAGCGAAGGCGAAAGCGGCGACGATTACTGTCGCCACTGAGAGAATTCGTCTTGGTCTCATAAGTCGATGTTTCCTTCGTATCCTTGGTTTACTTTGCGAGCCCTTGCGGTTTCCGTAATGTGACCCCCTTACGACACTTGCTCTCCCCCAACCAACTTGTCTCCAACACTACACTTGACTTATGTTGTTGCGATGACGACAAGATGAATTTTGGGTGGAAAGGCAGCGGGAGGGTGAGGTACACGCACGGGCCGTAGTGATGGGACGCTCCCGACCTTTAGCGGCGGTCGAGATGCTGCGAAACCGCGGAAACAACCACAACCTGACCTGTCGCTGAAGGGTGCAACCTGTGGGCGGAACGGCATACCGTTCCCGGATGGCCGGGTGCATTGGTGATGATTGGGCTTGCACTTGCTGCAGCCGAATAGATTCAATTGGTTGCGGGAATTTGATAAATCTTCTTGGGAGTTAATGGGCTGAAGTACCTGTAAAAGGGGCGCTTTCCGAAAAGCGTCAAGCTAAAGATCTGTAGAAGCTGGTCGATGCTGATCTCCAGGCGGCCTGGTGCTGTAGATGCCTTGATGCGTGGATTCGAGCGGATGTCATATCAACGCCATGGGTGATCGCTCCATTACTGTCGCGGCTCGGATAATCCGAAGAGGGTGATCGCTCCATTACTGTCGCGGCTCGGATACTCCCAAGAGGGTGACCGCTCCATTACTGTCGCGGCTCGATACTCCGCAGAAGCGATCGGGCGGAGTGGCGTGAAATCCTTTGGACCGCCTCCAGCACTGTGCGAGGCGAATGCGGGCTCCCTTGGCTCAACCGCGTTTGTCGGAACCACGGAAGGTGGAGGCCGAGACGAGGATCTTGGCCCAAAGGGCCGCGGCGATGCAACGGGATATCCCAAATGAAAAGGCCGGCCTCCCGTTTGGCGGGAATGCCGGCCTTCCTCAAACCTCTTCGAAACCGGTTACGTTGGCAAACTCGGTTCGAAGGTCAGAAATTCAGTCTAAGGATCATGGTGATGATCCGCGGGCTGTTTTGAGGGCTGGTGGCGCGGCCGAAGTTCGCGTTGCCGACGGCTCCGTTCACCGCGAAGTTTGTACGGTTGAACGGATTGAAGGCATTGGCGCTGAACTGGAGGCGCATCTTGCTTCCGTCGCCGGTAGGCCACACATACAACTGCTTGACCAAGGCAATGTTATCGACCAGTACCGGAGGTTGGCGGAAGTGGCCGTTATACTGCGAGGACGTCCCGAAGGAGAACTGGCCCGGAACTGAGAAGGCAGCGGCGTTGAAATAGAGGCTCGCCGGGTTGTTGGGATTGAGGCTGGTGCGATCCTGACCAGTACGAACCTCTGTTGGATTCGCGTTGCACAGGCGCGCATCTGTGAACAGTACGCCGTTGCCGAGGGTGTTTGCGCACGTCAGCCCAATCAAACCGCCGCTGCGGTACTGATGTGTATCGGCAACGGTCCAGTTTCCGACAAAGGCGTTGAGCAGGCGGCCGCTGCCTCCGAGGAAGTGCTTGCCGGTACCGAATGGCAGGTCGATCGTGTTGATGAAGTTGAACACGTTTGGCAGGTCAAACGGCAGATACGACTTCGGTTGGGTCAGGTTATACATGTCTTGCGGGTACACCTGATTCTGCGAGAAGATCTGCCGGTAGGTGAGCAGGCCGAGCGTCTTAGACCGCACATAAGAGGTCTGGAACTGCCACGCTCCGAAGCGCCGTTGTACCTTAATGGCGGCGGCGTCGTACCACGTCTGTCCCTGGCCACTATTTCGCGACCAGACGTTGAGGAACTGCGGGAAGGGCCGCAGTGATTGGGCGAGCGTGCCGTTGTCCGGGAAGTTCGGATACGGCTTCTTGAAGCCTTGGGCAACCACGCCAGGAGACGTGATGGTCTGCTGCAACAACGATCCGAGGTACAAGTAAGACGGGTTCACCTGGTTGAGATCGATTGTGGAGTTTAGGCGGCGGCCGCGATTGCCCGCATATTCCACTTCCACGAGAAACTTCTTGATCTCATGCTGCAGGTTTATACTCCAGTTGTAGATCCGCGGGGCTTTACCGAACGTGGGTCCCATGTAATCCACTGACAGGCCGTTGCCGATGCTCGGGCCCAAGAAGGGCGGGGGCTGGTAACCGGCAGGCTTGGGGATGCCCGAATCCCACTGGAACGGCGCATTGAGGCCGTCCGAAACCTGTGCGAAGGACCCGTTCGCGCCGAGGGTGCAACCGCAACCGCCATTGCTGGTGGCTTCATAAAAGATGCCGAAGCCGCTACGCAGAACGGTCTTAGATCCGATCTGGTAAGCGAATCCGGCCCGTGGGCCAACGTTGGTAAAGTCCGTCGGCCAGAAGCGCGTAACGCCGAGGCGGTTGGGCCCACTGCCTGCGAATACGTAGGCACCCGGGTAGTTGTTGGCCGCCGGGTTCGGGCTGGTCAGCGAAACTGATCCCATCGTAGGCGCATACCAATTGACGGGCACGTCGTAACGCAGTCCCAGGTTGAGGGTCAGCTTGGGACTGAGCCTGAAGTTGTCTTGAAAGTAGAAGCCGTAATACTCGTAGTGGATGTTAGCGTTCTGTACTGGTGTGGCTGCGGCGCTTGCCGAATCGGGTAGACCCAAGAGGAGGCTGGCAAACGAATTCCCCGTGGTGCCAGTGGCGGCTGGGTTGGCGGTCTGTGTGCGGGCGAAGATGTAAGTGCCGTTGGTGGTGGCCAAGTCGTGGGCAAAGGTTTGCATGCGGCGCAAATCCCAGCCGATCTTGAGTTCGTGCCGTCCTTTGATCCAGGTCAGGCCCTGGTCGAACTGATGGGTGAAATTATCCTGACCACCGTTGTTCACTTTGCCCTGTTGCATACCCCATGCGGTGTAACCGTCGGCCGCGGCAAACTGAATCACCGGTGTCACGTCGGAATCTCCGGTTAAGCCGGGAAAACCAGCTTGACTAGCAAAACCGCTCTGCGCCGGCACGAACCAAATCTGCTTGGTCCGGGAGTAGCCGTACGTGCTGTGAAGAAGCAATGTCGGCGAGAACGCGTAATCATGATTCACCCGGAAAATCCGGGGCTTTTGATATTGATCGCCGAGCGCCGTGCCCAGCGGGCCGTCGAAATCGGAGACGGCGTGGGTCAACTGGCTATCCAACGATTGGAAATACGCCACACGATTCTTCTCGCTGAAGCTATGGTCAATTTTCAAGGACCAAACGTGATCAGTGACCTGCGACGTGTTGACGTAGGCGTGATTACTAGTGAGCGTGCTGCCGTTAGGCGCTGGGAGCGCGGAAATTAGATTCGCGGCGATCTTGCTGAACCGGGCCGTGGGAATCATGTTGCCGGGGAATGGCGTGCGGGTAGCGGTGGAACCAGAACCCTGTGTCGACTGCGGGTCGTAAATCAGTTGTGGCAATTGACTGAAATCGCCCTGAGTCATCTGGCTGGTCGGAACCGTGTTGACAATCGAATTCGGCGCGACAGGACGCAGATCGTTATCGCTGCTGAAATAGAAAAACGTCTTGTTACGGCCGTCGTAGATTTTCGGGATATAGACCGGACCGCCGATTCCACCGCTCGTCGCATTGAGGCGATCCTTGGGTCGAAAGCCAGGCTTATTCTTTGTGTTCTGATTGACGCTCCAGCCGGCAGCTTCCCAGATGTCACGTCGCATGGAGTAGGCCCAGGTGCCATGTAGACCGTTGGTACCCGAGCGGGTGGTGAAGATCTCGATTCCACCACCAACTCGCCCATATTCGGCGGTGTAGGTGCCCACCAACAACTTAACCTCGCTGAACGCCTCGGCCGATGGGGGGTTGAACACCGTGCCACCCGATTCCGGAATGACGTTGCTGGTGCCATCGATCAACTGCTCACGCGAACGGCCCGTGGAGCCGGCGATGCTGAGTTCGCCGCCCTGATTCACACCAGCCATATATCCTAAAAATGCTGAGGGATTCTGCAGACCGCCCGCCCACATGGGGAGGGTTTGATACATCTTCGGCGTCAGGGACTGGCCGCGCTCACTGGTCTCAGTCTCGAGCAGCGGCTGCGTCGATGAGACCTCTACCGTCTGCTTGACGTCACCGATCTCAAGTTTAAGATCGAGTGCTTGCCTCTGCGCGATGAAGATCTCGATCCCGCTGCGAACCAGTTTCTTGAATCCTTCCTTTTCGGTGGTGACAGTCCAAATTCCGGTAGGAAGGTTGGGGAAAACATAAAGCCCGGAGTCTGAGGAAACCGTGCGGGCTGTAACGCCGGTCCGGCTCTCGCGGGCTTCTACGTCGGCGCCCGGTATGGCGGCGTCGTTTGCATCGATAACCGTGCCGGATAACGAGCCCGTTTGAGCCTGTCCGAAAGCAAGGCTCGCTAGGAAGAGAACTGCGGTGGTTGCCCGTCCCAGTCGAACCACAGAGTTTGACATCTGGAGGTGCTCCTTCTGTATGCCAGCATTATTGCAGGAGGGTTTCCGCCCGGTGTGGTCGAGATAACAGCCGAACGCGCTACAAACTCTACCTAATGGTGCCCTGAAAACCCAGCCGTTCTGGCGAGTATACTCCGGGCGCATTCTTTTTTCAATAACTGAAAAGTATTGCTTGGCGGTCATTGGCTCTACCTGGTGAGCAATGTTCTAGCGGGACGTACAAATCTTTGAAGGTGATTCCCTTTTGCGCGATGCTGCTCTGGTTGGCAGGAAATCGTCGAATCGCCGGGAGGGAATAGCCATTGATTTATGCGCCGAACAGATGCAATTAATTGCAGGAATCGGGTAGAGGTTTTTGGGTGTTAAGGGGCTGAAGTGGCGGTAAAAGATCTGGTCGATGCTGATCTCCAGGCGGACTGGTGCTGTAGATGCCTTGATGCGTAGATTCGAGCGGATGTCATATCAACGCCATGGGTGATCGCTCCATTACTGTCGCGGCTCGGATACTCCGCAGAAGCGATCGGGCGGAGTGGCGTGGGAACCAGAGAGCGCGATCTTGGTCGCGCTCTCTGGTTGGGTGGGTCAGGCTAAGTCGTAGCGATCGAGGTTCATCACTTTGGTCCAGGCGGCGGCGAAGTCCTTCACGAACGATTCTTTGGAATCGTTGCAGCCGTAGACTTCGGCGATGGCGCGGAGTTGGGAGTTGGAGCCGAAGATCAGGTCGACGCGGGTGCCGGTCCACTTGACTTCGCCTGTGGCGGTGTCGGTGCCTTCGTACACACCGGGGGATGTTTCGGCGGGCTTCCAGGTTGTGTTCATGTCGAGGAGGTTGACGAAGAAGTCATTCGTCAACGTCTCGGGCTTGTTGGTGAAGACACCATGTTTTGACTGGTTGACGTTGGCGTTGAGGACTCGGAGGCCTCCGACGAGAACTGTCATCTCGGGGGCGGTCAGAGTCAGCAATTGCGCGCGATCGACGAGCAACTCTTCGGCTGGTCTTTGCAGGCCGCTGCAGAGGTAGTTGCGGAACCCGTCCGCTACCGGCTCGAGGACGGCGAAGGAGTGTACGTCGGTCTGCGCCTGCGAGGCGTCCGTGCGGCCCGGGGAGAAGGGAATCTTCACGTCGTGCCCGGCCTTCTTTGCCGCCTCCTCGACGGCAGCGGAACCGCCTAAAACGATGAGGTCAGCGAGAGAGACCTTTTTTGCGCCGCTGTTGAAATCCTTTTGGACCGCCTCCAGCACTGTGAGAACCTTGGCCAGTTCGGCGGGCTGGTTGACCTCCCAATAGTTCTGCGGCGTGAGGCGAATGCGCGCTCCGTTGGCTCCGCCGCGTTTGTCGGAACCGCGGAAGGTGGAGGCCGAGGCCCAGGCTGTGGTGACCAGTTGTGAGATAGACAGTCCGGAGGCGAGGATCTTGGCCTTCAGAACGACAATGTCGGAATCCCCGATCAATTCGTGATCCGCTGCGGGGACGGGGTCCTGCCAGATTTCGGGCTCGGCGGGAACGAGTTTTCCGAGGTAGCGGGAGAGCGGCCCCATGTCGCGGTGCGTCAGCTTGTACCAAGCCTTGGCGAAGGCGTCGGCGAATTGCTGCGGATTCTCATAGAAGCGTTTGGCGATGGGCGCGTAGTTCGGATCCACCTTGAGGGCGAGATCGGTGGTGAACATCATCGGAGCGTGGCGCTTCTCCGGATCGTGGGCATCGGGAACGGTGCCCGCCGCAACAGCTTCTTTGGGCGCCCACTGGTAGGCGCCAGCCGGGCTCTTGCCGAGCTCCCAGTCGTAGCCGAACAGGTTTTCGAGGTAGTTGTTGTCCCATTTCACTGGGTTGGTGGTCCATGCACCTTCCAAACCGCTGGTGATGGTGTGGGCGCCGCTGCCGTTGCCGAAGGAGTTTTTCCAGCCGAAGCCTTGCTCTTCAAGGCTGCCGCCCTCGGGTTCAGGGCCGACATGCTGACCGGGATCGGCAGCGCCGTGGGCTTTGCCGAAGGTGTGTCCGCCGGCGATGAGAGCCACTGTCTCTTCGTCATTCATGGCCATGCGGGCGAACGTTTCGCGGATATCGCGCGCCGCGGCGATGGGATCGGGCTTGCCATTGGGTCCTTGCGGATTGACGTAAATCAGACCCATCTGAACGGCGCCGAGAGGATTGTCGAGCTGGCGATCGCCGGTGTAGCGCTCATCTCCCAGCCACGTGCTCTCAGAACCCCAGAAAATGTCGTCTTCGGGCTCCCATACGTCCGCGCGGCCGCCGCCGAAGCCGGCGGTTTTGAAGCCCATTGACTCGAGGGCGACGTTGCCTGTGAGAACCATGAGATCAGCCCAGGAGATTTTGCGGCCATATTTCTGTTTAAGCGGCCAGAGGAGGCGGCGCGCTTTATCGAGGCTGACATTGTCCGGCCAGCTATTGAGAGGCGCGAAGCGTTGGGTGCCGGAGCCTGCGCCGCCGCGGCCATCGGCGATGCGGTAAGTGCCGGCACTGTGCCAGGCCATACGAATGAAGAGGGGCCCGTAATGGCCATAGTCGGCCGGCCACCAAGCCTGTGACGCGGTCATCAGAGCATGGAGATCTTTGACCAGGGCATCGAGGTCGAGGGTCTTGAACTCTTCGGCGTAATTGAACGCCTTGTCCATAGGGTCGGACAGAGGGGAATGCTGGTGGAGGACCTTCAGGTTGAGCTGATTGGGCCACCAGTTGGTATTGGTGTGCTTGCGAGCGCCGCCCATTACCGGGCATTTGGATTCGGTAGACAATTGTTGCTCCTTAAAGATTTTTGTCGGGCGAGACACGGCTCGCACAGACCTTGTAGGACGATGGCCCGGATCGAGCGGGGGTTCAGTCCCGCGCGGCGGGTGATCTCGCCAGGCTCGAACCACGCGATGTCTTCGATGGCGCCGCAGTGGTCGCAGACGAAATGGTGGTGGCTTTCGATGTGGGCCTCAAACCGCGTGGCATCCGCGCCGAGTTTCACTTCACGAACCAAGCCGGACTGCACTAACGCGTGCAGGCTGTTATAGACGGTGGCGCGTGAAACGCGAGGATCGTGGCGGTTGACAACGCCGTGAATCTCTTCGGCAGTAGGATGGCAGGGCCGCTTGAGGAGACACTGCAGAATGGCATATCGCTGAGAGGTGCAACGCAGGCCGCGGTCGCGGAACGAAGCGGAGATCTCGGCACGGGTAGCAGTCACGGCTTGATTTAGACTATATCTCGTTTTGGATTGAGTCAAGCCACGCTTTGCGGCGCATGGATTGGCATTATAGTGGTAGCCTGATGCCTCAACCGAACCCTCGTCGCGTATCGGACCGCATACTCACTGAGTTGATTGAAGCGGACATTGAGATCGCTTTCCGGCTGGTGGATATGGCCGAAGATTACGTCCACGATGGTGACATGGCGAACGCCGTGCGCGCCATTCACGACGCGGATGAAGTTCTGCTGGATATCCGGCGGCGCCTGGATGAGATGGGGAGCGAAAAAGGGTGGCCGTTCGATATTCTGCTGGAGGAAGTGCGGCGGGCGATCGCACTGGCAAAATCCCACGCGGAGTGAGTGGCGCCGACGGTGGTGGGAACGCGCATGGGAGTAGTGGTGCGGCAACAGGAGAAATGATGCGAACTCTCTTCTTGATGGTGTTGGTTTGCGGACTGTGCTGGGGCGTTTGCACTACTACAGCAATGTGATCGACGGGAATGAGCAGGGCTGGCATAATCAGGGGCATGCGGATTTGATTCTGGATAACCTGATCGCGGAGAAGAGGTCCAAGCCGATGATCATAGTGATGGATAACCTCAACACCGCCAAACCAGGCGAGGACGCGATTATCTTTCAGCGCGATAACTGTGGCCGCAGACGATTCAATCGCAAGGTGACCTGGCGGCGCTGTTTGAATGACTTTGCTCCGCGGCTGTTCCGGTAAGGAGGCACTCATCATGAAGCTTTTCGGCGGAATTGCGGTGTGCGTTGGGTTTGTTCTGTTCCTGGATGGGGCAGTGCTGAAACCTGTGAAGGTGGAGGGCGGGCTTGTGCGGGGCGTTGTTGAAGACACACTGACGGTGTATAAGGGCATTCCGTTTGCCGCGCCACCGGTTGGGGATCTGCGATGGAGGGCGCCGCAGGCGGCGAAGAAGTGGCCAGGGGTGAGGGAGGCAGATCGATTCGCGGCGGGATGCGTGCAATCGATCGGAGGACCGCCTCCGAGCGGGGAGGGCGAAGACTGCCTCTACCTGAACATCTGGACACCGGCGCGAACTGCGAAAGAGAACGTCCCGGTTCTGGTGTGGATCTACGGGGGCGGTTTCAATGCCGGCGCGACTTCCATTCCGGTGTATAGCGGCGAGAAGTTGGCCAAGCGCGGGGTGGTAGTGGTGAGCGTGGCGTATCGCGTTGGAGTGTTCGGTTTCTTGGCGCATCGGGAATTGAGTAGTGAATCGGGTCATGGCGCTTCCGGTAATTATGGGCTACTCGATATGGTTGCCGGGCTGAAGTGGATCCAGCGTAACATCGCCGGCTTTGGAGGAGACCCGAGTCGGGTGACCATCTTTGGGGAATCGGCGGGTGGCATCGCGGTGAGCATGATGGGCGTGTCGCCACTGGCAAAGGGTTTGTTTCAAGGGGCGATCTCGCAGAGTGGCGGATCATTCGGGCCGGTGAGCCGGACGCCTTCCCCCGGTGAGAATATGCGGAGTTTGGCGGACGCGGAAGTATCCGGCGACGAGTTCGCCAAGGCGGCGGAAGCGGGAACACTGCGGGACTTGCGCGCGCTAAGCAAGGAGAAGGTGCTGGAAGTGAGCAGGCGGCAACGCGGCATGGCGTGGCCTATTGTGGATGGCTGGGTGATTCCGGACGATCAGTACAAACTCTATGAGGCGGGACGATTCAACGACACGCCAATCCTGGTGGGCTATAACTCGGACGAAGGCGCGAGTTTCACGCGCGCGCGGACGGCAGAGGAGTACGCGACGGGCGTGAGGGAGCGTTATGGTCCTTTCGCCGACCGACTGCTGGAGGCATATCCCGCGGCCGGGGGAAAGGTTCCAAAGACCGCCCGCGACCTGGCACGGGATTCGGCCTTTGGCTGGCAAACCTGGGTCTGGGCGCGGCTGCAAGCGAAGCATGGCAAGGGGAAAGCCTACTATTACTACTTCGACCGGCACGCGGAGCATGCGCCGGACTCAGCGGAAGCAGACCGGGGTTCGCCACATGGGGCGGAAGTGCCCTACGTGTTCGAACACTTGTATGACATACATCGTCCGGTGACGCCGGAGGACACTGTGGTTTCCGAAGCGATGGCAACTTACTGGACCAACTTCGCGAAACGAGGGGATCCGAACGGTGACGGTGTTGCGGCGTGGCCGGCTTTCCGCGACGATCAACCCACCGTGATGTATTTTGAACGCCGACCGAGGACAGGGCCTGTGCCGAGCGAATCGTCTCTTCGGGTCTTGGATAGCTACTTTGCGTGGAGGCGAAGTCCGGAAGGGGAGAAGACGAAATGAACAGGGGGCGCTGGATTGATTAGATTCGCGCTTGTAGCAGCGCTTGTGTTGGCAGGGGTGGCGCTGGCGCAGACCTGGACGGCCGACAACGGAAACGGAACGTTCACGAATCCGATCTTCTTCGACGAGTTTTCCGATCCGGACATGATTCGCGTGGGCCAGGATTTCTTTTTGACCGGGACCACCATGCATAGCATGCCGGGTCTGCCGATTCTTCGGTCGCGCGACCTGGTTAACTGGACATTTGTGAGCTATGCAGTGGACCGCTTGGACCTTGGCCCTTCGTTTCGCCTGGAAGAGGGGAAGAACGAATATGGCAGGGGGATCTGGGCGCCTTGCTTCCGTTATCACAACGGGACTTTTTATATCTTCAGCAACGTAAACGGGCAAGCTACGCAACTGTTTCGCTCCACGAATGCAGCGGGTCCGTGGACCCACACGGCGATGAAGCGTTCCCTGCACGATCTATCGGTGTTGTTCGACGATGACGGCAAGACCTGGGTGGTGTGGGGGTACAGGGGCATTCGGATCGCGCAGTTGACGGAGGACCTGACCGACCTTGTTCCCGGGACGGAGCGCGAGATGATCCCGCCTTCGGCTGGGATGGGGGAAGGACTGCATCTGTACAAGATTAAGGGCAAATACATTCTGACGAGTGCGTGGTTCCTGGATGAAATGCGAATGCCAGTGGCGCGCGCGGATGGTTTGGAGGGGCCGTGGGAGGTAAATCAGAATGTGAGCCGGGGGGAAGATTTCGGTCTTGGCGTGGGATACCGGCTGACGTCGAACCGGGAGCCTTTTAAGATTTCTGCGCCGGACTCGTCGAAGGCGGGACGGTGCGCGATCCACCAAGGCGGGATCGTCGATACACCGAGCGGTGGGTGGTGGGGCTTCTCAATGATGGATGCGAATTCGGTGGGACGGTTGACCGCATTGTCTCCGGTGACGTGGACGGATGGTTGGCCGTACTTCGGGTTACCTGGGAATTTGGGGCGTACGCCGCGCACGTGGGTGAAGCCGAACACAGGTACGTCGGAGCCGGCGCATGCGCCTTATCAGCGAAGCGATGACTTTGCAGCGACGACACTGCAGCCGGTGTGGCAATGGAACCATGTTCCGTTGGAGAGTAAGTGGTCACTGGCGGAGCGGCGAGGTTTTCTGAGATTGCACGCGATGCCGGCAAAGGATTTGTGGAGCGCGCGTAATACGCTAACGCAGCGCGCGATTGGACCGCGTTCCACGGTGACGACGATTCTGGACACTGCGGGCATGCGGCGTGGGGACACCGCGGGCCTGGCATTGTTTAACCGGCCGTACTCGTGGTTGGGCGTGGAGCGTAGAGGCGAGAGCATGATTCTGGTGGGGTTCGATGAGAGTAGCGGCCACAGTACGCGCGTGCCAGTGAAGGGCGGGCGAATCTGGCTGCGCGCCGAGTGCGATTTCATCCGGAATTCCGCTCGTTTCACGTACAGCACCGATGGGAGGAAGTTCACCGCCGTCGGCGAACCTCTGACCATGGCGTTTGGCTTGATCACATTTCAGGGCGTCCGATACGCGCTGTTCTCGTTTAGTGAGGCGGAGAGTGGAGAGGGTGGATATGTCGATTTTGATTCTATCCAAATCGATGAAGAGGCCCGGCGGGCGATACCTTACGGAAGGAAGTTGGAGTTTGCGGTTCGCGGTGGGGCGGCGAAGCTTCGGGTGGGCAAAGCCGAGGCGTTCACGGTGGTGGATCGTGGGCTGGGGCGCATTGCTCTGCGGACGGACGAGGGTTTCATCTCGGTAGGGCAGGGCGGCGCGGTTTCGTTACGCGGGGGCGCGGCAGG
>JBDTMC010000096.1:0-19690 GCA_039934475.1 Bryobacteraceae bacterium | reverse complement strand
CGTATCTTACAATGGAGGCGTGCCTTGCCTCCGGTTCCCCCTATCCCTCCTCGGTATAGCCCTGATCCTTCCAACGCCCGCCGCCGCCCGCCAGGATCAAGCCATTTGCGGCACCCACAGCGTGACGTGGCGAGAGCAGCTCTACCGCCACCAGCAGTCAATCCGCGCGCTGGGAGCCGCCCGCAGCCGGCAAGCCCTTTCGATTTCACCCGGCGCGCAGCAGGACGTGGGCAACATCGCCACCATGGACAACTCCAACGGCGTGGTGAGCGAAGCCAACTCCTTCGATCTGGACAACAAGACTCTCACCTTCCAGCCCTCCGCGCTTAACACGGCCAGCTACAGGTTGAGCCTGTCCGGCGCGGCCTACAATTCCTCCGACGCCACGCAAGGCGCGCCCGTCGCCGGCTTGGGTGACGACGACGCCCGCCTCACTGCTCTCCCCTTCTCCTTCCCCTTCTTCGGCAACACTTATACCAGCGTCTATATCAACTCAGACGGCAACCTCTCCTTTGGGGAAAGCGACACCGACAGTTCGGCGCGCTCCGCCGGACGCCTGGTCGCAGGCCCGCCGCGCATCGCTCCGCTATTCGCCGATCTGGATCCCTCCCGAACTAACGGCGGTGTGCGCGTTCTCGCCACGCCTGATCGCGTCGTCATCAGTTGGGTAGGCGTCCCGGAATACTCAGATGCCGGAATAGGCAGCCCACACACCTTTCAGGTGCGCCTGGTCGCCGACGGCCACATTGAGTTCGCCTGGTCAACCATTCAGCCCATCGATTCCGCCGTCGTCGGCATCTCACCCGGACACCTTCTCGGTTCGTCGCAGTTCGTCGATCTCAGCGCACCCCCAGCGGGCGAATACTCCGCGGCGGTGGTGGAGAGTTTCCAAACCTCGACCAGCATCGATCTGGTGCGCGTCGCCCAACGCTTCTACGAGACTCACGAAGACGCCTACGACTATCTGGTGGTTTATAACGCTCTCGGCGTCGCCGCTGCCCCTGGCGCGGTCGCCTTTGAATCCACGGTCCGCAACGAACGCACCGGCTACGGCGACGTCCCGGTAGACATCGGCACCCTCTACGGTTCCCCACGCCGCCTTCAGTCCGTAATCAACATGGGCAACGTCGACCAGTACTCGGCCGACATTCGAGGAACCGTTGACGGCCGCACCACCACCGGAGACACGCCGCTCAGCGTGATCGCCCACGAGATGGGCCATCTGTTCCTCGCCTACGTGAGCGTCCTGGATCCCAACAACCCTTCCGCTCTCCCCATGCTGAACCCGAACAATAACGCGCACTGGGGGTTCAACTTCAATTCCGAAGCATCCTTGCTGGAAGGCAACCGCATTCAAGACAACGGGCCCAACGCCATCCCGCGTTTCCTCACCATCGCCACCGTGCAGGGCTACGCTCCTCTCGACCAATACCTGATGGGCTTCCGCACGCCGCAGGAAGTTCCCCCCACCTTCCTCATCACCAACGCCAACCACAGCAACAGCGCCTTACCTCGCACGGGAATCGCCATCAACGGAACCCGCCAGGACATTACGGTCGATCAACTGATTGCCGTCGCGGGCCGCCGAACCCCTGATTCCACCGTGTCGCAGCGCCATTTCCGAGTCGCGATCATCCTTATTACTGGAACCGGACCCGTCCCCGACTCCGTCTCCCAAATCGAAATATACCGCGCCAACTTTGAATCCTATTACGCCACCGCCGCCGGTAACCGGGCCACGATGGATACCACCCTCAGCCAGGCGCTGACGCTGTCCCTGTTCCCCGCCGGAGGCGTCATCGCCGGCGCCACCTCCAACCCCGCCGTCTCCGTGGCGCGCCCCGCCACCAATCCCATCACCGTGACGTTCAGCACTGACAATGGAGCTGCCCAGCCCCCGGCCTCCGTCACCATCCCAGCCGGAGCCACGAAGGCTACCTTTCCATTGCAAGGTATCCGCACAGGAGTCAGCGAAATCACCGCCCGCATCGACGGCTCGTATGAAACCGCCTCGGCCAAAGTGCAGGTGCTGCCCGCGCCAGACGACCTCCGCGCCTTCGCCGTTTCCGGCGACTTCCAAATCGCCACGGCCGGACAACCGCTGCCCCAAAGCATCGTCTTGCGGGCCAGCGACGCCAATCTCGCCGGATACGCCGGCAGGAACCTGACCGTTACTGCCTCGGCCGGAGCCACCGTCACGCCGACCTCCGCTGTTACTGACGAATTCGGTCAAGCCACTTTTCAATTCACTCCAGGCCCTAATACACTCAATGAGTTATACGCATTAGTTGAAGGATCTTCTCAGCCTTTTCTGGTAGTCACAGCCCTGGGTCCGCCCGCCATTTTCGACAACGGAGTGGTTAACGCCGCCAGCTTCCAAGCCGGCCTCGTCCCTAACGGTTTAGCCACGATCTTCGGGGCCAACCTTGCCGACGGAATCAAAGGCTCTGTCGCCCTCACTGATGCCGTGGCCGGAATCCAGGTGACAGTCAACGGCACGCCTGCGCCTTTGTTCTATTTCTCTGACCGCCAGCTGAATTTCTGGGTGCCGCAAAACCTGGCGACGGGGACCGCCGACGTCATCGTCACCACGCCGCTGGGAGTCTCGCCGGTCCAACACGTTGCGGTCCTCACCGCCCAGCCGGGCATCTTCTACGACACCGCTACACGCTATGGAGCGATCCTCGTGGCCGGAACCCCCAAGACCACGCTCCAGCAACCCGTCGGCCCCGGCGATTTCCTGGAAGTGTACGCCACTGGGTTGGGCCCGGTAACGACATCAGGAAGCCTGGCGACGACGACCGTGACCCCAACCGTCACCATCGCCGGCATCCCCGCCTCAGTCCCCTTCTCCGGACTCGCCCCGTCGTTCTTCGGCCTCTATCAGGTGAACGTCCAGATCCCGGCGGGCGTCCCCTCCGGCGACGCGGTCCTCTCGCTGTCAATGCCCGGCAAGACGTCGAACGACGTCAAAATTCGTATCCGCTAGCGCGCCGGCCCGTGCCAGACGCTACCGCCGAAGGTGGTGATATACACCCGATCCGCGTTTGACGGATCGGGGATCACGCGGTGCGCCCACTTGAAGTTGAATCCTGGAATCTGCTGCCAAGTCTCGCCTCGATCATCCGATTGCCACGCGGCGGACTCAAACCCCGTGGCAAACAACCGCGAGGGATGTTTCGCATCGACGGTGACATCGTAAACGTGCTGATCGGCCGAATGAACCTGCTTCCAGGTGGCCCCTGCGTCCGTGGACAAATAGATGCCGCCATTCGACGCCCCGGCACTGGCCCAAGCCGCCAGATACAGACGCTTGTCATCTTTAGGATCCACGGCTAGCCCATTCGGCCCGTTGACGTTGGAAGGCAGGCCAACCTTGCTCCAGGTCTCCCCGCGATCGGTGGAACGATAGAGGCCCCCATCGCGATCATTTCCAATACTGCCGTCATCGCTGCGCCGAGCCACTACAACATATAAAACACCCTTGCCATCCTGAGTCAGCCGCCACACGAACGGCTCATATTCCGGGAGCCCGTTGCTCTTCGGCTGCCATGTCGCGCCACCGTCCAAAGACCGGTACACGCCCTTCCCATACCCTGTCACGTACAAGGTGTGAGGCTTCGTTTTGTCCAGCAGGATATGTGTCGCGGCTATCTGCGGAAGACTCAGCACGCGCCAGGTCCGCCCGCCATCGTCGCTCTGGCACACGCCCCCTCGAAATGCGGACGGCGAAGTCCGCCGCCACATCTTGGGCCGCGGCAAATCATGGGTGCCGCTCATCGCCGCCCACATGCGCCCTTTCACGGCAGGATCGAATTCCACCCAGTACGTCGTATTCACCCAATCCTTAGGAACGCCCTGAACAGTAGAACTCTGCCACCCTTTACCTCCATTCTCACTTCGGAAGAGTCCGATGTCGGTGTACGAGATAAACATCCGCCGCGCATCGAAGGGATCGAAATGAACGCCATAGGTTGTGGTTACATCCAACCCAGTGGAAGCATAGGACCCATCACCGAGCTTGCGCGTGTACGCCGCTTCCCAATGTTTCCCGCCATCGCTTGACCGTAGCGTCCGCCCGAAGTCCGTCCCATAAACCAGATCGCCATTGGTGGGGGCCACGCCAATCGCTAAAGGATGCTCACCCCAGCCCGGCCCCAACCTCTCACTCACCCATCCATCGTCCACGTTAGGAGCCTTCACCTTCGACTCCTCCCACACCGGAGTCCACGTTCGCCCGCCATCCGACGTCCGAGTCACTCCGAATGTGCGTCCCTGGAACGCCGCATACGCCACATTGCCGTGAAAGCGTGACGCCGCCAAAGCGCGAACCTTTCCATCAATCGGCGCCTTCGTCCACATCGCTCCGTCCGCCGAAACAAACACACCCTCTTTGCCCGCCCCATAGAATCGTGTGGCGCCGCCCTCGAAGCCCATAGAAACTTCGGTGAACGCCGGGTGCTTCTGAGTGATCACGCCCGCTTCGCCGCGAATCTGCAGATACTCGGAGCCAAACACGTACACCGCGCCTTCCGCGGCAAACACCGCGATCGCCGGCGACGGCAGCTCTGCCATCTCTGTCCACGTGCTGCCCTTGTCTTGCGAACGAGCCAACTTCGTTCCCATGCCCGCCCACAGAACCCCTGCTGCCGCATCCATGGCACTGATAGCCGGCTTCCCGCCTGCCACGCGCTCCTCGGCGTGATCGCCTTCCAGATCCACAGTCTCGCCCCGTGGATACACCGACTGCCACGCATGGCCCCCGTCCTCGCTCCGCCACAGCCGCCTGGTCTGCGCGTACACCACCTTCGGGTCCTTTGGATCGAAGACAAAGAACCGTGTCGGTCCTCCCAGGTTGAACATCCGCCACTGCCGGCCGCCATCTTCCGACAGGTAGTCGCCCGTCATATCGCACGCCACCAGCACGCGCGCCTGGTCATGCGGGCTCACCGTGGGGTGGAACATGGCGCCTCCACCCCCGGGGCCAATCACCTCCCAGCCGTCGTGCCGGATCGTCGTGGTAAATAAAACCACCAGTGGAAGCAAGCGAAGCAGTACCATAGCAAGTTACGATTATCGGCCAATCCAGTGGCCCATGAACATGTACTCACGTCGAGATCTCATCTTACTTACGGCCGCCCAGGCCCTCGGCAGGGCGGCCCAAGTCCAATATGCGAACTACTCGCGCTGCCTGCCGGACTACCTCACCGCGCTCGCCACTAGCGCGTACAATCGCCGGAACACCGCCCTTGCTGCCTTACACGACTCCGCCGCCATCAAACGCCGCCAGGCGTGGGTCCGCAATACGTTTTGGCGCCTCGCCGGTGGCCAGCCGGAACGGACACCCCTGCAACTCCGCACCACCGGTTCGTTCGAACGCCCCGGCTACAAACTCGAGAAGATCGTCTACGAAAGCCGCCCCGGAATTCACGTCACGGCGAACCTTTATCTGCCGTCCACGGGCAAAGCCCCCTATCCGGGCGTGCTCTTCCAAATGGGCCACAGCCTGAACGGCAAGGCCTACACCAGTTACCAGAAGTGCTGCCAGGGGCTCGCCCGGCTCGGTTATATCGTCCTCGCCTTCGATCCCATGGGCCAGGGCGAGCGACGGTTCTATCCGCAGATCTCCGATGCCGACGCCGAGCACAGCATCGCGGGAGGGCAGCTCTTACTGACAGGCGACACCTCCACGCGCTTCCAGGTGTGGGACGCCGTGCGTAGCCTGGATGTCCTCAGCGCCCATCCCCTGGTAGATCCCAAGCGCATCGGCACCACGGGTCAGTCCGGTGGCGGCACCGTTTCCATGCTTTTGACTGCCGTAGACGACCGCCTCGCTGCCGCTGCCATCTCCTCCGGCAACACAGAAAACTTCGCCTGCGCCAACTTCAATTCGCCCGGGTCAACCGATGACGCTGAGCAGAACTTCATCAATTCCGGGGTCAACGCCTTCGACCGCTGGGATCTGCTCTATCCCATCGCGCCCAAGCCCCTGCTGATTCTCGCCAGCGCTCGCGACTCTTTCGGCACTTACTCCCCCCGCTATCTTTCCAGCGGCCGCGCCGAGTTCGAAAAACTCAAAGCCGTGTACCAGGTTCTCTCATCCGCCGACAAGATTGCCTGGAACGAAACCCCAACCCCCCACACGTTGAGTTACTTCCTTCGGACGCAAATTTACCAATGGTTTGAACGGTGGCTGCACAACCGGCCCCTCTCCACCGTCGAGGAGCCACAGGTTGCCCCCGAACCCGACGAACTGCTGCGCGTGGGACCAACCGGCAATGTGATTCCCGACTTCGGCGGCAAATCTCCGCGTCAGCTCGCCCTGACTCAGCAGGCGCCCAAACAATCCATTGCCAGCCTGCTCAACCTGGATTCGCCCACCGCCGCCCCCGCCATCCAAGTCAGCCGCGTCCCTTCGGAACGTCTTCACATCACGGCCATCGAAATCCCTTCCGCCCCCGGAGTGAAGGTGCCCGCGTACCTTTTCGAGTCGCAACAATCGAGCGCCGACAAGCCTGTGCTGATCGTGGCCGACCCACGAGGCCGCTCCGCGCGATGGGGTGAAGGCGGCCTCTATCATCAACTCGCCGAGACCGGAATTTTAGTGTGCGCGGTCGACTTGAGAGGCATCGGAGACATGATGCCGGAAGTGGGCCGCGGCAACCAGAACTACACCATTCCGCACGCCACCGACGAAGCCTACGGCTGGGCTTCTCTCATCCTCGGCAAGCCGATGGTAGGCCAGCGCGTCACCGATATCCTCGCCTGCGTTCGCGTCATGGCCGGCAAGAAGCGCCGTATCGTCCTGGCCGCCTCCGGACCGCTCACCATCCCCGCGCTCTTCGCCGCCGCGCTTGAACCGAAGATCGACACGACGTACCTCGCCTCACCGCTTCTCTCGTACCGCAGCGTGCTCGACTTCGACGACTACCAACTCCCGGTCTCCAACTGGATCCCCGGCATTATCGGTTCCACAGACCTGCCCGAGGTCGCCGCGCAGATCGCCCCCCGCCGCGTCATCCTGGCCGGAACGGTAGACGGCGCCGGCACTACTTGCAATATCGCCCTGGTGCAATCGACTTACGCAAAAGGGGCCGAATGCAGAAGCATCGCCACTTGGGACGCCCCCACTCTCTCGGCCCTTTGAAGTTACTTCACTGAAACAGTGACGCCGCGCCGCGACGTCGCAGTCCCAATGGTCACTAGAAGTTCCACGTCGCCGGTGGGAGTCCCACTCGCCACCTGGCCCTGCACTTGAATCTCTCCCGTATAGATGAGACCCGCCCAAACGTTCTGTAACTCCACACCTCCGACAATAACCTTCACCGGCAACCGCAGGGTCTTCGGTGTCACGACGATCTCGCCGTCCAGTCCGGCCGGATCCACCAACCCTTGTCCTGTCGCCCAAAACGTGATGTACCCGCCGCGCGCCACCGGGTTGGTCGAGGAATTGAACGTTGCCGCATCGTTCACCACCCAAGCGGGCCCGCCGCCATACTGCTGCGTGAAGATGCCGGGCGACGCATCGGTAGTCGCCACAGGGAAAGCATCGGACGTCTTGCCGCCATACTGAACGATGACATCGGCCTTGCTCCCGACGCCGTAAGGAGCCACCGCGTTCACTTGAGTCGCCGACACATATTGGAGATATGCCTCAATGCCGTTAAAGGTCACGCGCACGCCGCTCAGTCCCTTCTCCGTCCCTCTGGCCAACACACCAGCTACCGGTCCCAACCCGGAACCGTAGATGGAAATGAATTCACCCGCGACCGCCGCACCGGGTTGCGAAGTGGCCGCGTTTACGACAGTCGTGATTTGAATCGCGTCCAACTGGAACGTCAGGCTGTCGGCATAGGCGTCCAGATTATCCGTCACCGGTCCCAGTTTGTGGAACGCCAGATTGACCTCCACACTGCGGGCCTCGCTCGGCACGGTCCCAGTGGCTGATCGCTGCCACAGACCTCGCTCGTTCCCGCGATCGGCTTGTGTCACCGGACCCACACTGGAACCGCCCGCCATTGCTTTACCGGCCGCATCGTAGAACGTTACGTCAGCCTCCGCAGTGTCGGGATAACTGGCGGCGTCACCGAACCATCCTGACACGGAGTAAGACACCCGCCCCGCATCCACCAACTTAGTGGACGTGCTGAAGTCGATCCGTTGAAAACCATGGCACTCGCTGTGACTGGTGGGACACTGGAAGAAAGAGTTGCCTCGATCCGTCGGTCCCGGATCGGTCTTCGCCGGCATCTTGTAGTCGTCATAAGCGCCCACCGCGAATTCGGTATCGGAGTTCCAACCCGCAACAGGACCCGGCCCCACCGGCGCAGCGGTTTCCCCATTGCCATTCACCAGCAGGTTGACCCCGAACACGCTATCGGTGGATAACGTCAGGCTGATGTTGTCAGCCGCGTAGTTGTTGCCGCCCGATTGCCCCGTCGCCAGATCAATCGTCACTTTGACTTTGCGGACGTTCGCGGGCAGAAACCCCGACACAGTGCGCAGCAGCAGTCCAGCCGGAATGTTTACCTCGTCAGTGGATGGTCCGGCCGCGATCGCGGTGAACAGAGTAACACCGGCAGCATCCTGAAACTCGGCCTTTAGGTTGATCTGCGCAATCGCATCGTAGGATCCGCCTATCAGCCCCAGATACCCAGCGAGGGAATACTTCACCCGCCCGGCATCGAGATCGGTCACCCCGCCGCTCACGTCAATCGTCTGCACCGCGGAAGCACGCGCCTCACCCGGCCCGCCATAAAAAAACTTCGTCCCGCGATTCACAGGACCATAGTCTCCGGCGACAAGAAAACTGCCGCCTCCATAACTCCCCACGGAAAAACCGCCGGAAGTCGTCCATCCCGGAATGCTCGCCACTTGCGCATCCGTCGCGTTCTGGGCCGCGCTGCCCTGCTCCGCATCCCCATTAACAACAAGGTTGCGGTTCAACACTTGAGAGAAACAAGAGCTACCCATTGCTGTAACCAGCAGGGAAATCGTACCCAGGCGCGAAACAGACATTTTTACTCCTTATTAATATATAAAGGCCTGTAACACCAGTAATATCCTACACCCCCCTTGCGTCAAGCGCTCTCCACCCCGTACCGTCGTGAGATGATCCCCCGCCGGACTTTCCTCGCCACCGCAGCCGCCTCGCTTGCCTCCGCGCAGTCGCCCAGCCTCTTCAACCGGCTCGACCAAGGCCCTTTCGAAATCGAACAAGACGAGGGCTGGCTCACCATCCACACCACCACGCCGTGGCACGGACGCCTGCGCAACCCCGGCCTCGGTCTCATTGGCTACACCTGGGAGGAAGCCGGTCCCTCACTCGCCGCGCGCGCACGAAGCGAAACACTGCAACAGCACGTAGACCGCCTCGCCGCCCTCCCCTTCGTGGACGTCCTCTACATCCGCTGCGATTGGCGCCACGTCCAAAGCGAACCAGGCAAACTCAACCTCCATCCCGTATGGAAGCTCACTCTCGACGCCGCCAAACAGCGCGGCCTGCGCGTCGCCTTTCGCGTTCAACTCTCCAACCCCAACTCGCCCGGCGGCCTCCTCGCCGTCCCTGATTTCGTCAAAGATCGCGTCCCCATGGTCACCATCGGAGCCGGCAAGACACCCTCACTCGAGCCCCGATACGATCACCCCGCCTTTCAATCCGCCTTCCGCGAACTGAACCAACTCCTCTCCGCGGAGTTCGACGGCCATCCGTCGCTCGAATGGGTAGATCTCTGTCAATACGGCTTCTGGGGCGAGGGTCACACCGCCAACCTCGGCACCCCCTTCCCCGACTACGCCACCGCCGAACGCACCATGGTCGCCATGACCGAGATGCAATTGGCCGCCTGGCGCCGCACGCCTCTTGCCGTCAACACACAGCCCGACATCAGCCACGTCGGCAACCGCCGCGTCATCGATCTCGCCACCAAAGCCGGAGCATGGCTCCGCTCCGACAGCATTTTGATCGAAGAGCCTATTCAAATTGAGATGCTGAGCAACCGCCCACCATGGCTCGCGGCGATTCTCGAAGATGGCTACGACCGGACATACGAAGCCTCGCGAACGCCGCGCCTGATACAAGCCATCCGCCACGCCCTCGACGTGGGGTCCAACTATTGGGCCCTCTGGACGGAATCCGCCAACCTCGCCAAGTTCTTCGAAGCCCAACCCGAGTTACTAAGTGAGGTGCAATCCCGTCTCGGCTACCGCGTCCGCCCCTCCTGGGTCTGGCAGCGCAAGCGCCACGGCGCCTATGAACTGGTCGTCGCCATCGCCAACGATGGAGTCGCCGGAGTCCCCGGCGTGCTCCATCTCGAACTCCGCGCCGGCGGCGGATTTCAAGCCACCGGCAGTCTGGACAAGGGTCACCCCAACGCCGGAAGGCTCCGCCAGTGCGCCTTCACGCTGCCGCGCGAACTCGAAGGCCGCAGAGTTTCCCTCCACGCTGAACTCGAAATCCGCCCCGGAGTCCGAAGACCTGTCCAATGGGCGGTAAATCCAGACGAAGGAATTGCTTTTGACCTTCTGAAGTGGAACGATACCCGCTGGCGCAAAGACGTCTAAAAAGGGGTCAGACGCATTTATTCAAAAAGGGGTCAGACGCATTTATTGTAGCGACGCCTCAAACGCTCCGACTTTCTTGATGATCTCGGGGGTCTCCCAAACCCGGATCATCCCGTCAGCGCATCCCTGCGCCAATCGCCCGCCCGGCAATAAAACAATTCCGTTTGAGCGCCTCGGACAACCTGTCAGTTCGCCCCGCTGCCGGCCCGTCTTCACGCTCCAGATCCCCACGCTCTGTTCCCTGGAAGCCGAATTGGATCTGGTTACAGCCATGACAAATTTCCCGTCCGGCCACCAAAGCAATTCGGCGACTTCGTACATTTCGCCCTCGAACACTCGTAGTTCGTGAACGAAAGTACCATCCTCAGTCCTCCAGATCCTCGCCCGGTACGCCCCAGCCGCCTGCGCGTTCGCCCCATGAACCGAGACGACGGCCACCATGGACTCGTCGGGCGAGTACACAACCTGGGCGACTCGCGCGCCAGGATCCAACAAAGCGATGTTGCGTTTCGCTTCCGGGTCCCATAACGCGATCTCTCCGCCCTTGGCGACGTAGACCGACCGCTCCCCTCGTGGCGAAGGGAAAAAACCCGTCGCGCCGGTGGGCGCCCCCTGAACGTTCGGCACTCGCTCCCAAGTCTTGGTGTCGAAGACAAACAATGCCGGCTGATTGGTCTGCAGGACCAGGAAACGTCCGTCAGGTGTGAACTGAGGACGCGACCAGCGAGGCCCTTTCCCATCAATCACTGGTTCCTCGAGTCTGCGCAATCCCTGAAACGATTCGGCGTTGCGGATGTCGATTGCCAACGCCCCTTCCACCACCGCCACAGAACCATCCGGACTGAAAGATAAACCAGAAACCGCCACCGACGGGATGGAACCGGTGGCCGTCGGTATCGAGGAGTTCGGATACTCTTGCATTCGGGCGTGCGTGTCCAGATGCCAGAACTGGAACGGCCCGTCAATGCCCGCTGAGATCAGGTGGCGGCGGTCTGGCGACAAGGCCAGGCCGCCCTGTTGATAGTCACCATCCACCGTCCACTCGTAGTTCGCCTTATAAGCCAACACCCACGGCTTGATCCCGACCCCAGTGATCCGGATGATCTCCCACACCTTATCTGGTGCGTTGGCGCGATCATACACACGCGCTTTGACCCGATTCCCATCCACTACCTGAAAGACGAGCCGGCGATTCGGAGGAGGCAGATACGACCGATCATCCGGCAGATCTGCGACCAACGTATCCAATTTCTTCTGATCGGCGTCTGGAAGTGCGGGGCCGAAGCCACCATGCGTGCCCGTAGAATACTCGTGAAAATACCTCCGCCGTCCGTCGGTAGACACGTGGCCACCATACCGCTCTATGTAGTCAATGACCTCCGCCGGGCCGCGGTCGTCCCTCTCAATCGCCGTAATTGCTAGCCTGACCTCGCCCGGTTCCTCACCGAAATTGGCTAGGATCGGCCCCACCTCGTACGGCCGTATCCAAGTCGCGTACTCCGCGATCCCAGACAGCACTTGTTCCCCTCGCGACGATGAAAGGCACAACAGAACCAGAGCCGGAAAGGACCGCCGGAAGGCACCCATGGTAACTCCAGCATAGTCCCAAACCCGCGCTTTCCATCCATACCGCGTTACACTATGGATCATGCTGGGGCTCGCCTCACGGCTCTCTCTCGTCTTCATTCTCGTCTTCCAGATTCTCGCCGCCGATCCCGCGGCCGACGAGAAGTTTATCGGTGCACGCCGCAACTGGTGGGCCTTCAAGAAACCTGTTCGCCCAGCCGTGCCCGACGTCAACACTCCGTGGGCGCGCACGCCCATCGATCGCTTCATCGTCGCCGCGCTGCAGGCTAAAGGCCTCGCGCCCAACCCCGAACTGGATCGCCACAGCCTCGTCCGTCGCGTCTACCTCGACGTCACCGGCCTGCCTCCGACGCCGGAGCAGACCAAGACCTTCCTCAATGACCGCTCGCCACAAGCCTACGAGAACCTCGTCGACCAGCTCCTCGCCAGCCCCCATTACGGTGAGCGCTGGGCCCTCCGCTGGCTCGATGTCGTCCGCTACGCCGACACTAACGGCTTCGAACTTGACGCCGAACGTCCCCAAGCCTGGCGCTATCGCGATTACGTCATTCGCGCCTTCAACGAAAACAAGCCCTTCGACCGCTTTGTGCAGGAGCAGATCGCCGGCGACGAACTCTGGCCGGGCGACAAGAACGCCCTCGTCGCCACCGGTTTCCATCGCGCCGGTCCCGTACACCTCGTCGGCGGCAACCAGGACGAAGAGATGAACCGCCAGGAAGTGCTCACGGAGATGACGGCCACCGTCAGCGGCGCGCTTCTCGGCATGACCGTCGGTTGTGCCCGCTGCCACAACCATAAATTCGACCCCATCCTCCAGGCCGACTACTATCGCCTGCAAGCCCTCATGGCTGCCACCGACGGCAAGGACGTCGACATCGCCACGACCGATGAGAAGGCCGCTTACGAAGTCGCGAACAAAGCCTACAAAGCGCGCCTTGAGCCGCTGGAAAAGCAAATCGCCGAAATCGAGAAGCCGACCCGCGAGAAGTTGCGTGATGCCAAAAAGGCGATGCTGGAGCCGAAGCTCCGCGAAGCCCTCGACACGCCCGAAGACAAGCGCACAGAAGAACAGAAGAAACTCGCCAAAGACGCGAAAGACCAGATAGGCGTCGTCTGGGACGAAGTGCTGGAAGCCCTACCCGCCGATCAGCGTACCGCACGCGCCGAAATCCGCCGCCAGATCCACGTCATCGAACTTACGGAGCCCGAGCCTCCCGCCGCGGCCTACGCTGTCGCCAACATGGATAAGGCGCCTCAGTCGCACATCCTCAAAGTGGGCGACCACAAGCGCAAGCTGGATGCGGTTGGTCCTGGCTTTCCCACGGTGCTCGCCAGTTACGGCGTCGCAATTCCCGAAACGCCTCAGGGCCGCCGCAGCGCCCTCGCCCGCTGGTTCACTTCAAAAGAACATCCCCTTACCGCGCGGGTGATGGTGAATCGCATCTGGCAACTGCGCATGGGCACCGGTTTGGTCCCCACCGCCAATGACTTCGGAGTCCTCGGCGCCCGCCCCGCGAATCCGGCGCTGTTTGACTGGCTGGCGGTGGAATTCATGGACCGTGACTGGAGCGTCAAGGCTATGGACCGGCTGATCCTCACCTCCAGCGTCTATCGCCAATCCGCCGCCGGCGACGCCGCCAAAGCAAAAGTGGATCCTGACAACCAACTCTGGTGGCGTCATCCGCACCAGCGCCTGGAAGCGGAGAACTTGCGCGACAACATCGTCGCGACATCTGGATTATTGAATGCCAAGATGGGCGGGCCGCCAGTCCGCGTGCCGATCGAAAAGGAGATCTACGACCTCATCTTCAGCGAGCAGGAACCGGACAACTTGTGGCCCCTCACGCCTGATCCCACCGAACATAACCGGCGCAGCATCTACTTACTCAACAAACGCACAGTTCGCCTGCCGATGCTTACTAACTTCGACCAGCCGGATACCATGTCCTCCTGTCCCACTCGTGCAGTCAGCACGCACGCCCTGCAATCCCTCACGCTCTTCAACAGCGATTTCATGCAAACGCAATCGGCGGCGTTTGCTAAGCGCCTGGAAACATCGTGCGGATCAAAGACCACCTGCCGCGTGGATAGCGCCTATGAAGTGGCCCTGGCGCGCCCGCCCCATAAGCTCGAAGTAGCGCAGGCCCGGACCTTCTTCAAACAAGGCGGCACGCTGGCCGACTTCTGCCTCGCCCTTCTCAATCGAACGGAGTTCGTGTATGTCCCCTAACCGCCGCGACATTCTGCGGGGCGCCGCGCACGGGTTCGGAGCCCTCGCTCTGGAATCGCTGCTGCAGGCCGAAACACGAGTCAATCCACTCGCCGCCAAACCGCCACACTTCCCCTCCCAGGTGAAGTCCGTCATCTTCCTCTTCATGGTGGGAGCCCCCAGCGCCATCGACACGTTCGACCCTAAGCCCATCCTTAAGAAGTTCGACGGCCAGCAACTGCCTGCCAGCTTCGGTAAAGTCACCAGCCAGTTTAGCGACAGCACCACGCCCATCCTCTCCTCGCCTTTCACCTTCCGCAAATACGGCCAATGCGGCCAGGAAGTCTCCACGCTGTTCCCTCATCTGGCGGAGAAGGTGGACGACATCTGCTTCGTACGCTCCTTCTACACAGACAGCATCGTTCACGCGCCCGCCATGTACCAGGTCCATACCGGCCGGATCTTCGCCGGCCACCCGAGTATGGGTTCCTGGGTGACCTACGGCCTTGGAAACGAGAGTGAAAACCTCCCGGCTTATGTGGTGATGCCGCAACCGGAAGGCACGCCCGAAGGCGGTACTCCCTGTTGGGGCGCCGGCTATCTGCCCGCCGTCTATCAGGGGACTCTACTGCGCAGTGGACCCGCGCCGGTGCTCCACTTGAAGCCGCCCGCGGGAGTTACTCCGGAGCGCCAGCGCCGCACGCTCGACTTACTACAGCAGATGAACGAAAGTGACGCCGACCCGTACGATAGCGATACGGCCGCCCGCATTGCCGCTTACGAACTCGCCTTCCGCATGCAAAGCCACGCGCCGGAAGCGGTGGACTTCAGCAAGGAAACAGCCGCCACCAAGCATCTCTACGGAATTGACGACAAGCGCACCACGGAGTTTGGAACACGCTGCCTGCTCGCCCGCCGGCTGGTGGAACGCGGCGTCCGCTTCATCCAGATTTACTCCGGTGGCGGCCCCGTCAGCATCCAATGGGACGCCCACAAGGATCTCGTCCAGAACCACGAAAAGATGGCAGGCATGACGGACCAACCCATCGCGGCCCTGCTTACCGATCTCAAGTCGCGCGGACTGCTCGATTCGACGCTCGTCATTTGGGGCAGCGAATTCGGGCGCCTGCCCACTTCACAAAGCGGCAACGGGCGCGACCACAATCCCTTCGGCTACACCATGTGGTTCGCCGGAGGTGGAGTCAAAGGCGGCCAAGCCATCGGCGACACCGACGAATTCGGCCTTCACGCCATCGGCAACCGCTACTCGATGCGCGATTTCCATGCGACCATCCTGCAAGCGTGCGGTCTCGATCAGAACCGCCTCTGGGTACTCCACAACGGTCGTCACGAAAAGCTAACCGACTTCGGCGGTCAAGCGATTACGAAGGTCTTCGGATAATAACGAAGCCACCCTCGCGCTTGCTCTTGCTCAGTGCGCGCACCGCCTTTTTGCCATCCTTCTTGGCTGTCGCTGAGGGCTTCACCGGATGTACCTTCACCGCCCCAGCACCACCCGCCGTCCCGACTTCGCCGATTCCCGCGCCGCAGTCAAAATCTCCGTCACGATCATATTGTTCTCCAGCGAAGACAGGCCCGCGGGCTTCAGGCGCCCTCGCACCACAGCCTTCAAATACGAAATCGAATCGCGCTCATCCTCCGGCAGCGGCCCCGGAGTCCGAACCTCTTCCTGCCCACCTGGCAATCTTACTCGCAACGGCCCACCACCGGAAGTAGCCACCGCGTACGCTCTCTCCGCATACACCTCGAAATCCTTCCGGCCGAACGGCCAGTTCCACGACGCCTGAATGATCCCCTGCGCCTTCGGATACTCCACCAGGATCGTGGCTTCATCATCTACTCGCGCGTAAATCTGGGGCTTCATACGGCTGGTCCACGTCATCAAATTCGCGCCATAACACCCGAAATCGAACAGTGCGCCCGCACCGTTCTTTACCGGGTCAGTCAACCATCCGAGAAACTCCGGCCCCACGCCGATCTCCTTCGGCCCGTTATGCCCATCCATCGCCACCATCTTGCGAATCTCCCCGCCGGCATTCCCTTCCTTCAACAAGGCGCGCAAGGCGGCGTGGTTGGCGTACCACGTCGTCTCATAGTTCACGACTACCGGAATCCCCGCGCGTTGCGCCGCCTTTTGAATCGCCCGCGCATGCTCCATGCTCACGGCCAGCGGTTTTTCCATCATCACGGGCAGCTTCCGCGCGGCCGCCGCTTCCACAACCATGGCGTGGTCGTAAGTGTTAGTGAACGCCGCCACGGCCTCCGGCTTAGTGGTCACCAACATCCGTGCCAAGTCGGTGTAGAAGACGTTGTCAGGAACGTCAAACTGCTTCGCGTACTGCTTCTGCAGCGCCACGTCCGGTTCCCACACACCCACCAGTCGCGCATCGCTGCGGCTCTTCAAAGCCCGAAAGAACCCGGACGCGTGGCCGTGCACCAGCCCGGCAATCGCCAATCGCAGCGGCTCCTCGCCCCACAGAGGCGCTGCCATCAGTAACATCCCGAAAAATGCCGTGGGTTTCATTCCCGTCATCATATCCCGTACCACAGGATCGCGTGGTCCGCAGCGCGCGCTAAGTCCCGTACGACGCCAACTGCGACGCCG
The DNA here is from genome assembly GCA_039934475.1 of Bryobacteraceae bacterium. GTDB lineage: Bacteria > Acidobacteriota > Terriglobia > Bryobacterales > Bryobacteraceae > JBDTMC01. The sequence continues at coordinate 2,705 of JBDTMC010000096.1, read as the reverse complement.
GCAACCGGCAATGGTGTAGTACTGTATATCCCCCGAACGGCGATTATTTGAAAAAGGGCTCCAGGCGGTTGCTGTAGCGATTGTAGGACATTTGTGTTCACTGTGGTAAACGCTTCACAATACAATAGTTCCATTGATCTTGGCGATACAATTGCGGCTCCAGGGAAGATGGTTAAATCTACACCTGTAGCGCTTTAGCCACAGACTGCAACCGTTACACGCATTACAATTGCTTAAGAACAAGCACGTGGTCGCAACGACCCTGAGCCGCAAGGGGTTCCAGATGATGTGCCCTTAAAGTCTGTTTCTCTTGCTCTCTTGGGAGCCATCGTCGTCATGGCTCAAGTTCCCCCCACCGCCGGAACCTGCCCCGTTTTCCCGGCTGATCACATCTGGAACACCCCGGTAGACAACCTTCCTGTGCACTCTTTGTCTGCCTCTTGGATCGCAAACATCGGCCCTGCCACGGGCCTCCATCCCGACTTTGGCTCCGGCCTGTATGCCGGCGCGCCGATTGGCCTCCCTTACGTCTATGTCCCTGGTACGCAAACGAAGTACCCCGCCACCTTCACCTACGCTGACGAAAGCGACCCTGGGCCCTACGCCGTCCCGTTGAACGCTCCTATCGAAGGTGGACCCAGCAGTACCGGCGACCGTCACGCCCTATCCATCGACACCACCAACTGCATTCTCTACGAACTCTACGCAGCGTACCCGCAGACGGCCAGTTGGCTGGCGGGTTCCGGAGCCATCTTTGACCTCCGCAACTACATCCTCCGCCCCGCCGGCTGGACTTCAGCCGATGCCGCCGGCCTCGCCGTTTACCCCGGCCTGGCACGCTATCCCGAAGTCGCCGCCGGTGAGATTCGCCACGCCCTGCGCTTCACCGTAAGCCAGACGCAGAAGGCCTACCTCTGGCCCGCCCGACATTACGCCTCCGACATCACGGACCCTAACTATCCACCGATGGGCGCCCGCTTCCGCCTGCACGCCAACTTCGACATCACGCCCTATCCCGCCGACGTCCAGGTCATCCTGCGCTGCCTCAAACGCTACGGAATGATCATCGCCGACAACGGCTCTTCCTGGTACGTCTCCGGCGCTCCGGACAGCCGGTGGAACAATGACACGCTGCACCAGTTGGGCGGCGTTCACGGTTCTGACTTCGAGGCGGTGGACGCATCCTCGCTCATCGTTAATCCAAACTCCGGACAAGCGCGCCAAACTGCCATACTCATCACTACCGCGCCGGCCTCGGTCGCCGTCACCGTCGGCGCCTCCCAGCAGTTCACTTCCCACGTCACGAATACCGCGAATACTGCGGTTACATGGTCCGTCAACGGCGTCACGGGAGGAACTCCCGCCACCGGAACCATCAACGCCACCGGACTCTACCAAGCGCCCACAACCCCGGCCAACGTCACCGTCGAAGCCACCAGCGCGGCGCAGGCAACGGCCCGCGCTCTGTCTCATGTCTCCGTCAGCAACGTTGCCGTTACTGTCACGCCGGCCCGCGTGCTGGTTCCCTTATCCACAACAGTTCAATTCACGGCTGCGGTTACCGGAACCTCCAACACAAGCGTCATCTGGCGGGTCAATGGAGTAATCGGCGGCGACGCCACCTACGGAACCATCACCACGGGAGGGCTCTATGCCGCGCCGACAGTATTACCCGCGGCACCGCTGCTCACCATCTCGGCAACCAGTGTGGCGTCATCAGTTACGGGAAAGGCTTACGCGAAGCTGCAGTAGCCTGACCCCGTGATAGCCTGAACTTTGTCACCACGATTCGGTACGCCGCAGCAGTATTCCACGCTGCGCCAGTTCCTCAACGCCAGCGGCTTCCGCGAGGAAGCCGTTCAGGCGCGCCTCGGAATCGCCAAGCTGTCTCAGTCCCTCGGCATGCGATCCAACGCACCCGCGGACGATGCTCTCGAATTACTGATTCAACTCTTCCTACTCGGCGAGTCTGTGCCCGAACTGCCGGCGGAAATTCATGAGGTCCTCCTTACCCTCGACCTCGTGCAACGGGATACCGCCGGGTGGTGGTCCGCAACCGTGTCGCTCTACCCATCAGGCAATGTCTGGGTCATCTCCGACAAAAACTCCACCAGCGAACACGACGACAACGAAGCCGAAGCACCACGCGTCTTCAGCGCCATCACTCCCCAAACCGAAGATTTCCTGGACATGCTCCCGCACACCGCCTGTCCGGCATTTCTCGAAATGTGCGCCGGCGCCGGCGCGGCCGCGCTCCACGCTGGGGCCACCTACGCCACTCACGCCTCCGCCTTCGACATCAGCGACCGCTGCGCTCACATGGCCGAGTGGAGCCGCCGTCTCAACGGTCTGGAAAATGTAACGGTGCGCCAGGGCGATCTCTATCAGCCAGCCGGCCGGCAGACCTTCGACCGCATCGCCGCACACCCGCCCTACGTGCCGTCCCTACGCTCCGAACAACTGTTTCGCGATGGCGGCGAGGACGGTGAATTCCTCACCCGCCGGCTGATCGAAGGCCTGCCCAACTACCTTCATCCGGGCGGCGCCTTCTACTGCCTCTGTCTCACTGCCGGCGTCGCTGGCGATCCATTGCCTCAGCGCATCCGTCGCTGGCTGCGCGAACGCGAACGCGAGTTCCACCTCGTCATCATCGTCCGCCGCACCGTGGAGCCCGCGCGACTCATCCTCGACAACTGGTCCCACCG
>JBDTMC010000095.1:0-19715 GCA_039934475.1 Bryobacteraceae bacterium | reverse complement strand
AAAAGAACCGTATTATTCCTCTGCGCATCGTAAGTCATCGCTGCGCAGCAGCGGACAGAAGGTGCGGACGCTGAGCTCTGGTAGGGTACCCAGCCCGGCTTGAATTGAGTGAGCTGAAAGATGGCTGTCAGAGGCCCCTTGTCGTCTGAAAAACAGCCAGGCCTATGGTCACCAGCGGTACAGGTGTGGAGTTCCCCAAATAAAGATGAGTTGCCGTCGGGGGCACACGGAACAATTGGCGCGTCCCGATGCCGGTTCCAGTCAGGCCGTCCCCAATGAAAAACACTTGCCCGATCTGAGGGCTCAGGGACGAGAAGTCTGTTTTAATTCCACCGGCAGAGTCATTGCCGATAAAGAACCGCAAGGGCGCCTGTACCACTGCGGGAAGGGTGTCTTCGAGGAACACCCCTACCATTGCACCCCCGAAGTCAGTTAGCCTGTAGCCGCAAAAGGGCAGATGGCATGGAGATAGGTTGTCGAGCATGCGCCTTGGGCAATTCCATCGGCGTTGTAGGCAGACGAACTGCCTGGAGCGCACGTCCATGAGCCGCTGACGCTTGAAAACGTCAAGGTCTGGCCGGCGCGAGCGGGAAAGCCGTAAACGGCGGGACCGACACCAGGCCTAGCAGCCCGTGGTGCAACGCCCTATGCCGGAAAAATTGGTACAGGCACGAATTTCCTCCCTTGGGAACTTCCTTATTTACAGTAGCTTACAGGGGTCGGAAAATCATGCCAGCCCCATTTTTCGAGCCTGACCACTTGCGCCACGGACTGCTAGTCTAGCGACTATCCAGGCTTGGAACTTCCTGAGCGAGAAGTCAGTTTGCAATCTTCGCCTGCCCGTTGCGCAACGCCGAATCGAAGATCTCCTGAATGCGTGCGCTAAACCGCGCCGATACCCCGGTCTGTTCCACGTTCACTTTCTGCTGCTCACGGTTCACCTTCTCCTGCTCCACGTTCACGTGCCCTTGCGCCTCATTCATCCGATGCTGCGCCTCATTCACGCGCGACTGCTCCGCATTCACGAGACCTTGCTGCCTGTTCACCGCATCCTGATCGACCGTTTCCCTCGATTTGCGTAGTTCCTGGATTGCCGCCTCCATCTTCCGGATCAAAGCGTCTTTCCCTTCCTTGTCCGAGGAGTCGGCAATCCGGTTCCGGATTTCCTGAATCCGGTTGGCCTCCGCCTGCAACCGATTCACTTCATTTTGCAGCTCATTTACCTTGTCCTGAAGCCCGCTCACGTTGTTCTGCTGACCGTTCATCTTCTCCTGCATCTGATTGACCGCGTTTTGAAGCTGGTTCACCCGGTCCTGCATCTCGTTCACTCTCTTCTGGGGCTCCATCGCTTTCTCGATCTCCGCCAGAACGCCATTATCGGTAATCACATAGGCGTTCCCTGCTTGGCGGAACCACGCAAACCTCCTCCCGAATCGCGCATGCAGCGCCTCGTCGTCAACTGGATCGTCCGAATCCCATTGACCGCTTTGTGTGTCGCCCAGGAAGATGCGATAGCGCCGAACCGAGCTGACCCGCACCTTCTTCGAGGGCTCAGGAGTCTGTGAAGCGGTAGCACTCTGCTGCTTCGCCGCCTTCGCTGGCGCTTGCGCCACGGCGGCCCCCGCCTGAGCCGCGCGCGATGGATACGCTGTCGCGGTGAGGTACGCGACCGGCAATGCTATGGAGAGGATCGCAGCCAGCTTCGCTCGTGTCAGTCCCGTTGAAATTGTGGCTCCGTCCAAGATCCGGTGGATACGGTCGTCCGGCCGGCCGTAGCGCGCCATCGCTACACCGTGCCATCTCGCTCCGCGCACGCCCCGCTGCATGAAATCCAACAGAACCTCGGCGTAGGAGGCGCGATCCCGTGTCACCATCACGGCGGCGTCATCGCTCGCCTCTTCCGCCAGCTGGACAATGCGCCGGTGCAGGAACCAGCTCAGGGGACTGTGCCACAAAAGCGCCCGGTGAATGGCCGACACCAACTGCACGGCTGGATCCCACCTCCGCACGTGAGACACCTCATGCGCCAGCACCGCGTCGAGCTTTGCTCTATCCCACTCCTCCCAGTCCACCGGAAGCACAATCGTCGAGCGGAAAATCCCAATCGTCACCGGGGCGGTCACTCGATCTGAGGTCCGAACCTCCACCCCCTCCGTGGCAATCCGGGTCGCGCGGCTCGAACGGAGTAAACCGCGAGTGAGCCACAATCCAACGCCCAGGCGTAGCAAAAACGCCGCCGCTACAAGGCCGTAAATCACTAGGGCCGCGATAGTCCAATCAAAGCTTGATGCCGCGGGAATGGCCGCCAGGCCGCTCTCCGTCACCATCGTGCTTTCCCGCATGGATGGCGGAACCAGCGGCGCCGATGGCGTTGCCGGCATCACCACAAAAACGACCTTCGGGAAAGCCGCAATCACTGCGGGGATAGATAGCGAGCCAAACAAGATGGCCAAGAACGCCGCCAGGCGAACCGGCGCGTCCTTAACCCGTAGAACGTGCAGTAGCAACGTGCCACCAACAATTAAGATCGAGGAGCGGACCGCCCACTCCGCCAGAAACGGTGCCGGATTCATGCTTTCTCCTTGTGCCCCTTACGAGCGGCAATCTTCTCAGCCAGTGCCTTTAGCTCCTTCGGCTTCAGCACCTGGTTGTCTACTAGTCCCACCAGCAACTCCTCCACCGACCCCCCGCAAAACCGGTCGATCAACTGCTGAGCAGCTTGTACCGCCACATTGCGAGGCGTATCCACTGCCCGGTATATAAACGTGCGCCCATCGACGGTGTGTGTCAGATACCCGTTTTGCTCAAGGATCCGCAGAATGGTGCGGATCGTGGAGTCTTTCAGCGCCCGCTGGTCCACCACCCCCTCCCGGCACATTTCTGCCGTGCAATCCGGATGCGTCCAAACGTAGTCCATGATGAGCTGTTCCAGCGGAGTGAGGGGCTTGCGACGGCTGCGAGTGTTAATCATACTAACGTTATAAACTTTAACGGACGTCGGAGGTCCTGTCAAGGGGAGATTATTCCTCTGCTTCAAACCTCTGTGTGCTCCCCAGAAGTGATGCTATCGTTGGGAAGAACACTCCGCTGGGGAGAGCAGGGGCATGCAGTGGAATCGGCCAGCCCGCATCGCCATATACGGTTTTTCCGTAATCGCTTCGCTTTGCGCCTTCCAACAGCCCTTTCGTGATTTCCCCGGTGTCGAATACAGCCCTGGCGAGATTCCACTTCCTCCGGATTACCGCGAGAACACAGAATGGGCTTTCGCCCGCCTCATGTTTCCCGGGGGCGGCCTCAATGATGGCTATTACCCGCGCTTCCAGGGAGACTACCGGCTCGGCCGTTCCTTATGGACGCAGGACTACCCGCGCGCTGACCGGCACTTCTCCCTCGCCGTCCGCCGCCTCACCCGCATTCACGTTCGTTCCGTCGAACAAGTTGTGGATCTCGATTCAGACGATATCTTCAACTGGCCCTGGATTTACGCCGTACAGGTAGGCGAGTGGGGAGTGACGAAACCCGAAGCCCACGTCCTCCGTGAGTACCTGCTGCGCGGCGGCTTTTTTATGGCCGACGACCTGCACGGCCAGTATGAGTGGGACATCTTCGCCCATACCATGCAGCTGACATTTCCCGATCGGCCCATCGTGGAGATCCCGGATGGCGACGCGGCATTCCACACCGTTTACGACTTGACCGACCGCCTACAAGTGCCCGGCCAGGCCCATTTGCGACGAGGCTACAAGCTCCCCATCAATGCCACCGGGTCCGACGATGGCAAGGGAGCGCACTGGCGCGGTATCTACGACGACAAAGGCCGCTTGATGGTGGCCATCTCCTACAACTCCGACCTCGGCGACGCCTGGGAGTGGGCCGACGATCCGGGCTACCCCGAACAATTCTCCGCGCTAGCCATCCGCATGGGCGTCAACTACATCGTGTATGCGATGACGCATTGAGGCGGCTAGCTGTTGGGTTTAGCAGGAGTATCCAGCACGCGCAACGCCTTGCGGATATCGTCCAATGTCGTCCGCATCAGCTGAACACTACTATCGGAACGATCACAGACGATTTTTGTATGGTAATGGTTCTTAAATGCAGCTCCGGTTCGATCATCTTCGTGACATCGGAGTTGTTCGCCATCGCGTCCAACGCGTCGGCCGTCTCTTTCGGGTTCTCCTCCGTCGCCCGCACTGCCGCCAAGCCCACGACAGTCTCCTCCACAACCCCTCGCAGTTCCGAAATACGCTCCATCTCCTTGAGCGTTGGGATCGGTTGGTCCTTGAACAGGCGCAGCAGAGAATGCTTTGTGAATTAATACCGGGATGTCCGGGATGCTTGGTGTATACTAAGTGCGATCCAGGGAGCCAAGAATTAAGCCCTTGTTCATTGCCTAGATGCCCCGAGCGTTCGTCCAACTTGCTGCAGCGATCCTGCTCTCGACTTCATGTTGGGCTCAATCGTTTAACCATACAAGTTGGATTTACGCATATTCTGGCACAGAGCCCGTCATTAATACCTTACTCAACGTTACCCCTGAAACTTATGAGGTCTTGTATCAAGGTACTGTCAACGTCCGCTGGAACGGGCATTTCCTGCCGGTTCAGATCGACCTAGGCACTCAACCCACGGTCACGTTTGTCGTGCCCGAGTCGCTCAGGGCTCCAGGCTTAGCCGAGTTTACCCTGTGGGACACCTCGGCCGGGCAACCGCTTCCCTATGACGGCCGCGTACTGGTAGTCATACCGGTAAGCGCCGCGATTTTCGAAGTTGACGTTGCTGCTGATCGGCTGGTCGCTTCGATCACTGGCGACGGCACGGACTCCGGTACCGGCGGTCAGGTTAACGTCTATAGCTTTGCCAGCGGTGCCGTGAAGCAGAACATCCCAATTCCTCCAGCTCAGCGCGTGCTTGCTCTTTCGCCAGAGACCCAATTCGCGTGGGTGGCGACGGATGAGGCAAATGGCAAGATTGCGCGCTTGAACCTGTCTAGCGGACAGTTGGACACTCCCTTCGAGGTTTCACTGAGTAGCCCACCGCCGTACAAACTCTCGGCCCAAGTGGACCCGCAGAATACAGCAATTCTGTTCGTCGTGACGACATCATTGCGGGATTCGAAGTTGCAGGCCTTTGTCGGAGGAACTCTGCTGCCCGGCGCTGCACCGGATGGCACGCAACTCCCATTAGCTCTTGATGATCAAGGCCGTTTTCTCGTCAGCAAGGGACAGGCCTGTGTCGTAGACTCAACTGCCGGATTTATAAACTGCGTCGTACTGCTAGCCGGGCAGAAAGGCCAACTGCAAGCAGTCTGGAAGCAGACCGCGTTCGTGGGTTCAGCAGCGATTGACCTCATAACGGGCGACACCGTGGGCGGCTTCGGTTCGTTCAGCGTCGAGAAGTTCCTGCCAGAAAACAACCGTCTCCTTCTGCGCTGGTACTACGCGATGAGGGTAGCTGATGCGGAATCATTTGAGTTCCTAGCTGATATCAGTTTCGCAGGACCATGGTTAGCGGAGCCGCCAAAAAAAGTTTGGGCGCCGGACTGGTTATTGATGCGTACGGTGGGAGGCGTCTTTGTAGGCCGAGTTCCCGAACTCGGGCCTGCCCCATCATTCAGTGCAGGCGGGGTCACCAACGCTTCCAATGGTCAGTCCGGCCAGATCGCTCCAGGGGAGATCTTGAGCCTATACGGTCAAAATCTCGGACCGGATCCTGGCGCGGGTCCGATCCTCGAAGTCGGATTGAAATTGGCGAGCGAGGTTGAGCATACAAAGGTCATATTCGATGGCGCTCCGGGAGCAATTCTGTACACAGGAACGGGACAGATCAACGTCGTCGCACCGGAGACTTTGGTTCCAGGATCCACCGTCGCCATGCAAGTGCTTCACTACGGAATTCCATCGCCCCAAGTCGACATTTCTATAACTCAGATGAGCCCCGGACTGTTCGGGTACACGACACAGGGACGGCTGTACGCCGCCGCATTAACCTCAGACGCTCACTTGCAGGGTCCAGGAACGCCGTTGCAGCGGGGCAAGGTGGCTGTGTTTTATGGTACCGGAATCGGCCTGCCGGGGTCGAAGGCGGCGGATGGAATCGCTGATCGCCCCTCGGAGGTTCCGATTCGGCCCACTGTTAGTATCGGTGGCCGCCCCGCGGAGGTACTCTACGCCGGAGGATCACCAGGGCTCACTGTCGGACTCACGCAGATCAACATAATCGTTCCGCCGGACGCGCCCACGGGAACTGCCGTGGAGGTAGTCTTTTCGGCCGGCGGTCAGAGTGCCGGAGCCACGTGGGTAGCCGTGCAATGAGGACTCAAGTCGTGGGCATTTTCATCTGCTTGCTGCCGGCTCTTGCGAATGCCGGGCACCCACTCTTCGAGCAGATTCGGAATGACCCGTTTCCTGCATGGCGCACTCGCAACGCGTCTGGCGATATAGTCATCTATCCGGGCGGCTTCGCCATCCCTCACCAAGGCCGGATTCTTCGATTCCGCTGGGATCCATCGATGGCGCTCGACACACTGGTTGCCGAGCAGGCAGAAACCACCAATAGTTATCTTCTTACCCCTGGAAGCGAAAGCCACGCCCTAGCACACGCTGGGCGGATGCGAAATACGAGCACAACGAGGGGCATTTCCGTCGTCTACTACTTCGGCCTGAGGGGATTGGAACTGGATATTGAAACTGAACCCGGATTCGGAACAGGTACGCTGGGACTGGAGTCTGTCGATACCGATCTCACACTTCGAGACAACGGTGAGGTCTCCATTGACGCCGAGAGCTTCTGGAAAGCGCCAGTGGCATACCTGACGGGTGGTTCCGGCAAAAGGACACTTGTCCCCATTCGCAGCCGGCTTCGACGGCGACGAAGCTTGATCTTCGAAATTCCTGAACATCCCTTGGATTCGGGCCTCGTCGTGGACCCTGTGATGACCTGGGCGAGTTATTTCGCCGGGCCTGGAAGTGACCTGGTGTCGGACATCCGGGAACTCGCTGACGGCTCGCTTTTATTAATGGGTGCTACGGAGGGGCTCGACCTGGAGCCTGCAGGAGTGCTGAATGGAGTAAGACTGGATCCTCCGGACGTACGATTAGGAGCAACTTGCTTCGTAGCACGGATTTCCCCCACGTCACGACAAGTACAGTTTATCTCGTACTTTGGGCTTCAGAATCCGTTCTATTGCTCTTGGATGGATGTGGACAGTTCCGGCCGGATATTGCTCGCAGGAGTTGGTAACAGCCGGGAAATGACAACCTCGGACGCCCAATACGGCTCTCCTCAATACCTCGAGGATGCCTACCTGGCCCGAATTTCGAAGGATGGCAAGGAGCTGCAATACTCGACGTTCTTGAATTTGGATTGCTCTCAGTCCAATGCCACCCTGTTTATGCGTGCCGGACCAGGAGACACCGTCTACATAGCTACTTCTTGTCCAGATACCTATTCACCACAGGATCAAACCTTCCTATTCCGATACAACATCGCGAAACGAGCATTCGATCAGCGAACAACCATCGGACCCGGCCTGCGTATCTTAGGGCTTGACGTATGGCCCTCAGGGGCAGTAAGTGTTTTTGGAAATACAAAGTCACGGTCCTTTCCGGCGCAGAATGCGTTTCAAGGAATTCCGGATCCCGGGACAATTGCCGGTATCGTGCTTGCCTTTTCGGCGGACTTTCAGCAGACTCTTCTGAGCAGCTATGTTGGGGGTTACGGCGGCTGGTCACAGTTGGCTTCAGTTTTTCCTAACCCTGACGGAACTCTGTGGCTCTCCGGAAGAGCGGACGTCGGGTCTATTCCTGGAGTAGAACCCCGGCATCCCACAGACGCTGGTTATAATTCGCTGTTTGCCATCCTGGCAACCCCGGGCAGTTCCGGATATCGCAAGGCATTCTACGTGGGTTTATCTGATTGGGGTGGACCAGGATCTGGATTGGTGTTGGCGGACGGCAACTTCTGCCTCCTCTTTGATGGGCTTCGTAGCTTGGCCACGCCTGGTGGGGCTTCGCTCGGACTACCGACTTCTGAACAGCTCTTGTTGGGTTGCCTCAAAGACGATGCCAGTGACGTTCAGTTAGTGACTCCAGTTGTAGACGGGCACGAGTCTACGTCCGCGGTGGTGCCGTCGCGTCTGGGAGGGGTTTGGGCGTTCAGTGCAATGCGACCCGGTGGTTATAGCGATGTGATTCCATACGAACTGAAGGCCCAGGCCATTCAACCCTTCCGGCCCGCAGGAAACAGCGACGATGTGGTCATAAGGTATATCGATCTGGGTACGCCAAAACCGGCAATCACTCATCCGCAAGAACTTGTGTTGCATGCCCTTCGGGCAAATTATGTGGATACGGTGACACTTTCCGGACACAATTTTTCTCTTGGGATGAACCTCAGTGTCAATGGTAAACAAATCCCCCTGGCGACCAACAGCGCTTTCAGCGCGACGTTGTCGTATCGATCTTCTACGACGCAGATCCCCGGAACTGTAATTGATTTGCCTGCGGGAAATTACGTGGGGGCGCTTACCGTGCCGGCACAACCAAACCCGGCCATCTCCGACCCTTTCCCCGTAGTCGTCCGAAACCTGCCGCCGGCACCCTTACCTTTCACCCCAACGTTGAACCCGTTGGTACTCTCGATCGAGGAGCCCGTTTACCCGAACAGCCAAGTGACTTGGAAAGGGCGCACTCTGCCGCTGTCAAGCACGCTGACTGGATTTCAAGTCGAGATTCCCGCTGACCTCGCACAAGGACGGGACTATCTTGTACTGACGAATCCACGTCCCGGAGGCGGCGTACAGCGTCAGCTGTTGTCAATGCCCGTCGCGGGTCCTGCCGTCAAGCCCGCTGATGCACCGGTCGTTCGCATTCCGGCCTGGGGAGCCCAAGTCGATCGTAAGGCAAAGCACCTCTTCACGATTACTGACGCAACCACTGGCCATTGGTCAGTCAACTCCTGGACACTGCCCCAAGCGACAATGTTGAACTCAGCTACGGTTGCCAAGGGTGATGCCTCGGTGGTTGTTGACTTCAAACTTTCGTCGGATGGCAGTTACTTGTACTTGACCGATGATCAGCTATGGATCACACGTTTTCGCACCAGTGATTTCGTCTCCGACCTCCACTTTCGCATTCATCGCGACGCCCCACTCCGAGTTCCGGGATATCCCGAAAACCGTCACCGTTTGCTTCCCCTGGATGGATCGCCTGAATCTTTGGCGGTGCTAACCCCGGCGGGTAGGATGATGATTTATGACCGAGACCGGATTCGTCCCTACACAACCACAGACTTCCCCTCGAGCTCTCTGGCTGTGTTCGACCCCATTCTGGCAACGACCGACTACGTTTATGCCGTTCAGCGGCCTTATGAATTCATTCCCGTGCCTTGCGTCATACGCTATCCGGTAGACGCCTTCGGTTTCGGACAGCCCGAGGATTTTTGCAATCCCGGGATCGTGTGGGGGAAGTATCCGGAGATGAAAGTCTATGGCGGGTCACTCGTCCTACAAGACGACCAACATCTAGTCGCAATTTTATCTCAGCTTGCAAACGGTACCTTACGTTGGGCTGCGGACTTTGATCCCTCCCTCAACGTGGCCTCACGTCCCTACCTGCTTGGTTTTGACCCGAATTCACGTACTGCCACCTACTATCTTATGTTTAGCCGTATGGACACAGGCGAACCGACAGGACACTACCCGAAAACGGTGCCCTTGTCTGGGCTCCCGCAGGGGATGGTCATTCTGGATGATCAGACAATGGTGTTTTACGAACAGTACATTGCCGGCTACAACGGTGGAACAGCGGTTATCGTCCCCCAATGGCAAACCGCGGTTGAGTGGTACCCGTAACGATGATCCACTGAGCCGTTAGCCCTTCGGCTTAGTCGGACTCTCCAGCACCCGCAACGCCTTGCGGATATCTTCCAACGTGGTTCGCATCAGCCTCCGCACCGCCTGCCGTGCCGCAACGGAATCGCCTTTGCAGATGGCGTTATAGATCTCGCGATGTTGACCCACACCGACGTTGTAGCTGTCCGTGACTTTGATCTGCTGGACGAACGCTTCGGTCAACGGCTCCGTCACCATCTCGAAATAGTGATTTTGCGCAGCACGCGCTACGGCGCGGTGAAAATGCAGGTCGGCTTCGATGATCTTCGTGACATCGGAGTTGTTCGCCATCGCGTCCAGCGCATCGGCCATCTCCTTGCGATTTTCCTCGGTCGCCCGGACTGCCGCCAAGCCCGCCACAGTCTCCTCTAGAACGCCGCGCAATTCGGACATACGCTCCATCTCTGCAAGCGTTGGGATCGGTTGGTCTTTGAACAAGCGCAGCAGAGAATGTTTGACGCGATCCGGTGATGGCGCGGTTGTAAACGTACCGCTGCCGGCGCGCACTTCCACCACCCCGCGGTCTTCCAGGATCTTCATCGCTTCCCGGATCACAATGCGGCTGACCCCGAACTCCTCGGCCAGTTCAGCCTCCTTCGGTAAGCGTGAGCCAGTCTGCGCATATTGTTCGAGGATCATCTTTTCGATCGCATCCACGACTTGTCCGCTCAGCCTCCCGCGCCGGAAGCTTCGCTGCTGCAACATGGCCATTTCACCAATCGTATCAAATGCTTGAAACATATGATGTATGACCTACGCCGATTTCAACGCGGTGTCACTCGTGACGCACGGTGCATCGATTAAAACGGTGCCAATTCTTTTGTAAACAATGAGATATAGGTGTCTATGATCTTGCGCTCGGGCCTTCCCTGCGGGTTGAAATTTACGGACTGCACAAAAGATCATACTTGACAGGCTCTCCTTTCTATGGTCTTCTGTTCAAGAAATCGAAATCGGAGCGTCAGCTCCCCCACAGCGAGGAAAGCGATGTCTCGTACATACCCCGTGGCATACAAACGTGCCGCCTGCCTGGCGGCAGTCGCGCTGTTCACATTCGGCCTCGCCCCCGGCGGCGCCCAAATCAATACCGGCCGCATCACCGGAACGGTTACCGATTCCAGCGGTGGCGCAGTGCCCGACGTGGCCATCAAGGCCACTAATCTGGGTACCGGCGTAGTTACCCGAGCCTCTTCCAACGCGTCCGGCGAGTATCTCATCAACTTCCTCGTCCCCGGCCAGTACCGGGTGGAAGCGGAACGCTCCGGGTTTCAGCGGTTCCTCAGCACGGGTGTGACGGTGAACGCCGGCGGTGTGGAGCGGGTGGACATCAGCATGCTTGTTGGCGAAATGCGTCAGACTGTGGAAGTCGCCGCCAGCACCATTTCCGTGGACACGGAGACATCGGAACTCTCGCAGACATTTACTCACAAGCAACTCGACGCCCTGCCCAACATCGATCAAAACCCGCTCTACCAGATGAATCTCATGCCCGGCGCCAATAACGGCCGCGGCAGCGGCAACTACGGCAACAACGGCGGCGAGAACGGCTCCAGTGTCGGCAATTCGCGCAATCAAATCGCCTCTATCGGCGGCGTGGATGCCAATGCGACGACAAGCTCGATACAGATTGGAAAAAGGACGCGCGCACTTTGATCGAGTTCACCAACGCCAACTTCACCAGCATCATCAGTGGCGTCACGATTTGCGGCGAGCAGACATACGACAAGCAGCCGTGGGGCGGCGCGCTTTCCACCTTTGGCGCGACGCTGGCCATTTACACCAAGGCCACCGGTTCCGACGAGTACAAGGCACTCGCCCACCAGGCGCTGAACTACGCGCTGTATGCCACCAACGATGACGGCTGTCCGCGCGAGAATTCGTTGAAAGCTGGGCGCGGCGGCTGGCAGGAAGACGCCCACACCGACAAAGTCCACAACTTTATGGACGCCATCGCTGCTTTCCCGGAGTGGGCCCAGTAGTCCGAACTCGATAAAATGCCGCACATGGAAACAGCTGCCGTCGTGAACACACCGTCCCGGCCCGCGCGCGTCACCTGGTACTTCACGCTGCTCGCGCTGGCCTGCCTGATCTGGGCGGGACAAGGCACGGCGGTGAAGTTTCTCAACCGCCAGATGGGTCCCATCGCCATCACCTTCCTGCCGTTCTACGTCACCACCCTCTTGATGATCCCGCTGCTGATCCGCAAGCGCCGCCAGAATCCCAACTCGGTCCGTCCCGGTTGGGGTGATTGGCGCAAATTCGCGTTAGCCGGCGTGGGCGGGCAGGTACTCGCACAGCTCGGTATGACGTGGGGCATCAGCCGCTCCCTCGCTTCCAATGGCGCCATCCTTAATCTGCTAATCCCTGTATTCAGCGCAGTGCTGGCGTCCATCATGCTCAGTGAGCGCATCACTCGCTTGCGGCTACTCTCGCTGCTGCTCGGTCTGATCGGAGTCTTCCTCATGTCCGTTGAGGACCTTAGACAGAGTTCGTTCGGCGAGATGAGTTATTTCGTGGGCAATCTGTTGATCCTCGGCGGGTGTCTCGGCTCTTCGTTCTATAACGTCTACTGCAAGGGTCTCATGGCTCGCTTCCACGACATAGAGATTCTGATCTTCAGCTACATCACGGCATCCGTGGCCAGCATCCCGCTATTGATCTGGATTGAGCCGTTTGACTGGCACATCCTCGCCACTCTCGGTTGGCAGTCCTGGTTGTCATTCGCCTTCCTCGCCCTGCTGATGTATGGCGCTTCGATGCTCCTCTTCTTTCATGCACTGGAGCACCTCGACGTCACGGTGGCGTCGATGTCTCTGTACCTGGTGCCATTGTTCGGCGTGGCCATCGCCGCGCTGTTTCTGGGCGAACGGCTGAGTGCGCTCGCGTTGTGCGGCGCGGCCGTCGTGCTGGGCGCCACCATCCTCATAGCGAGGTACGACACACCCGTGTGACCCAAATCGATACAATCGGGGCGCATCGAGAAACCTTATGAAGACTGACCCGCGCCGTGAGGCGCTCTTGAAACGAACGTTCATCGACTTTCAGCAGACCTCTGAATTTATTAAGAATCCCGTGATCTTCAACCGGGCCGAGGGCTGCTACGTCTGGGACATCACCGGCAAACGCTACTTCGATGCCATCGGTGGAATCTTCGTCGCGGGGCTGGGGCATCGCCATCCCCGGGTGATGGAGGCGATGCATCGGCAGATGGACATCATGACCTTTTCCCCGCCGCTGCACGGGATTCCCGATGTCACACTCGACTTCATTGAGAAACTCGGCTCCGTCACGCCGGGCAATCTGAAGTACGTCAAGCCGTTCAGCGGCGGCTCGGAATCCACTGAGGCGGCCATGAAGTTCGTTCGCCAATACCACCGGCAAACGGGCTCCCCGGGAAAATATAAGTTCATCAGCCGCTACCTCGGCTATCACGGCAGCACCGGCGCGGCCATGGCGGCCAGCGGCACAGGACCCCGCAAGACCAAGTTTGAGCCCCACATGTCGGGCTTCCTCAAAGTCTTTCCGCCGAACCATTACCGCCGCAATTTCTCCGACTGGGACGAGTGCAACCGCTTCGCCGCGCGCGCCCTGGAAGACGTCATTGTCCACGAAGATCCTGACACCGTAGCCGGCTTCCTTGTCGAACCCATTGGCAACACCGGCGGCATCATCACGCCAACACCGGAATACTTCCGCATCATCCGCGACATCTGTCACCGCCATCGCGTAGCGTTGATCTTCGACGAAGTCATCACCGGCTTTGGAAAGACCGGCTCCATGTTCGCCGCCCAGACATTCGGCGTCACCCCCGACATCATTTGTTGCGGCAAGGGTCTCTCCAACGGAGCCATGCCCATCGGCGCCATGATCGTGCGTGAGGATTGGGCAGACGCCTTCTATGGCGCTCCTGAGGACAACATCCAATTCGCGCACGGCAACACGTTCGCCGGGAATCCTCTCGCTTCCGCCGTCGGCATCGCCGTCATCGACACCATCGTGGAAGAAGAACTCGATCTGAACGCCCGCCGTATCGGCGAGTACCTTCATTCGCGTTTGGAGCGCCTGGTCCGCCACGGCGTGGTGCGCGAAGTGCGCGGCCGCGGCATTCTTCGCGGCGTTGAATTAGTCCGCGACACTCAGTCGATGGAGCCCTTCCCCGAGTTAGGTACCGCCTTGAGGCGCATCGCGTTGGAAAACGGCTTGATCATGCGCGTGGATCCTTCGTGGTTTGCCGTCTCTCCGCCCATCAACGCGGGCGAATCCCGCATCGATGAGATGTGCGATCTGATCGAGAAATGTTTCGCCATCGCGCTCGAAGAGGTTGGCGCCGGGAAGACTCATGTCACCGTCTGAGTCATCGGTGCAACTGGAGAACGAATGGCTGCGTGCGGAAATTCTGCCGCAGGTGGGCTGCAAGATTCAGAGCCTGTTCTGGAAGGCGGCCAACGGCGAAATCCTCTGGCAGAACCCCCGCGTTCAACCGCGGCCATATCCAATCGATTCCAATTTCGACAACTACTGGTCAGGCGGCTGGGATGACGCATTTCCCACCTGCGACGCCTGCACGTACGGCGGTGAGAGCTATCCCAACCTCGGCGAATTGCGCTCTCTCGCGTGGACCGTGGATGCTCAGGATGCGAACAGCTCACTCTTCTCGTGCTACGGTCCCATCAGCCCAGTCCGCGCCAGAAAGTCAGTGACGCTCGACCACGGCGCGCCGGTTATCCGCATGCGCTTTCAAGTGGAGAACCTTGGCGTGCTGCCGTTCGATTACATTTGGGGCACACATCCGGCGATCCACGTAAATCCGAACACCGTGCTGCGACTTCCGGGCCGCACCGGTGTCGTTGGTGTCTCCTCCTCGCCGTCGCTCGGAACGCCCGGGCAGCGCTATGAATGGCCGCGCCTCGGCGACGTGGACATGAGCAAGGTGCAGCCCGGTTCCGCTGGAATCTATTGCGGCCACTACGTCACCGATCTCGAGGCCGGATGGTTCGCCGCCGAAGACGCCACAACCGGTGAAGGTGTCTTGTTCACATTCCCGCGCGAAGCCTGCCCGAACCTGTGGCTATGGATGTGTTACGGCGGCTGGCGCGGCTATCAGGATGTTGTCGTGATTGAGCCGTGGACCAGCATGCCCGTGAATCTGGAGCAGGCGTTGGCCGCCGGCACCAGCCGGTCCCTGGCTCCAGGAGCAGCTTTTTCGATCGAAATACGCGCCACGCCGTATCGCGCGCCAGAGACTTACCGCGAGGCTTCGCTTCGCATGGAACAACTGCAATGAGACTACAGGATCGTGTCACAGTCATCACGGGATCGGGCGGTGGCATTGGCCGCGCCAGCGCGCTGGAGTTCGCGCGCGAAGGCGCCAAAGTGGTAATCGCCGACATCATCGGCTCCGCTGCCGAGGAGACGGCGGACCTCATACAAGCCGCGGGTGGAACCGCTCTCGCCGTCCCCACCGACGTGTCGTCGCCTGATTCCGTCAAGCATCTGGCGGCCCGCACTCTCGAGGTCTTCGGAGAGGTTCACGTCCTCTTCAACAACGCCGCCATCCAGGTCAACAAAACCGTGGAGGACACCACCTTCGAGGAATGGAATCGCGAAATGGCGGTCAACCTCGGCGGCGTCTTTCTGTGTTCGAAATACTTCATGCCGCATCTGCGTCACACGCGCGGAGCCATCATCAACATGTCGTCCGTAAACGGCTTCTTTGTGGAGCCGATGTGCGCCGGTTATTGTGCCACCAAGGCGGCCATTATCGGCCTCACCAAGGCCATGGCGATTGACCACGGCAAGGATGGCATTCGCGTCAATTGCATTTGCCCCGGCTACATCGATGCCGGCCTCGCGGAAGGATATTTCCAGGCTCAGCCCGACCCTGTGGCCGCCCGCGCCTCCGCCGGCAAATTACATGCGCTGTGGCGCATCGGCCGCCCTGAAGAAGTGGGCCGCGTGGCTGTCTTTCTGGCCAGCGGTGATTCGTCGTTTATGACCGGCGCGGCCGTGGTTGTCGATGGCGGCTTCGGTTCCGGTTTACCACCAGCCGTCTAACTACTTTCGACTCTATGAAACCAACATCGTTGCTTCAGAAGACACTGATTGCCGCAGCGCTTGTCGCCGGTACGACTTCCGCGATGGCGGCGGAAACACTCATCTACCACGAGATCAAAGTCGACACATCGGGAAGGATCATACCCTGGTACGGCACCGGCCCCTCGCAGGCCTACGATCAAGTCGTTCGCGCGACGTGGACTTTTTGGAAAAACATTCGGAACTGTCCCAATGGGATCCCGCTCTACATGCAGCACCAGGTCTGGAAGCCCGACACCGACGATCAGCGCGGGCTAGGCGGCGACCAGATCCCTATGGCGATGTCCTCCTGGGACCTGCTCTATGGCTACCTCGGCGATGCCGACCTGCACAAAAACATGGCGTACATGGCCGACTACTGGCTGGCGCACGGAAAGATTCCCGCCAACTCCAAATGGCCCAATCTGCTCTATCCCTACAACATGGAACTGCACTCAGGAGAGTATGACGGCGACATGCGAGCCGGCAAGGGTTTCACGCAGCCAGATAAAGCCGCCAGCTTTGCCGCCGAGTTGATCGTGCTCTACAAGATCACCGCAAACCAGAAGTACCTCGATGCCGCCACCGCCATTGCCGATACTCTGGCGTCACACATCCAGCCGGGCGACGGAGACAACGCCCCATGGCCTTACCGCGTACATGCCGAAACCGGTGAGGTTCACAAGCAAACCGAAAAAGGTAAGACGTTCGTTGCCTCCTACACCACCAATTACACCGGCGCGCTACGGATGTTCGACGATTTGATCGCGATGAAGCACGGCAACGTCCAGGCCTATTCCAAGTCGCGCGACACGGTGATCGCGTGGCTGAAGGCGTACCCCATCAAGACAAACAAATGGGGCCCATTCTTCGAGGACATCCCCACCGCCTCCTGGTCGGACACTGAAATCAACGCCGACACCCTCGCCACCTACGTCCTGCAACACCCGAACTGGGACCCGCAATGGAAAGAGCAAGCCAAGGGCATGCTGCAATGGAGCTACGATACGCTCGCCAACCAGGAGTTCACCAAATGGGGAGTGATTCCGATCAACGAGCAGACGGCGTACAAGGTGCCGGGCAACAGCCACACGTCACGCCACGCCTCAGTGGAGATCATGTACTGCGAAGCCACAGGCGATTGCGCTACTAAAGAAGACGCCATTCGCCGTTTGAACTGGGCCACCTACATGGTAGACACCGACGGCAAGAACCGTTACCCGCGCGACGACAACTGGCTCACCGATGGCTATGGCGACTACATCCGCCACTACCTGCGAGCGATGGCGGCCGCGCCGGAACTCGCGCCCAACGACCAAAATCACTTGCTCCGCTCATCGTCCGTGATTCAGAACATCGACTACGGAGCGGACCGCATTACCTACAAGAAATTCGACGCTCGTTCCACCGAGCGCCTCAAGATGGCCGCGTGGAAGCCGAAATCGGTGAAGGGCGGCAAGATGAAGTGGGACGAAAGAACGCACGTCCTGACGGTCACCGCGACTTCTACGAACGTGACCATTGCGAAGTCCGAATGAACATCGCGCGATTGATAGCCATTGCCGTTCTGGCGACGGCTTCACCGGCTGTTGCGAACGATAGCGCCGCCACGCTCGGATGTAATCGTCGCATTCCCCTTGCTTGAGGTAGATGGCGCAAGCGAGTGAGTCTCCTGACTTCCGTCTTCTGACTCCACATGCCGCAGGGATATTGAGGGGAAAGCCCTCAGGCGTACATCCCGAGAATCGTCCCAGTAGAGGCGCCCGTGGAACCGGCTGAACCGCTCGACGTATAGGAAGTAGATGCCTTGACTGCACCGGTGGTACCGTCGTTGTCGCCATCGGCATCCGCCGTCCGGGACGCGCGAGCGGCGGGCGCCGGACGGCTGCTTTGCTGCGCGCGGGCAGCCTGCAGGTCGGTCCGTAACTGGTCAAACGCCGACTCCGATGCACTTAAATCGCCCGCACTCAAGGCACTCCCCAGCGCCTTGAAGTCCGACTGCAGGGATAAATTGCCGGAGCCCGGCGGGCGGGAAGACTCGTTACTCTGATGCAGAGTTACCAAGTCCTTAAAAGCATTCTGGGCACCCTTCAAATCCCCTGCTTGCAGGGAATCGGACAGATTTGTGAGCCCTTGTTTCCACTGATTGATGCTCCCGCGCACAGAATTCTGCGCCGCAACGGAGCTTAAAGATACAGCCCCAATCGACATTTACGCCTCCTCAGACCTACAAAGTCCTTATCGGCGCGCGCGGATCACTCATTAATCGATTTAGCGAATACCCAGCTCGGGCCTGGCCGAACGACAATACTCAATTCGTTGCTCCTCTGACGTCGTCAGTTGGGCGTATTCCGTACAACTGCTCCATGCAGGTCGGGCAGATGCCATGCGTAAACGACGCTTCGCTGTGCCGCTTAACGTAAGTTTCGACTTCTGACCATGAACCGCCCGCTTTGTCGTCCCGGATCTTCTTGCAGTTCGCGCAAATCGGTAGTAGGCCCCGCAAGACCCGGATCTCCTGCTCTGCCCTCTTACGATCTGTAATGTCCTGGATGCTGCCAATCATCAGCATGGGCGCGCCCTTGTCGCCGTAGAACACCTTGGCGATCTGGTGAACGAAACGCTCCTCGCCAGAGTCTCTCACGATCCGATGCTCCACGTTGTACTGCTCTTTGCTCTTCTTGGACGCACTCGCCAATTCGCGGACGCGCTCCTGATCTTCGGGATGCACCAGGCGGAAGAAATCTGCAATCGTCACGGGCACGTCCTCGGCGAGTCCAAAGATCTTGCGTGTCTCAGCAGACCACCACAACCGGTTCGTCACAAGATCGTTTTCCCAGCTGCCGACATTTCCGATATTCTGCGCCGCTTGCAGGTTTTGGTAAATCCGCCGAAATTCTTCTTGTGCTTGCCGGCGTCTCCCAAAAAACACACTGAGAAAGACGCCCACCG
The DNA here is from genome assembly GCA_039934475.1 of Bryobacteraceae bacterium. Classification (GTDB taxonomy): domain Bacteria; phylum Acidobacteriota; class Terriglobia; order Bryobacterales; family Bryobacteraceae; genus JBDTMC01. The sequence continues at coordinate 799 of JBDTMC010000095.1, read as the reverse complement.
TCAGAACCACAAGATATCCCGCGGCGTCCGACCCTGTAGGTATTAGGCCCTTGATCGGAACCGTGAAAATTACATAAGTGACGGTAAAGCTCAGCGCTGTGGTAACTAGACCGGGAAAGATGCCGCCGTATTGAGCGCTGACGCATACGGCGATAGCAGCAAACAGAAAGGGAGCTTGATAGCCAAGATGAGGTCCGACATAGAAACGGAGCGCCACTGCAACCAGGGCCGATAGAACGGCTACAGCGTACCGTCTGTACGCCGGTGGCTGTGATAGCATTCGGATCTCGTGAACGGGAATTCTCAATCGCGCTCCTCGTCCGCCGGACAAGCGTTTAGTGCCCATTTTACTCGCATTGGACGAGTATCGCAGAAGAGCTGGGAAAGAGAGGGCAGGATTGGGGTGCGGCCGTGACTCGTGGCCGCCGACCGCACCCTCCGGCACAGAAGTTACTGGCCTGTCGACGTCTGGATGCTAGCTCCCGACACAACCAGTTCCACGCGCCGGTTCTGCTGACGGCCCGCGGCAGTACTGTTGTCGGCAACCGGCTTTGTCTTACCAAATCCGGCCGCAGTCACTGACGGATCCGCCACTCCGCCGGCGACGAAGTAATCGCGGACTGTACCCGCCCTCTGCTCAGAGAGCTTCTGGTTGAACTCATCGCTACCGATATTATCCGTATGGCCTTCCACCTGAACCTTAAGTTCCGGGTGTGAGATCAGAATGCCGGTAATCCTGGCAAGCTTCTCACGCGTCTCGGGCTTCAGTGTGTACTTTCCAAAGTCGAACAACACATCC
>JBDTMC010000094.1:0-19785 GCA_039934475.1 Bryobacteraceae bacterium | reverse complement strand
TCATATTGGCCCGGTAAATACGTGGCGCAAAGAGCAGTGAGGTTTGCCTTAGCCTGTGCTGAGTTTCGCGTATCGTCAGCAACGTAGAGCCGGAACCTGAACATGGGATGTGCGTTCATGGTCGGCTCATTTACGTTTCGGCGGCGTCGGATCGGCGCCACGCAACTCCCGCATCCGGTTATGGCGCCGGGACAGTTCCCCGGTGCGAGATTCCGTTGTACGCGCTAATAATGTCTTCTCGACCTGCTTCGCCGCCAGTTCCGTTTGCAGAGACTTTGCACGCACCTGGAGTACCGCCTCCTCGGCGTCGAGGCTGACGCGTTTCAGCTTCTCGGCGACTTCGGCGACCTCGTTTGCCACGCGCTCAGCTCCCTCCTTCTCCCAACGAAGAGTGCCCATCAACACCTCGCCACCCGCCGTGTAGATGTCGGCAAGCGTAACGCCGCTGTCGCTGAGGATGAGTTCACGGACCTGATTCGAATGGGCCGTACCGCGCGACTTGACGATGGAGATGCCGCGGTTGCGCTCACCGGCTTGCATCAGATAGTTGAGATGGATCCAGGTGTCCGCGAGGGTAGATATCTGTAACGGTTTGCCGCCGGTGAATTGATTGGACATTTCGTCAAGCAGACTGGTGCACACCAAGGTGATGCCATCTGCCTTGGTCCAATCGATTAGCCGTTCCGCCACGCCGTGGGCGGTGAGTTCATTCCCGGCTTTCGCCAAAGTGGATACCGGATCGATGACGAGGCAAGTCGCTTTGTGTTCCGTGGCGAGAGTCTTGATGCGCACGAAGAGGGTCTCAGCACTGCCGGTGATGGTGCGGGCTGAGACCATACTCAAGCAGCCGTTCTTCACATATCGGGCGAGGCCGATTCCAACAGACGTGAGGTTACGAATCACCTCGGTTCCATCGGAATCAAAGCTGACGAACATGGTGCGTTCGCCACGGCGGCAGGCGGCTTCAGCAAACGCGCCGCTGAGAGTGGTCTTGGCCGTTCCTGGGAAGCCCGTGATCAGGACGCTGGCGCCGCGGTAGTAGCCGCCGCCGAGCATGGTATCGAGGCGCTTCACTCCAGTGGTAACCCGGGCACTGGTCACCGGGGAGTCGCGGCGGTCCAACATGCGCGCGATAGCCACATCGAACCCGTTACTCCCGATGACGAACGGTGATTCATTCTCGTCAAAATTAGAGCCTCGATACTTTTGCACTCGCAAATTTCGCTGGGATACGCCGAGAATTACCCGATGATTAAGAATCACCGCGCAATCGACCATGAATTGCATAAAGCCGAAAGGCTGGTCGGCGGGGAAATCCGAATCATGTCCACTGGATTTCGAGGTAATCAAGCCGGTAAGCTTATTCTCAAGCAGCCAGTGGTGCAGCCGGTATACTTCTCTCCGCTGGGCAGCCACATCGGGCAGCAGCGCCAAGATGATGTCCAGAGCGTCAAACACAATGCGCCGGGCACCCATCTCTTTGACTTTGGCACCCAAAATAGCGAGCATGCCGGTCAAATCGAAGTTTCCGGACTGGAGCAGGTCGAAATCGGGTTCGCCGTCCAAGAAGAACAATTTCTTACGCTGTAATTCTGCCAGCTTCCAATCGAAAGTTGCTGCATTCGAAATAATTCGAGCGGAAGACTCCTCAAATGCGACAAAGATTCCGGGCTCATTGCAATGCTGCGCGCCATGCACGAGGAATCCGAGCGAAAAAATGGTCTTCCCTGACCCCGCTCCGCCGATGAGCAAGGTGCTGCGGCCGGCCGGCAGGCCGCCGTTTGTCATCTCATCGAAACCCAAAATTCCAGTGCACGCTTTTGGCGAAACAGACGGGACCGATTGCATATTGTACGGGTACTTTCTTCAGGCACCACACGCTGTGCAGCCCTGTTGAACATACGATCACGAGTTGTACGGAGGATACTTCGAGTGAAGTCAGCGGCGGCAAGCCACCGTCTTAAAACCAGCTTCCGCTGCCGGAATGGCCGAGCCAGTGGACTTCCTTTGCAGTAACTCTAGCAGGTTTTGAGCAATTATGGTATTAATCGAGGAGCCTCGTTACCGTTTTATATTACAAACACCTGGGAAATTCTATTCCCATTTAATTAAATGCCTCTGGTTAAACCGCCGATGAGGGTTTCAAGATATTCCCGCGAGCGCCGCGCCAAGGCGTCAATTCCGGCTGCATCCTTCGGCCGGGGCAGTAACGGCTCGAAGATGTTTTCGCAGACCAGCGGTATGCTCAGCCCCGTCTGCAGCAACGGCATCAGCAGTTTGTAGTGATCAATCTCACCAAACCCGATCCCACAGTCCTCGTCCTTAGGCGTATTCCGGTGGTCTTTGATACAAAATCCGCGCACGTGCTGCCAGCACGTTTTGATATCGGGTATCGGATCGTCATTATTGTAATCGAGCACATTGCCGGCGTCGTAAAACATCTTCACTCCTTCATCGCCGACGGCTTCGACGATGGCGGCACAATCCTTGCCCGTCGCCGTGTTTCCGCCATGCTGCTTGATGACGATTGTCACTTTCTCAGACCGGGCAATGGGACCGAGTTCCCTCAAGTTGCGAACCCACTCCTCCAGTCCGCCCTTTTCGATATGACCAAACGTGAGGACGAACGGCATGCGCGCTGCCGCGGCCTGCCGGATGCGCTGGGTATGTACCTTGACTGAGTCCGGAGCCGCCACATAGATCTGCGAGAACATCATGACCGGTTCCAGGCCCATGCCGCGACAGCGCGCCGCGAGCTCAGCCGCTGCTTTGGGGGGCGCCGCTGCATCCACGATTTGCACTTTTCGGCCCGCGGCGTCTGGATGGGTGGTGCCCCAGGCCACATAGCGATACCCGGCGCCGGCGATCCCTGTGAGGGCGCGTTCCAGCGGCACATCTGAGTAGGGCAGGGTCATGCAGCCGATCTGGAATTTGGTGGCCTTCGCCTCTGCGGCCAGCATCCCGCCGGCGGCGGCCAGGCCCGCCAGACGCAGAACGGAACGGCGTGTGACATCGACGCTCATGGCAGCTCCTTGATCGAAACGTTGCGATAGTGGACTTCCCAACCCTCCGACTGCAGGCACACCGAACCCTGCGCGGGAATGGGATCGTGGCCCTCATTCACTTTCTTCCCGTTGAGGATGACAGTGATGTGACCGTGATCGCTGGTCACTTCGTATTTGTCCCAGTCGCCGAAGGGAATCCGGTCCTTCACAATTGGCCCACGCCGCGCGCCCTTCACGTCTCCGCCGCGCACGCCGAACAGACTGCCCGCTTCACCAAAGTGTCCCTGAACTTCCTGCGACTTGGGCCAGCCGTCGACGACCTCCGCGGCGTTGATGAAGAAGCCGGCGTTCGGCCAGCCTTCATCCTCCGGTTTCGGAACCCACCCCTCTTTTTTGAACCGCCACTCGGCCCGGAAGACGAAGTTCTTGTAGTTTTTCTTGCTTCGAAGAAAACCGTTGGGCTGGCCTTTACAGGCGATCTCTCCGCCCTTCACACTCCAGATAGCTGCTGGCGCAACTTCGGCAATCCAGTGCTCAGCAATGTCCTTGACCGGCATGAGAGAGACGAAGCCTTTGGAATCCGCGGCCGGCAATCCCAGAGGCAGGGTCAACAGAATGAGGCTCGCTCCGATTCGCTGAATCATTTTGAGAGTATACCCCTTGCATAGTTAGTTAAGGTTCCTTATAATCGGCTAATCCTGGCTAAGTGAGCCGAAACCCAGTTCAACCTGCCCTGCCGCGAAAGGACCACAAATGGAACGTCGAGACTTTCTGACTTCGGCTATCGCCTCAGCCGGGCTCAGCCTTGTACCCTCCGCGGCGACTGCCGCGAACGATCCGATCACGATGGGAATGATTGGCACCGGCAACCGCGGATCCTACGTTCTCGGAGAGATCCTGAAGCAGCCCGGCGTGAAGGTAGCTGCCCTTTGCGACATCAAGCCTGACCGGTTGGACAAAGCGGCCAGCTCGGCGGTGCGCGATAAGCCGACCACTTTCAAGGACTACCGCGACCTGCTGGCGCGCAAGGACATCGACGCCGTTTTCATCGACACGCCGTGTTACTTGCATGTGGAGATGGCGATTGCGGCGTTGAAGGCCGGTAAGCACGTCTACTGCGAGAAGCCAGTGGGCACTACGCCGGAATCCATCGCCCAACTGATTGCGGTGGCGAAAGCATCAGACCGCGTCTTCTGCGTAGGGCAGCAGATGCGCTCCTTCGATTCGGTGAAACGCGTGGCCGACAAGATCCGCGAAGGAATCATCGGCGACGTGGTGATGGTGAAGGCGCAACGGCATGCGGGCTGGGATCTGGACCACGATTCTACGTCGTCTGACTGGTTTTTCGATGCCAAGAAATCCGGTGACGTGATTGTCGAGATGGCGGTGCACAACCTGGATGTCTGCAACTGGATGATTGGAAGTCATCCCGAGCGGGCGGCCGGCTTTGGCGGCACCGAAATCTGGAAGAACGAACCGGTGGGCCGCACCAACATGGACGGCTACACGCTGAGCTACGACTACCCGAACAACGTGAAGATGTCGTTCACTCAGGTCTTCTTCCATCCGCGCGGCCTGCCGGGAGACGGCCAGTATTTCTACGTTTACGGAACGAAGGGCGCGGTTGACGTTACGACGGGCAAGTTCTACCCGCTTTCCAAGACGAAGGTGGAACCGACGTTGATTTCTCAGCCTGATAAGGAACGCGATGCGCCGCATATCGCTGCGTTCTTCGAATCGATTCGCACAGGCAAGAAGCCGCCGGCCGACATCGTGATTGGCGCCACCGCGGCGTTGACGGCGATTCTTGGCCGGGAAGCTATCTATCGCAAGACCGTGATGAACTGGTCTGACCTCGGCGTTCAGATCTAAGCAGACTGACTACTAGATCCAAACTCTCTTTTGGGACGGAGACCCCCGCTATGTCAAAGGAACGAATTTCGCTCCGCTGGGCGGCTGTATTTCTGGCCGTCTGCATCATTCCCGCCAGTGTGACCGCTCAGACGGCCACGGGAAATATCACAGGCTACGTCCGCGATTCTTCGGGCGCGGCGGTGCCGAACGCCGCAGTCACTGCGAAGATGGTGGAGCAGCAATCCAGCCGCACCACTCAATCGGATACCAGCGGTTTCTACTCGCTGCCGGCGCTGCCGCCGGGCCGTTACGAAGTATCTTTCGAAAGCCAGGGCTTTCAGGCGCTATCGCAAACGGGAATCGAACTGACGGTGAATCAAAACCTGCGCGTGGATGCCGCGCTTGTGGTTGGAGCGATTCAAACGAAGGTGGTAGTGGAATCCACAGCGCCGCTGGTGGATACGATTTCGCCGACGTTGTCGGGATTGATCGACGACCGGCGTGTGGTGGACCTGCCGCTGAACGGACGGAACATCATGTCGCTGGCGCGCATTCTGCCCGGCGTGCTGAACGTGAACGCGCCGCAACAACTGGGCGACGCACGCGGCGGCCCGGAGATGAATGTCAACGGTGGCCGCGGGAACATGAATTTCTTCACTCTGAACGGTGGCTACTTCAATAACCCATCGCGGAACACGGGGATGAATTATCCGCCACCTGACGCGGTGCAGGAAGTGCGCATTCTGACGCACAATTTTGCCGCTGAGTATGGACGCAATCCAGGTTCGCAGGTGATCGTGCTGACGAAATCCGGCACCAACGAACTGCACGGGTCGGCGTGGGAGTTTCTGCGGAACGACAAACTCAACGCGCGCAACTTCTTTGCGCCGCGCGTGCCCGCGCTGAAGCAGAATCAGTTTGGCGCGGCGGCCGGCGCTCCGATTATCAAAGACAAACTATTTGTATTCGGCTCGTACCAAGGGCTGCGCGATCATGGCGAAGCGCAGTCGGTAGTTGCCCTTGTCCCGAGTGCCGCGCAGCGATCGGGTGATTTCAGCGGCCTGGGAACGACGCTCGAAAATCCGACGAATCCCGTTACCGGTGTGCCCTTCACCGATGCCGGCGGCAGCCCTTGCGTCGCGAACAACAAAATCGCGCCTGGCTGCATTAGCCCGGTGGCGACGAAGCTGCTTGGCTACGTCCCCACCTCTCCCTCCGGCGAAGTCACCGGCTTGGCTGCCAGCCCCCGCCGTGGCGACACGTTGATGTTCCGCGGCGACTGGAATCAAAGCGCCAATCACCGGGTTTTTGGCAGCGTCTTCTACGACCGCAACACGCGCTCTTCGCCCTTTGCCGGCGGCGGCAACATCTCCGGATTCATCGGGGAATCCTTTGAGCAAACCACGCGTCAGGTAGTGGTGAACGATACGTACACGATCACTCCCACGCTACTGAATCAGGCTACGTTCTCTTACCTGGACACTCCGTCGAACCAGCTTCAGAGTCAAACCATCGACCCAACGGCGCTCGGCATCAACATGCCGCAATACGTGCCCACGGGCGCGGTGTCTGTGAACGTCGGCGACAATTTCACCCTTGGCTCCGGCTTCACCACACGGTTTCAGAGCAAGAATTATCAGTTCAAGGATGCGTTGAGTTGGATCCGCGGCAAGCATAGCCTCAAGTTCGGCTACGAGCTGCTGCACCTGCAGTTCCGGCAGGTGTTCATCGGCTCTCCCTCGTTTAGTTTCACGGGATCGCGAAGCGGGGATCCGACGGCCGATTTCATGCTGGGAGCCTACGATAACGTCAACTTGAATTTCGGCATACGCGACACCGATGCCAGCACTGCGGCGCACTCCTTCTTCTTCCAAGACGAGTGGCGTGTGAGCCCACGGTTGACCCTTACCCTGGGCGTTCGCTACGAACCGTTCTTCCCGTGGGTAGAGAAGAACGATCGCATCAACACGGTGTCCCCGGGCGTGCAATCGACGACGGTACCCGACGCGCCTGTTGGAGTTCTGTTCCCGGGCGATGTGCCACGCGGCCTGGCGAACAAGGACATGAACAATTTCGCCCCGCGCATCGGCTTCGCCTATGACGTCTTCGGAAACGGCAAGACTGCGATTCGCGGCGGCTACGGCGTCTTCTATGAGAGCGTGAACGCCGATTCGCTGGCGCAAGAGAATCCGCCATTCGCAGGGTTCGCCAGCGCCTTTAGCGGCCGTATTGAGGATCCATTTGGCAGTGTCGGTCGAACGGCGCCGCCGGCCACGACGACAGGCAAATTCGGCTGTACGAAGATCACGGCGTATCCCGGCTACGACTGTCCGCTGTTCCCGCTCCCCGTCGGCGGCGTGTTCACCGACACCTCCCTGCGGACGCCGTACATTCAATCGTTCAACCTCTCCATCCAGCATCAGATCACACCCACCTTGATGATGGAGACCGCCTACGCCGGCAAGATCGGCATCAAGCTTGAAGCCCTGCGGACGTATAATCCGGCGCGCTACATCAACTCGCCGGTTACCGGCGCAGCGCCTTCTGACCAGAACATCAACGATCGAGTGATCTTTGAGCCCGGCGTTCTGAGTCCCCAAGGTTATCTGCTCGGAAACGACTTCCGCAGTTGGTATCACAGCTTCCAGACCCAGGTGACGAAACGCTTCTCCAGTGGATTGAGCGTGGTCGGTTCCTACACTCTGGCCAAGTCCATCGATTCCAGCTCCACGGACAACCTTGGGGCTACGGTAGCCAATCCGTTCAACCTCAGGGACGAACGAGGCCGATCAAACTGGGACCGGCGGCATGCCTTTGTCGCTTCGTGGCTGTGGACTCCGCCGGTGAAATTCCGCCAGCGTGTGGCCGAAGCTGTTCTCGGCGGATGGACGCTTACGGGGATCCACTCCATTCAGAGCGGCGCGCCGCTTACGTTTACGCAGGGCGACGACGTGGCGCTGGACGGCACGTTCGGCGACCAGCACGCGCAGCTTCAGCCGGGTGCGACGACCAGCAGCATTATCCTCAGCCACCCCGATCGCGGCAGCATGGTGAACCAGTTCTTCAACACCGCCGCCTTCGTTCCGACCAACGATGTGCCGCGCGGCGTCTACGGCAACGCCGGCCGTGGTCTCATCAGCGGACCGGCATATAGCAGCAGCGATTTCAGCGTGCTCAAGGATTTCGCTTTCTCTGAACGTAAGAAAGTGCAATTCCGAACGGAGATGTTTAACGTCTTCAACCAGGTGAACTTCACTGGTGTGGGGACCCAGGTGAATTCGTCGGCGTTCGGAAGAATCCGGAGCGCCAATGACGGCCGCGTAATCCAATTCGGCCTGAAGCTGCTCTGGTAGGCTGCGATGAGGGCGGCTGGCGTCTTCGTTCTTTGCGGTGTAGTGCAATCCGCTTTACTCTGGGGGCAGACCGCATTCAGCGGTCTGCCGGCCTGGGACACAGAAACTCAGGTTTGGGTCGCCGATGTGCACAAGCGTGTCTACCCAGGCAGCTTCGGCAGAGATCGCGTAGGGCGGGAGATCAAACTCGAAGCGTGGCGTAATGAATTTGTGGTTAGCCAGCTTGGGTTGCGCGCGAATCGCGAGGCGAAGGGAGTTCGCGTGAAGGCCGGAGATTTGCGGCTCGCCGGCGGCAGTTCTTCTATACCCGCCTCAGCCTTCCGCATACGCTATCCGGCGCTGATTCCCGTTGATGAGAACGGACAGTACACTCCCGATCCGCTTTACGAACGTCCCGCGGTTGATCTGCTCGCCCATCAAAGCCAGGGGGTGTGGATCGATTTCAAGGTGCCGCGCGATGCTACACCCGGCCTTTACGAGGGTACGCTTCGCGTGGAAAACTTCGCGTCGAAACCAGTGGAGTTCCACCTCAGTGTGAACGTTCTTCCGCTGACATTGTCAGACCCAGCGGACTTCCGCTGCTACCTCAACATCCTCGTCGATCCTTCGTCAATCGCTCGCTTCAACAAGCTACCGCTGTGGGGCGAAGAGCACTGGCGGCAGATGGAAGCGTACGTCCAGGATCTGGCTGCTCATGGCCAGAAGACCATCACCGCATTCATCGTGGAAGACCCATGGCAAGGCGACACCGGCTTCGCCGTGCGTTCGTTAGTGCAATGGAAGCACGATGGCGAGTGGACCCTTGACGGCGGCACCAAACTGCAACAGGATTTCACGTCCTTCGATCGCTTCGTGGAAATGTGCTTGAAGGCGGGGATTCGCGATCACATCGAAGCGTGGTCGCCGCTAGTGCAGCCCGGCACCGATCATTCAGTGGTTACCTACATCGATACACGAACCGGCCAGTCTCACCAACTGCGGCTGCCCGCTGGATCAGTGGAGTATCGCGCCGTGTGGGGCGCCTTTGCGGCCAACTTCGAACAGCATCTGCGGCAGAAGGGTTGGCTGGACAAGACGTATCTGGCGTTTGATGAGATCAGCACGAAAGTGCTGGATCAGGTGATCCCGTTCTACGAACAAACGGCCCCGGGCCTGAAACTGATGGTGAGCGGCGGAGACGACGACGGCAAGTACACCAGCCAGTCGCGCGAATCGGCGCTGCACTATGGGTACACCACACCGGGGTCAGGCATCACGCTGCCGGACATCGAGGCGCGGCGCAAGGCGGGAAAGCGAACCCTGCTTTACACTGCCACGACGCCGATCTATCCGAATACGTTCATCTTCTCCGATCCACTGGAATCGCGGTACTTGATTTGGGCCATCTGGAAGTGGAACTACGACGGCTACATTCGCTGGGCGTGGAATTTCTGGCCGGCGACGTTGTGGGACCAACCACAATACAAGTGGCCCTCTGGCGATATGTTCCTCGTTTATCCGGGACCGCATGGGCCGGTGGATAGCATGCGCTGGGAGATGCTGCGCGAGGGTATTGAAGACTACGAATGCCTGGCGACGGTTAGGCAGCTTGCAGCGGAACTGAAGGCTAGCGGCCGTAATCCGCAACTTGTGGCGGAAGCCGCCACGGTGCTGGAAAAGGCCGTGGATCTTGCGACGCAGCAGTTCGACCGCACGAAGATTCCGCGCGACCCGATTCCCGCGCGCATCGGCGAAGCGCGTGCGATGGTGAACGCGATCGCCGTGAAGTTGAGCCAGGCCCGGCAATGAAGACCTTGTTGTTTCTGCTGCTGATGGGGCAGGAGACGGCAACGGACGCAATTCAGAAGGCCGCCGCTGCGATGCAGGCGCAGCGTTGGGAGGAGTGCCGGCGTTTCGCGGAACAGGCCCTCAAGCTGGATCCGAAGTCCGGCGATGCCGAGACTTTGCTTGGCCTCACCGACACCGCTGGATCGCGGTTTGAACAGGCGGAACGCCACTTCGCGCGAGCCACCTCGCTTCAGCCGGGCAACTATCGAGCGCATTCGTACTGGGGATCGACGTTGCTGCAACTCGGCCGGTTCGCGGAAGGGAAACAGCAATTCGAGAGGGTTTTGCAACTCAATCCTGGTAATGCCGCCGCGCACTACAACCTTGGTGTGATCGCGCTGGCGCAGCAAAAGCCATTGGATGGGCGGGCGCAATTCGAGGCTGTTCTGAAAGCAGCGCCCTCGGACGCCGCGGCATTGCTTGGTCTGATGGAATGTCAGCTTCGCTTGCGGCAACGCGGGGAAGTACTGGCTTCCGCGAAGAGGCTGGTAACCGTGGTGGACGGTAGGAGTCCGGACTTGGCTCGCGCGGCAAAGCTACTGTCCTCATTCCGGGCGTACGAGGCGCAGGTGGTTGTCCTGGAGAAGATGCGTGCGGCGATGCCGGATTCGCCGGAAACCGCCTACAACCTGGCCCTCGGATATTTCGAGGCAGATCGGTTTGGGGAAGCTGCGGCTCTCTTGCGCCGTTCGGCCGGCGAACAGGCCGATGCCTGGAACCTGTTAGGCCGTGCCGAAGAACGCGGCAAGCGTCTGCCGGAAGCGCTGGCCGCCTATCGCCGCGCGGTGGAGTTGAAGCCGCAGGTGGAGGACTACGAATTCGACTACGAATGCGCGCTGCTGGCCTCCGGTGACTTAGCCACGGCGAAGACGCGATCATCAGCGGGGGCGCGCAGCCTGAGGCAACTGCTTGTCTCAGGCGTCATCAGTTATCTCTCCGGAGACCACGAGGCGGCGGCGGCGGCTTTCCTCACTGCAGTGGAGATGGCGCCGCAGAACCAGTTGACTTACTACTTACTGGGCCGTGCCTATGAAAGCGCCGGCGCGGCGCAGCCCCGCATCGCGGCAGTCTTCGCGCGCTATCTGGCAAAGGATCCGCCCGATGCCTGGGCCCATCTCAGCTATGGGAAGATTCTGGGTTCAGAGCCCCACGTGCGCCGTGCCTTAGCGATTGATCCCTCTCTTGCCGAAGCACATGTGGAAATGGCGGTTCTTGCCCAAGAGCAACAGCGGTATGCCGCCAGCCTGAGCCATCTGGAGAAGGCGGCCACGCTGGCGCCGACGCTGTCAGAGATCTACTACCGGTTGGGCACCGCGTACCAACGGATTGGCGACGAGGCCAAAGCGAAAACCGCTTTTGATCGCTTCCGCAAGGCGAAGGCGGACGCCACCGCCGCGGAACGCACTCAGCTTATCGATTCACTGGCGCGCGCCCGATAACCTTCAGGATCTGCACCATCTCGCTCTCCTCGGCACGTCCCTTGTCTTTGTCCGCTTGAAACCGTGCGAGCACTCGCCGCGCCTCTTCGGCGCGACCGATCTTTCGATAGGCGATGCCGAGTTGATAGAGCGCCTGCGGCAGGTGCGGATCGAGCTTGGTGGCTTTCTCCAATGCCGCGATGGCCTTTTGGGTTTGCCCGTCTGTCGCGTACGCTTGGCCGAGTCCGGCTTGAATCCGCGCATCCCCTGGGGCCAGTGCCGTCGCCTTCTCCAATGCGGCGATGGCCTTCAGCTGGTTCCCGCCGCGGCTGTAGCCAGTGCCGAGCAAGTACAAGGCGGTGGAGTCGTTCGGGGCAAGTGTAGACGCCTTAGCGAACGTGGCGGTGGCCGCCTCAGCGCCGCCTCCCTCCAACTGAGATACGCCCAGCGCGAGCAAAGGCAACGGCCATTTGGGATCGATTGCCATGGCCTCGCTGAACAACTGCTCGGCTGCACCGCGATCGCCTCGTTGTGCCGTCACCAGCCCTTTCATTAGCAGGAGCATCGCGCTCCGCGGCCTGTCCGCCAGACACCGGCCGATGATCTCCAGGGCGTACTCCGCGTTACCGTGGCCCAGGGCGAAACCGGAAGCGCTGACGCAGGCCTGTTCCGAATGATGCCCCACTTCGAGAGCCTGCCGGTAGGCCGCGAGCGCTTTCTCCGGTGCCTGTAGACGATCTTCGGCCTCGGCCAAGGTCAGCCATACCTCTTCACGCGGATCGTCCTTGAGCAACTTCTCGAGGCGCTCTTTCGCCTCAGAGGCCTTGCCATATTCCAACGCCAGACGCGCCACACGTAACTGCGTTGCCGCGTCAGAAGGCAGCCGCGTGCGCACAGCCTGCCACCCGCGGTCATCGCTGGTTGCCAGATAGACTTCGGCCAGAATCGGCAGCACCTCAGGGTTAGAATCCGCCAGATCGCCACTCTGAAGCAGGTGTGTCTTCGCAGCCGCATACCGGCGCCGCCCGTACTCGGCCAAGCCCACGTATAGGTGAGCCGTCTTTTCCGCGGGGTGCGTTTTGAGGATCTCGCGAAACGCCTTCTCCGAGGCCTCGCGCTCGTCAAGAAACCAGAGCACTGTGGCGAGATTTTTCCGCGCCGGAAGGAATCCCGGATTCGCCGACACGGCCTTGGCAAAGGAGATCTTCGCGGCAGCAAGCTGGTTCGACTGTACCTGCGCCAGCCCCGCTTCATACGACTGCCGCCAATCCTCCTGAGATCGAAGACCGGCGGGCAGAACCAACAGCAGCAGGATCAGGTGTCGCAGCATTTTCTTGTCAATTATAGAGGGCACCCGGCCTCCACTTCTCATCACTTTCACGCTACAGTGAAACATTGATGCCTGACTTCGACGTACTGGGCATCGGTCTTAACGCCACCGATACCCTCATCCTCCTACCCAACTTCCCTGCTTATGCCGGGAAAGTCCGATTCATTGAAGAGATCCTCAGCCCGGGTGGCCAGGTGGCGAGCGCGATGGTTACCTGCGCTGCCTTGGGCCTGCGCGTCAAATACATCGGTACGGTGGGAGACGACCACCGGGGCCAGATCCAAATGGAGAGCCTGCGCGGCACGGGCATCAACATCGACGACGTTCAGGTACGGCAGGGGTGCCCGAATCAAACCGCGTACATCCTCATCGACCAGACGACGGGCGAGCGCACCGTTCTGTGGGAGCGCATGGATTGCTTGCGACTGGCGCCGGAAGAGATCACGCCCGAGATGGTGACCTCAGCGCGACTGCTCCATATTGATGGGCACGACACGCCCGCCGTCGCCCACGCCGCGCGGATCGCCCGCCAGCACAACATCCCGGTCACTGTGGATGTCGATACCATCTACCACGGCTTTGACCATGTGCTGCCCAACGTAGACTACCTGGTCACCAGTTCCGAATTCCCCGTCGCCTGGACCAGCGAGCGTGACCCGCTGCGTGCCCTGGAACTCATTCAGAACGAATTCGGCATGCGGGTGGCTGCCATGACCCTTGGCGCCCATGGCGCACTGGCGCGCGTGGACGGTAAGTTCATCTACTCCCCGGCATTCGTCGTCAACTGCGTGGATACGACCGGTGCTGGAGACGTGTTCCACGGAGCCTTCTGTTACGCCGTTCTGCAAGGCCTGCCGATGGGCGAGGCGCTGGACCTCTCCAATGCCATGGCCGCCCTCAACTGCACCGCTTTAGGCGCCCGCGGCGGAATCCGCGGTCTCGCCGATGCCCAACAACTCATGGGCCGCGCCGAGCGTCGATCCCGTAGCGACTTTGAGACGCCGACGCGCATCTACAGAACCACCGCATGATTCCACTTCGGGATTCACAACCCAGCCGGACCACTCCTTACGTCACCATAGCCATCATTCTGGTGAACGTCGTGCTCTTCTTGTACGGAGAGCTGCTCGATCCCTATTCGCACAACGCCTTCACCGCCCATTACAGCGTCATCCCAGCCCGCCTTCAAGTTGCCGATCTCTTCACTTCCATGTTTCTGCATGGCGGCTGGCTGCACCTCATCGGCAACATGTGGTTCCTCTGGATCTACGGCGACAACATTGAAGACATTCTTGGCAAAGTTCAATACGTTGTCTTCTATCTTGCTTGTGGCGTGGCTGCAGCCCTCACCCAGGTTCTACTGGATCCCGGCTCGCGCATCCCGATTCTAGGAGCCAGCGGCGCCATCGCCGGCGTGATGGGCGCTTACGTCGTCAAGTTCCCCCACTCCCGCATCACGACGCTGGTGGCCCTGTTCATCTTCTGGACGACGATAGAAGTCCCCGCTTATATAATCCTTGTCTACTGGTTCGTCATCCAATTGTTCAGCGGCGCCGCCACGATCACCTCGCACTCGCAAGGAGGTGTGGCGTGGTTCGCGCATGTCGGTGGTTTCCTTACCGGCATCCTGTTGATTTACGTGATGAAGACGAACGATCCGTGGCGCCACCGCCGCGACTCCCGCTGGTAATTGACATGCACACCGGTCACGAATCTGAACTTCCCGCTCTGGACGTCCTGGCGATTGCGGCCCATCCGGACGACGTCGAGCAGACCTGCGGCGGCTCACTGATCCGCATGGCTGAGAAGGGTTACCGCACCGGCGTGCTTGACCTCACGGCCGGGGACATGGGAACGCGCGGCACGCCTGAGCAGCGGGTGAGTGAATCTCACGCGGCCGCCAAACACCTGCTGCTGAAATGGCGGGGCAACCTTCACATGCCTGACGCGCGCCTGGAAAACAACATTATGGCGCGCATGACGCTGGCCGGCGAGATTCGACGCCTGCGCCCGCGCGTCGTCATCCTGCCCTATTGGGAAGGCCGCCACCCGGACCACTACCGCACCTCCGAACTTGGCTACGAATCGTGCTTCCTCGCCGGCCTGCGCAAGATCGACGAAACGCTGGAACCACACCGTCCCTCGAAGATTCTTTATGCCGCGAGCTACGCTCCGGTGACGCCGAGCTTCGTGGTGGACATTACACCCCAGTTCGATCGCCGCATGGCTTCGCTGTTCGCCTATGAAAGCCAATACGGGCCGACCGCGGAAGGCGCGGCCCTCTTTCCCACGCAGGAAGAGATCCGCGAGCGCCACGCCGCCATCGCCCGGTATTACGGCAACCTGATTGGGGTTCGCTACGGCGAAGCGTATGTGGTGAAAGAGACGATGCAGGTGGACGACCTGGTCGCCATGCCCGTCCGCAGCTTATAATCTGGCACCGACCACTCCCTCCGAACCGTCGGAGGGTGGCCCGGCGATTCAACCTTCATCGGATGTGCAGAAATTCGATGACGAAATCCTCTTCAGAAATTAACTCCGCTGTGACTCGAATTCCGCTTTCGAGACCCTGAAAATGCCCCGGTTTTCCCGTTAGCGTAGACGAGGATTACTGTGAACAACGCGACGCGACAACCAAATGCCTATTCCCTCTGTCTTGTACTAAGCCTGTTAGTCCTGGTGCTGCCGGTTTTCGGGCAAACCGGTGTCAGCACTGGTTCTATTATGGGTTTCATATCCGATCCAACGGGCACTACTGTTCCCAATGTGGAAGTGGTTCTCGGAAGCGATACTGGCTACAAGCGAACCGTGCGCAGCGGTGACGACGGGTCCTACCGCGCTCTAGTTCTACCGCCCGGCATCTACCGGGTCTCTGCCTCTCGATCCGGATTCAAGACCATAGTCAGGGAAGGCCTCAACCTCAGCGTCGACGAAAACCTGAGGCTGGACCTCGCCCTGGAGGTGGGAGACACTGCGGTGCAAGTAACGGTGCAGGGAGACAGTCTGCAGGTGGACACCCACTCATCCGAGTCCAGCAGTGTGGTCACGAAGGCTCAGTTAGACGGGCTTCCGATTGGTGGTTCCCGTTTTCTGGCAGCGGTTGGTACGGCGCCGGGCGTGATTCCGGCCGATCAGAAAGTCGGCGTGATCACGAACCCCTATGTCGGTTGGCTCTTTGGATACGATTCCCAGGGAGCGGGCGCACAGAACAACGGAACCGACTACCAGGTGGACTCTTCCAGCACAAGGCAGGGCATCTGGGGTGGCTCACCGATTCTGCCAACGTCCGTAAGCATTGCCGAGGTCAAAGTGATCCGGAATCAGTTCAGTGCCGAGTATGGTGTAGGCGCGGTGATGGTGGTGAACGCGGTCACCAAGAGCGGCAACAACCTCTATCATGGCCAGGCGTTTGAAATCCTCGGGAACGACAAATTCAACTCGCGTTTGTTTAATTCTCCTTCCGCCAAACCGCCGCTTCGGTATAACCAGTTTGGTGGCGATATCGGCGGGCCAGT
Organism: Bryobacteraceae bacterium; assembly: GCA_039934475.1. Taxonomy (GTDB): domain Bacteria; phylum Acidobacteriota; class Terriglobia; order Bryobacterales; family Bryobacteraceae; genus JBDTMC01. The sequence goes on along the minus strand of JBDTMC010000094.1, from coordinate 3,483 downwards.
GCGGATTCCGGGCCTATACGACGGCCGCAATAAGACGTTTTTCTACTTTGACTACGAGGGTTTGCGTCTGCCGACGTCCACTCTCATTCAGGGTGGGCTTCCCCCAACTGCGGCGCAAAAGGCGGGCGACTTCTCCGCCGTGTCAGGTACGATTATCGATCCCACCACCCGGCTGCCATTCCCGGGCAACAAGATACCCACAGACCGGCTCTCGCCCGTCGCTCAGTATCTGACCGCCAAAATGCCGCTGGCGAACTTTGGGGATCAGTATCGGGATAACTTCTCCACGCCGAGTTCCGCCTACGAATATGCCATCCGGGTGGATCAAAACATCGGTTCGCGCGATCGGTTGTTCGGACGCTGGTGGCGTTCCATTCCGAAGGCTGACACCGTTGGAGGAACCGTAATTGTTTTGCCGGAAGCGGAATACGAGAGTTCGGCACGCAACCGCGCCCTTACCCTGAACAACACGTATACCTTCACGTCATCGCTGGTAAACCAGACGACGTTCGCACATAACAATATCGAACAACTGCGCGATAGCAAGGCAGGAACCGAGTTCGTCGATTTCCAGAAGCTGGGAATCAACGGGTGGAACCCGGATGGCTCCCGACAGACGGCGCCGGCGTTTAACATCCCTGCGAGCAATCTTTCCATCAACACGGTGACTCCGAGCCAGATGTACGATTCCAACTACCTGTTCTCAAATACTCTCTTGTGGATCAAAGGCAATCATAGCCTGAAGTTCGGCTTTGAATTCGGCCTGTGGCGTGGGCGGTATTCATTGGGACCAGGCGGAAACGGTCAATCAAACGGAGTGTTCACATTTGGGGGGAGCTTCACTGGAAATGGCCTGGCGGACTTCGTTCTGGGTTTACCGGACAATCTGAATAAGACCAGTCTGCTGCCGATCCCACTTTCGTCTAAGAAGTACGCAGGATTCGTGCAAGACGATTTCCGGCTCACGCGGCGCCTGACGCTGAACCTTGGCCTCCGCTACCGGGTGGACGGTCCTTACGTGCATGAGAAGCGATACGGCACTGTCTTCATTCAGGGTCAGCAATCGACGGTGATCCCGTCGGCACCGCTGGGCATGAACTTCGTCGGCGACAAGGGTGTGCCCGACACGCTATATCCTACCGACTGGAATGATTGGGCGCCCAGAATCGGCTTTGCCTACGATCCGATGGGCACGGGCCGAACGGCAATCCGTGGGGGCTACGGGATTTACTACGTGCCGACCACTTGGGCGCCGGCGTACTTTGCCGCGCAGCAGCAGCCTTATGGTCAGGTTGTCAACATGGTTCCAGCTAGTCTGGCCGACCCATTCGCGGGAATCAAGAACCCTTATCCCTACAAGTTCGATCCCGGCAATGCAACATTCAATCTGCCGGTGAGTCTGAGCCCTGCCATCTCGAACGACATTCGCTCCGCAACTCTACAGTCCTGGTCATTCGGCCTGCAGCACCAGGTGAATCAGATCCTGATGGAGGCTACGTATGTAGGATCGCGGGGACGCAATCTGATGTCGACCGGCCATATTAATGCGGCGAAATACATTCCAGGTACCGATTCCAGTGGCGCCCCCTTGTCCACTCTACAGAATCTCAATTCTCGCCGTAGCATTGAGCCAAGCCCGGGAACGTACGGCGCCATTGTTTTGAACGACGATTTCGGATACAGCGACTATCATGCACTGCAGACGTCGGCGCGGGGACGGTTGGCGAGCAATCTTCTAGTGACCGGCGCCTGGACATGGGGGCACAGTCTCGACGTGCTGACGTGGGGGCGATCCGTTGACACATTCGACAGCTCGGATCCTTTCAACGTCCACAACAATCGCGGCAATTCCGACTTCGACTACCGCCACATAGTCACAGCTTCCGCGGTCTTCGATTCCCCGAAACTCACATCAATGCCCATAGCGGTCCGGGCGTTGTTTGGAAACTGGCAATCGTCGTTGCTCTTCAATACGCGAACGGGGCAATGGCTGACCGTCTACAGCGGTCAGGACCGCTCCCTGAGCGGCGTGGGTAGCGACCGGGCCGATGTCCTCTTGCCGAGTTCGCAATTCGTCAACCCGGCGGCCACCACGCGCGGCGAGCAGTATCTCGCTTATATCAATAAGGCGGCCTTCGCTCCCAATGCCATCGGAACATTCGGCAATGCCGGGCGCAACACAGTGAACATGCCCGGCGGATGGACCGCGGATGCTTCCATTCAGCGGCGGTTTCCGGTGCGGGAAGTGATGTCGGTGAACTTTCGCGCGGACTTCTACAATGCCTTCAATCACACCCGGCTGGGTAGCGGTGTGTACTGGGGCGCCGGCACTCTGCTTCCGGTGAATAGCCCGAGTTTTGGCGCGCTGTTGCGTTCGCGCAGTGGCCGTGTCATCCAATTCCGGCTGGCCATTTCGTTCTGATTGTTCTCTCAAAACAGGGATCTGAGATGAATCGACGAACATTCGCCAAACTCGCCGGCCTGTCGTGCGTAACGCCCGCCGCCCTCGCTCTTAGCGACGGGATCACCGGCGTGACACGCAATCTGCTGGTTCTTACTTCCCCTCCGGATCGTCCTCCGGAAGGAACACTTCGCTATGCCCTCGCGTTCCCCTTTCAGGCGGACTCGCGAACTATGGGCGTGATGGTGATGCGGATGACCGAGGAGACGCCGAACTACGGTTTCCTGGATGGTTCCGATGTTGTGTTGATCGACGACTTTCAGAAACCCGGGCGTACCTTTGCTGCATCGAGGAATGAGACCACCGATGGGCGCCTATTCATGAAGAGCCCGATGCTTGGCGGGTTTGTTCCCCGCGGAGCACTCCGGGCGGATGCTACGCCCCATCCGCACGCCGGAACCGGCTTTGGCATCGGCCAAGCGCATTGGTTTCCCTTCCCGGACCGACGCTTCAGTTGGCGCGACCCAGCGCGCCAGGACATGAATGAGGTCTACCAACTGTCCTACGACGGGCAATCGTTCAAGGCTGTTCGAAACGACGTTCGGGCGCAAAACGGCGACGACCCACTACGCATAGGAAAGTCCGGTTGGACAGTTCTGGTCAGCGGTATCAAGAACGCCATTCCGGATGGTCACGATCTGTTGTTGTCGGCCCTCGCCGCGCGGGAGGACCGGTCGGCGGTAGCAGTGGGAGTCATCCGCTGGGCGCGCCAATCCGGCTTCTGGAAACCAATTGATTTCGATCCGGTGGTCACCACGCCGGGACCGGTTCCGAAGGGACCGAACCCAATGGAGCGCTGTCCCTGGATGGAGCCGAGTGTGGATCGCGACGCAGACGGTCGCCTTTTATTCTCGGCGCGGGGAATGGACGTTCCCAAGGGTCCGGGCTATACACTGAGGCTTTGGCGAACAGATGGCCAGGGCGGATGGCGGCAACTGCTGGATGAGCCGAAAGCCCGTCTGAACTCCCCGGTAACGGTGAACGTAGCTCCGAACGGGAGCGCCTATATCGTTTCCAATCCC